>NZ_JBMMUF010000001.1:268455-616268 GCF_049257235.1 Pseudoalteromonas maris
GACAAAAATTTGCATTTCGAAGCATTGCTTCGAGTAATTTTTGTAAGTGCGACAGCCGAGCCGGCGAGGCTAAGCGGCCTAATTACAAAAACACATGCTTTTGTCACTAGGACTGGTTATTTAAACTCTTACCATACGAGTTAATTGCAACTAAACACTCGAGGTTTAGCCTACGCGGTAGGACTGCATTTTACACTAATTGATTTGGTGGAGCTAGGCGGGATCGAACCGCCGACCTCTTGCATGCCATGCAAGCGCTCTCCCAGCTGAGCTATAGCCCCAAACCTAGCCATCAACGCTTAGCAACTTGAAGTCGCTATCTCGTTTAGTGCGGGGCGCATTCTATGCAGCCCCCTAAAATAAGTCAACACTTTTTCAGTAACTTTTTACTGACCGAAGCAATTTTAGCCAAAGCGAACAAACCTTGTTCAAGGCACTGGTATTTGTGGTTTTTTATTGTTCTATTTCAGCATTGATTTGGTATTGACCACAGTGCGAACGTTGCCAATTTACCTACCACATCTACCTGTTCAATGGTTGTCGGTGTTGATTGAGCAGCACCATAGGCTACATGCAGAGGTAAAAGGTGCTCTTCAGTAGGGTGACAAAGTCTTGCTCCAGGGGCTTTGTCCCATGCTATAAGTTGTTCTATTCGTTCGCGCTCTGAGATTGGCCCTGTCAACAATTCAGCCAACCAGGCTTCAAATGCGCGGTTGGCATTATTAGCGTGAGGTTCATCCGGCTGCCAGAACGCCTTCATGTTATGAAACGAAAATCCAGATCCCAATACAAGTACATTATCTAGATGTGAAATTGCTGCAGCTATACGCTTCCCTACTTCTATATGAAGTTGCGGATCATAATCTTGATGTATTGACACTTGCACACACGGGATATCTGCTGATGGATACATGATGGCAAGTGGAACAAATACACCATGATCGATACCTCGGTGTGTTTCAGCCTCCACGGGTACATCGAGATTATTCAGCGCATCTATAACTTGCTGGGCAACGTGAGACTCACCAAAAAGCGGGTACTCAATTGCATACGCTTGTTCTGGAAATCCATAATAGTCATAGAGTAACTCAAGATGCTTTCGTGTATTTACAAAAATACCGGGGGTTTCCCAGTGGGCACTAACAGCAATGATTGCTGTTGGCTTAGCTATAGAAGCCGCCAGCTTTTGTAATGTATTCACCATATCGGTGTGACCCTCATGTCCTAATAAAGGCAACGGCCCTCCCCCATGTGAAATAAACGCACTGTAATTCATAACCTACCCGCTAAAATTCGCTGTTAATGTTAAAGCTCATTGTTAAGCTAATCACCTTCCAATACCATGCGGTACGCGCACAGCGGCTGTTATAAGATGCACGAGTACGCGGTTACTCACAAATCAACCGATAACTGGTTAAATCACCCACTGATTGGCTATAAATCCTGCATATGAAACAAAATGTATAATTCAAGTGTTGACAGTCTTTTCTCTCTATCTATAATAGCGCCCCACAGCAACGCGGTGATTTAACAAAGTTAAAGAACAGTGTTGTGCAGATGTGGGTTGTTAGCTCAGTTGGGAGAGCATCGCCCTTACAAGGCGAGGGTCACTGGTTCAAGTCCAGTACAACCCACCACTTTTTAAGTGACACATCTGAATATTCTATATGGGTTGTTAGCTCAGTTGGGAGAGCATCGCCCTTACAAGGCGAGGGTCACTGGTTCAAGTCCAGTACAACCCACCATCATTTAGATGGAGTTAAGGTGAAATTCGATGCTCTGCATCGCACTATTTCCCTTAGCAAGGCGGGAGTTATAGGTAACAAGTCCAGTACAACCCACCATCATTTCGATGGAGTTAAGGTGAACTCGATGCTCTGCATCGCATTATTATCCTTATCAAGGCGAGGTTTATTGGTTAAGTCCAATACAACCCACCATATAGAAGCACGAAGACTCGGGTTGTTAGCTCAGTTGGGAGAGCATCGCCCTTACAAGGCGAGGGTCACTGGTTCAAGTCCAGTACAACCCACCATCATTTCGATGGAGTTAAGGTAAAATTCGATGCTCTGCATCGCACTATTACCCTTAGCAAGGCGGGAGTTATTGGTAACAAGTCCAGTACAACCCACCATTCTTTATTCAATGTCCTTAAAAACTCTATATGGGTTGTTAGCTCAGTTGGGAGAGCATCGCCCTTACAAGGCGAGGGTCACTGGTTCAAGTCCAGTACAACCCACCATCATTTCGATGGAGTTAAGGTGAATTCGATGCTCTGCATCGCACTATTACCCTTAGCAAGGCGAGGTTTATTGGTAACAAGCCAATACAACCCACCATATAGAAGAGTCGAAAAATACGTTTTGGGTTGTTAGCTCAGTTGGGAGAGCATCGCCCTTACAAGGCGAGGGTCACTGGTTCAAGTCCAGTACAACCCACCATCATTTAGATGGAGTTAAAGTGAATTCGATGCTCTGCATCGCACTATTACCCTTATCAAGGCAAGGTTTATTGGTAACAAGCCAATACAACCCACCATCTACTAAAACGTACATATCTGCGGGTTGTTAGCTCAGTTGGGAGAGCATCGCCCTTACAAGGCGAGGGTCACTGGTTCAAGTCCAGTACAACCCACCATCTACTTCTTAATATGTTTCTACGATGCTCAGCATCGCACTATTGCCCTAACAAGACGAATTTCGCTGGTTCAAAGCCAGTACATCCCACTACCTACGTGATAATTCTATTTTCTCTCAATAAGCCATAACTTTTATAAAGACTGGCAACTGTAAATTTATTGTTCAAATATCAATTAAATGGCGGCTTAGCACGCAAAAAGTCAAAGCCATTTGTTATAGCAACAGATCCCCTCCTGCCCTCTTAGTGATTAACGTATTAAAAACAGGCAATTAGAAGCTTTATTCGCGATTTACTTGTCAGCAGCTAGACTAGTTTATATAGTCAATCGAAATGGATATTTCTCTGCCTTGGTATGTCACAACAAGTAACTGGCTCTGCACATATATTAATTGTTGAAGAACAACCCTTAGCCCTGAGCTACATGAAGCAGTCTCTTGAACGCTTGGGTTACAAAGCGTTGCGCTTTGCAGAAAGTGCAAATGCGGCCAAAGAGCTGTGCAAAGACCAAAAGTTTGATCTCATCATATGCGCTTTCAACCTCAGCAAGAACCAAGATGGTTACCAACTCTACGAAGAACTCAAAGTTAAAAAATTAATTAAAGGGTCGACAGGGTTTATTTTTATATCGGCTGAGACTTCAGGTGAATTGGTACACAGTGTTTTAGAACTTCATCCCGATGACTTCTTGGTTAAGCCATTTAACACCTTCGAGCTTAAAAGTCGTATTGAGAGAATCGTCAAACGTAAACATGCCCTTAAAAGCATTTATCAACTCATTGATGACGAAAATTATTCAAAAGCAATTAGAGCGATTGATACAAAGCTGGTTGCGAACCAAGGCTATGCAGCTGTTTTACTCAGGTTAAAGGGCGACAGTTTATTACTACAAAAACACTGGGAAGAGGCAAAAACCTTCTTTAAATCAGTGTTAGACATACAGAAATTCACTTGGGCAAGAATTGGCTTAGTGGAAGCGATGATTGGCAATAATGAGCATAACCTTGCACATCGTATGTTAAAGGCCATGTTGGAGCGCCCAGAGACTAGACTAGTGGCTTATGACTTATTATCTCAATTAGAGATTAAACTAAATCAATATGACCAAGCTCAAGAATATCTTGTAGCAGCAACAACAATGGCTCCTCGCAACCTTGACCGCCAAGAAAACCTCTCGCAAGTAGCTCAAATTAATCATGATTATGAGCAAAATTACCTGACTTGTAGAGACATTGCTAAGTACGCCAAACACTCAGTACACGATTCTCCAGATGTGTATCTTAACGCTGCAAGAGCAAGTATCGATTATGCACTCACTACTGATCAAACCGATAGTATTACTCGCGTTACTCGACAAACTACCAAATATCTCAATGATTTAAAGCAACAGTTTCCCGATGCCCATCAACAAGAGCAAGTAGATGTACTCACCGCTCGTCTTCATTACTTAAACGATGAGCATCAAAAGGCAAAAATGCTGCTAGAGCAACTTGCCTCAGACGATACCCCTATTCGCTCTATTGACGCATCTTTGGATCAAGCAAAAGCGTATCATGAAGTTGGTTTTCATACGCAGGCGCAAGCTTTGTACAGCAAAATTATTGAGCATTGTGAGCGCTACCCTGAGCGCAGCTCAGAGCTACAACTTAAAAGCGCCATTCAGCAGCAAACTGAACGTAAAGAGCTACGGATGGGCCCACGGGAACTTAATAACCACGCTGTTGAAAAGTTTTCGCAAGGCAACTATTTACTTGCTTTGGAAGCCTTTACGCAAGCTTTTAGAGTCATGCCAAAAAACCGCAGCATTGCATTGAACCTACTGCAATGCCTATATGAAGGAAGTATCAGACAAGGCATGACTTTTAACCAACAATTGGCAAAACGTTGTATTGATCTGTTAGATGCCTCAGAGCTTGATGGAGAAATGGCACAGCGATACGACAAAATTAAAGAAAAGTACATCAGTAAGCACCCTCAAGCGAGTTAACTTGAGCCAATAGGCTGACCAACCTAGCATTCATCGACAAAGCCTGTATATTGTTGCCATCAACATGCCCAAAATAAATGAGTCCTATATGAATAAAATCAACGCTCTCGCGCTTGGCGTTGCCTTAGCGCTTGCTGGGTGCCAAGAGGCTCCAAGTACATCTGAGCAGCAACCTGTGTTAGAACAACAACTGCCTGGACATGAACAAGTGCACGCTGCGGTAGATGAATACACTAACACATTCATTTCACATCAAAGTGCCCTCGCTACATCTTTAAAGCTGCCAGTTGAGCAATATGGCCATTACAGCGCTAAATTGCCGGATTACTCAGTTGTTGGTATGCAACGCCTACAGCAAGATATGGCTCAAGCAGCCAGCAAGCTAAAGGCATTGCAGCATGACAAACTCGATGACAAAGACGCACTTCACCTAAAAATAAATGAGGTTATTGCCAACTATTACGCGGGCGATAGTGAGTTTGCAGCAGGTTATATCGATACATGGGGCGGCCACTTGCCGTATATCGTCAATCAGTTGTCAGGGCCACTCATTGACTTACCTAATATTCTTAAAGACCAACACGAAGTTGCATCTGAGCAAGATGCTAAAGATTATTTAGCACGACTCGAGGCACTCAGCACTGTTGCCAAGCAAGTACAAGAGAAAGTAAATGCAGATGCGCAACTAGGTGTGATATTACCCAAAGCATTGTTTCCAAATACCCTTGGATACTTGCAAAATTTCACGGCAGATTTACCGAGTGAACACCCACTTGTCAGCTCATTCAAAGAGAAACTAGCGCTACTTGATGAAATTGATGAGCAACAACGTCAAAGCTTTATTATGCAAGCACAAGAAATTGTGCGTGGCAAAATCTACCCTGCTTTTGCCGCTGTACTAAAAGATATGCAAGAACTTGAGCAACAGGCGCCAGAACAAGTAGGGATTTGGGCTCAACCCAATGGCGAAGCATTTTATCAGCACGAAATAACCTACCTTGGCGACTCTTCAATGAGCGCAGAACAAATACACCAAGTAGGATTGGATGAAGTTAAACGCATTACTGCACGCATGGATGAGATCCTCAAAGCTAATGGCTACGTTGAAGGCACTGTGAATGAGCGTTTACAGCAACTCAATGAAGATCCGCGCTTTTTATACCCAGATAGTGATGAAGGCCGTGCTGAACTGTTGGAATTTTTACGTGGCGAGATCACTCATATTAACGAAAAAGCGCCTGAGTATTTCTCAACATTACCACCACAAGAAGTACAGGTACGTCGTATTCCTGTCGCTGTTGAAGCAGGCTCTGCGGGCGGCTATTACAATCCACCGTCACTCGATGGCTCTCGTCCTGGGGTGTTTTATATTAACCTCAAAGACATGAAAGCCGTGCCTAGCTTTGGCATGAAAACTTTGACCTATCACGAGGCTGTACCGGGGCATCATTTCCAAATTGCTTTGAATATGTTGCAACAAGACATCGGCTTGATGCGCCAAAACGCTTCTTTCAATGCGTATGTCGAAGGTTGGGCTCTTTACTCTGAGCTGGTCGCTTACGAAATGGGCATGTATGAAAATGATCCATTTGGGGATCTTGGTCGTCTCCAAGCAGAAGTATACAGAGCGGCACGTTTAGTCGTTGATACGGGTCTGCATCATAAAAAGTGGACTCGTCAACAAGCGATTGATTACTTCGCCCAAGCAACAGGCAGCCCAATGGGTGATGTGGTTCCAGCCATTGACCGTTATATAGCATGGCCTGGGCAAGCGCTTGGCTATAAGCTCGGAATGATTAAATTGGTAGAACTTCGTGAACGAGCCAAAGAAGCCCTAGGCGACAAATTCGACATCAAGGCCTTCCATGATGTCATCTTGTTATCTGGTGCACGTCCTATGACAATTGTTGAACAGGACGTAAACGCTTGGATAAGCGCACACTAATAATGACAAAGGGCTCCTTGGAGCCCTTTTCCTTGTTCGTCACACCGATAGTAAAGCACTCGCCCAGCGCATATAAGGTGGTGTATTACATGTCGCTGCAAATTCGAGCATGTGAATTCTTGGTATTATGTACTTTTGCAGCAGTCATCGGGTTCAACCAAAGGTCAACATTCTCCACGATTTAGTACCTAAATCACTATAAATAGTAAGGTTAATATGGCTATATCGTTATTATTTATGCTACTTTTATTTTAGGGCACGAGTGAATTCATCGTCCTGAAATAACAAGTAAAGATGGACTTTACTGGCAGCTGTTAGTTGTGCACATAGCACTAGCAAAGTATCCAAGGTAAATATGAAGCTAAAAAACATCGACGCCCCAAAAATTATAGAGTCACTTAAAGAAGGTGTCGTTGTTCACAATGCTAATACTGAAATCCTCTACGCCAACTCTCGCGCACTGACTCTCCTGCGCTTAAGTGAAGATCAAGCCATGGGCAAAGATGCTCTGGATCCCAAATGGCGATTTATCAATACCGCTCAGCAACCCCTCCCTCTCGAAGAATATCCAGTAAATAAGGCAATCACCCAAAAGGGGCCTGTGTCAAATATTGAGGTGGGGATCTGTGACAGTTCACAATCCAAAACTACGTGGGTGTTATGTGATGCTTATCCGCACATGAATGAAAATAATGAGGTGGAGTATGTTGTTGTTACATTTTGGGAGTTAGCAGCAGATAAGTTCTTGCTGCCCTTTGAAGCTATTTTTGCCAACGCCAATGATGTCATTGTCATTACCGAAGCTAACACCATTGAAAAAGCCGAAGGCGGGCCAAAAATTGTTTATGTTAATCAAGCTTTTACTGAACTTACAGGCTATGAGCCTGAAGAAGTTATCGGTAAAACACCGCGGATGTTACAAGGCAAAGAGACCTGCCCTGAAACGAGAAAGCGGGTGAGAAATGCATTGCTTAATCAGGAATCTGTTCGCGAGTCTATCTACAACTACTCAAAGTCGGGAATTGGCTACTGGCTTGATATGAATATATTCCCATTGAAGAATGCGGTTGGTGAACTCACTCACTTTGCGGCTGTTGAACGTGATATTACCGAGCAAAAGCTTATGGAAGCTGAGCTCAGAGATATCGCTTCCAAAGATCAACTCACTAATTTACTCAATCGCAGAGGCTTCTACGATGAAGTAAATCGAGTTATTGGCCTGCATCCGATCCACGGCACAGCAAGCGTCGCGATGATAGATCTGGATCACTTTAAACGTGTCAATGATACCTACGGTCACGAATGTGGTGACAGAGCATTACAGTTAGTCGCTAAGAAGCTCAAAGCCTCATTTCGTGGCAGTGACTTATTATGCCGTTTTGGTGGTGAGGAATTTGTAGTTGTGTTGCCCAATGCCAAGCTCGCCGACAGCCAAATCAAATTGGACGAGTTTAGGCAGATGGTCGCCGACTCTACTTTAAAACTCAGTGATGTACACACCACACGTATAACACTGAGCATTGGCTTGACCTATATCGACAGCCACACTAAATCGTTTGAACACGCCCTTAAAGAAGCTGATAAAGCTCTCTACGAAGCCAAAGCAACAGGGCGTAATCGCACTATCGTGTTTGCTTAATTAACGCCAAATGCTTGCCAAAGTGCCTATCTTCTATGCCTTCTTGATTGCAGCAGCGTTAATACAATAACGCAAATATGACGGCGCAGGACCATCTGGAAATACATGCCCTAAGTGCGCATCGCATACACTACATACTGTCTCTACACGGCTCATACCGTGACTCATATCGCCAATATAGGCAATGGCATTGTCTGATGCTGGTTGGGTAAAAGACGGCCAACCACTGCCGCTGTCAAACTTTTCATCACCGTCAAACAACACGTTGTCGCAACATACACAATGATATCGCCCCGGTTCAAACACAGTGCAAGACTCACTGCTAAATGGCCGCTCAGTGCCCTTCATTCTGGTCACGTAAAACTGCTCTTCAGTTAAAATCTCGCGCCACTGCTCGAGTGTTTTTTCAACGCGCCTATCCGGTGCAAGGTTACCCTTGGCGCTATAGTGAAGGATAGTTTTCCAATCAAGCATATCTCTCTCCAAAAGAACGGCTATAGGTATTTGCGAGCCTGTTCAATAATAGACTTTACCCTATTTTGCATTACTTTCCCGCGTTGCCAACACAAATACAGTGTTTCACAGACCTCATGAGTTAGGTGATGCACTCGGATCCCTTGTTGTTGCGCAAATGCATTCACAGCATGTGCTGGCAATACGGTAAAGCCTAATCCGCGGCTCACTGGCTCCAAAATGAGATGTATTTGATTACAAAAGCCGCTTTTATGGAATAAGTCACTGTGATTGAACTGCCGATAGTTGGCACTCAACAACAAATGGGCATGATGGGCACCATCGGGGTGATCAATAAAGCCAAGTTCACATAGAACCGGCCAACTTGGTTCCTCAATATCGACAGGCGTCACCAATAGCAAAGGCTCGTTGGCAATGACCTCGCTGCACACCTGCGCCGAGGTTGATGGCCGAGTCATAAAGCCAACATCAACATCACCTCGCTCAAGTGCCTGTTGGATACTCGAATTTGGAGCAAAACGATAATCAACAGCAAGCTTGGCGTGTTGCTGTTGTAACTCGAGCAAGTGCGGGTATATTTTCAGGCCCACACTGCCCGGTGACATAATGCGAACTAGTCCTTCAAAAGGAGGGTCGGCAACAACAGTTTGCTCTAAGTTAGTCAATGCCAAAAAGACTGAATCGGCTTGCTCGAGTAACCGCTCTCCTGCATCAGTTAATTTAAACTGCTTTTTAGCACGGATGATTAAGGCCACCCCCAACTGCTCTTCAAGCTTATTAATATGTTGACTAACACCAGACTGAGTCATGTACAAACGTTCAGCAGTGCGTGTGAAGTGCCCCACTTCGGCAAGCGTACAAAATGTTTTCAACCAAGTTAAATTGATCATTACATAATATGATTAGAATAATGAATTTTGATAATTGTACATAATTTACTCCACTTTGTATTCTGATGTTATTGATACACAGGAGACAAATTATGAGTCACGTTTACCCACGCAACTTTTCGCACATTGGTATTTCCGTTCCAGATCTAGAAAAAGCAGTAGAGTTTTACACGCAAGTGCTTGGCTGGTATTTGATCATGAAACCAACACAAATCGAAGAAGATGACAGTGCCATTGGTGAAATGTGCACAGACGTGTTTGGTGCAGGTTGGCAACGCTTTCGTATTGCCCACTTATCAACGGGTGACCGCATTGGCGTAGAGTTATTTGAATTTAAAAATCAAACAAACCCTGAAGATAACTTCGAATATTGGAAAACAGGCATTTTCCATTTCTGCGTGCAGGACCCGAATGTTGAAGAACTTGCTGAGCGTATCGTTGCTGCCGGTGGTAAAAAACGCATGGAAAAGCCTCGCTATTACTATCCAGGTGAAAAGCCATACCGCATGATTTATATGGAAGACCCATTTGGAAATATTTTAGAAATTTACAGCCACAGCTACGAATTAATCTACAGCGAAGGCGCATATTAAACGCAAAAGGGGTGCTGTTGTAAGCGCCCTTTTTTGATCTTGCACAGCATTTTTGTAATACCTCACACGAAAACTCGCTATCTCGCTGTGATACCATTATTATGCTTGCTCATTTTTGCTAACGAGAATTTTATTATGTCGCTTCCTCCTTGCCCTAAATGCAACTCTGAATACGTATACGAAGACCAAACAAACTTGGTCTGCCCAGAGTGCGCCTACGAATGGAACCCGAACGAAGTTGCTGATGAGGATACCGTTATCGTCAAAGATGCAAATGGCACGGTATTAAGTGAAGGTGACAAAGTGACGGTTGCTAAGGACCTCAAAGTGAAAGGCAGCTCACAAGTCATTAAAATAGGCACCAAAGCGCTAGTTCGACGAATTCTTGATAAAAAAGACCATGAACTCGATTGTAAAGTGGATGGTGTAGGCGAGATGATGGTAACCGCAGCGTTCGTTAAAAAAGCCTAAAACACGCCCTAGGTAATCAATATCAGTTGATTACCTTTACTTTTGTGTCTGCCAGCACACTTTGCATGTGTTGGCGCAATTGCTGTGCCTCCCCCACTACACTTAGCGAATAATTCACGGTTTTCGTATTAATGTCGATACGATGCTCGCTCAGTGATACCGAATCAATATCCGCAAGTGTGATGCTCTGCCAATTACCTTGGAAATCAAACAATCCCGCCAACGAGCACACACGAAGTTGTCCTTGCTCTCGTAAAACGAAGCGGCTAACGTGGTTTCTATGGCGAAATATTGGGGTTAACCGATATAAGCAAGAACTCAGTGCCAACGTATACACACTCGCTATTGTTAGAGCCACAACTCCCCATGCTTGCGCTAGGTACACCAAAGCGATTGTGGGCAGTAATGCGATCAAGGTTACTTTAAATAATAAAACATCCACAGCACGCGGCGATGACATCAAGGTTCCTTAGACTGAGTTTTGCTCTCAAGCTCATCTGGCCAATCAGCGAAAAACACTTTTAAATATCGGCTGCGCAGTAAAAACAATAGCACCCACGCAACGCCAACAGCTTGAATCGCAATATAAAACGAAAATTTATAATGCTGCTGAGATGCTTGCAAAATTAACCACCCCAAATCGAGTAGCGCACAGATGATAAGCGGCCAGCGCATAACCGGCCACATCGCTTTGAATAATGGTTTTGCGCCAGGGCGGCGAAATGAATAAACCGTTGCTGGTAAAATGGCGACTGCGGCAATACCAAGAGCAATAAAGAAGTCACTCTTTTGAGCATAGACTAGGGCTACTAAGTCTAATTCTGGACGACGCGATATCGCCGCAAAAACCCAAATCAGATAAGGCCTAAGCAACACAATCAAGGCTAAGGTAAAGCCTATAGGCGTGCGATACGCCCCGTGCTTATCCCAATACTCTGGCCCGTACACTTTCACAGCTGTGACTTCCTATCAGCTAACACCCCTACCAAGATGAACGCTGCCAGCGCAGTAAGTGGTAAATACGTTGTACCAAAGAGCATCAGCGCCTGAGCCATGAAGGGACTTACCCACAAAGTCAGTACACCGAGACCAAAAGCGCTCACTAGCACAAACACTAATGTGCGCAGCAAAAAGTGCTTACCTGCCACAATTTTCTTGATGGCCTTAATCACATCACCCGCATAGAGGCCGATAATACACACTACAAATACCAGAGCAATATCCCCTAGATACGGAGATAGCCATTGACCTAGACGGTAAAGCCCCGACTGTAGCCAAGATACAAAGCCATCCATCGTCCTAGCCTCCGTGTTGCTCAAGCAGCGCGATTAAGTCGTCTTCGCTAAGTACATCAACACCTAACTCTGTTGCTTTGGTGAGCTTAGAGCCTGCTTTTTCACCTGCGATAAGCGCATGCGTTTTCGCTGATACACTGCCGGCGACTTTCGCTCCCAACGCCTGTAATCGCGCCTTGGCATCGTTTCGGCTTAAACTACTCAACGTACCGGTAACCACGTATGTTAAACCACTAAGTGGTTGCTCACTTTCACTTTTTACTTCTAAAGCTGGCCAATTCACCCCCTCTGCAAGCAAAGCGGTAACCACTTTTTGATTGGACTCTTCACTAAAGAAGCTGTGAATGTGTTTCGCAACTATTTCGCCGACATCACTGACCTCTTGCAAGTTGTCAATACTCGCAGCCATGATGGCATCTAATGTTAGATAATGGTTCGCTAGATTTTGCGCTGTCGCTTCACCCACCTCGCGAATACCAAGAGAATAAATAAACTTAGCGAGGGTCGTTGTTTTTGCAGCCTCCAGCGCAGCAACTAAGTTAGCAGCCGATTTCGGCCCCATGCGCTCTAAGCTCTCAAAGTGACCTTGACGCAGCTGAAATAACTCTGCAGGAGTATGAATAAGCTCGCGCTCCACCAGCTGTTCAACAATTTTATCGCCAAGACCATCGATATCCATGGCTTTGCGTGAAGCAAAGTGCTTGATTGCTTCTTTACGTTGTGCCGCACACACAAGACCGCCACTGCAACGCGCCACGGCTTCGCCTTCAATGCGCTCAACATGTGATGCACACACCGGGCAGTGCTCTGGGAAAACAATATCTTTGGCATCTGCAGGGCGGCGCTGCAACACCACTTGTGTGATTTGCGGAATCACATCACCCGCACGGCGCACCACCACGGTATCACCCACTTTTACGCCTAAACGTGCTATCTCATCACCATTGTGCAAGGTTGCATTTGAAACAGTCACACCACCAACATAAACCGGTTCAAGTCGCGCCACCGGCGTAATCGCGCCAGTTCGGCCAACTTGGAACTCCACATCCTGAAGTACTGTGATTTCTTCTTGGGCAGGAAACTTAAAGGCAATGGCCCAGCGTGGCGCTCGAGCAACAAAACCCAGTTGTGCTTGGGCATCCTTGTCATTCACTTTGATCAC
This sequence comes from Pseudoalteromonas maris, assembly GCF_049257235.1. Taxonomy (NCBI): domain Bacteria; kingdom Pseudomonadati; phylum Pseudomonadota; class Gammaproteobacteria; order Alteromonadales; family Pseudoalteromonadaceae; genus Pseudoalteromonas; species Pseudoalteromonas maris. The sequence goes on from NZ_JBMMUF010000001.1 coordinate 281,549, forward strand.
TACACCATCGATTTCATATTTTAATTCGCCACGGCGAGTTAAGATATCTTGATAGTAAGCAATCGCTTGGGCCGCACCATTGACTAATTTGGTCTCAGGACACAAAGGCAGGCCCCAATCTTTTAGCTGATGGAGTTGCTCAAAGTGGCCATTTGCCAGCTCTGCTCCCGTTACTTGACCCATTGAGTAGGCATAGAACATCAGTGGGCGCTTTGCGGTAATTTTAGAATCTAATTGACGCAGACTCCCCGCTGCAGCATTACGTGGGTTCGCGAACACCTTAGAGTCATTCTCTTTGGCTTGCTCATTGAGGCGATGAAAACCTGCTAAATCCATAAAGACTTCACCGCGCACTTCTAACTCGTGTGGATAATCACCACGTAGCTTCAATGGAATGTTACGTATGGTCTTTACATTTTCAGTGATGTTTTCGCCTACTTGACCATCACCCCGAGTTGCAGCCTGAACCAGCACACCATCACGATACAAAATAGAAACAGCCAAACCATCTAGCTTTGGTTCACAACAAAACACCTGCTCTTGGCTTGACGATAAACGCTCTTGAATGCGCTTATTAAAGGCATTGAATTCATCTTCATCAAAGGCATTATCCAACGACAACATCGGTACTTGGTGTGTCACCTGTGAAAACTTACTAAGCGCCGCGCCACCGACTTTTTGGCTGGGAGAATCTGCTGTGATTAAATGCGGGTGCTGGGACTCAAGGCCCTGAAGCTCTCGCATCAGGCGGTCATACTCAGCATCAGGAATACTTGGGTTGTCTAGCACGTAGTAGTTGTAATTATGCTCTTCTAAACTGGCACGAAGCTGTGCAATAGTTTGCTCAGGCGTGAGACTCATATCTACCTCGATAAAAAAGCCACCCTTTGGTGGCTTAGTTCAAATATGTTTACCGTTGATAACTGCGCTGTGCACGCACTTATCGGGTTTATGCATACTCGCGGACTTTCTCCACGTATTCGCGCACCGTGTTTACACTTAACGGTTCGCGTTGATGATCTAGCAGTTGCGCGCCAAATTCATCCGCTAATTTTTTCGCGGCACTGTGTAACATGTTGAACGTTGCCATAGCTTCCCCCTCATTAGGCAAGGTCATAAATAAACTTACGCCCGCTGTTGAGAATTGCTCCATGTTATCAATATCGAATGTGCCTGGATTGTACATGTTCACCATACGAAACAGGATTGGACCTTGACCACTGGCTTGTTCATGGCGATGGAAAAAACCATCATCTGAATATTTAAAACCCAATGTAAGCACCAGTGGTAAAAGCTTAGCGCCTTGCATTTGTAAGCCTTCAGGCATATGAACGTGAATGATCACAAAATCTTCTGGCTGCACTTCGGGCTCTGACTCTGACGACGTGGCTTGAGCAGGCTCTAAGTTATCACCTGCATCCTCGTCAAAGTCGAAGCTACCAATGCTTGGCTCATTCTCATCCAAGGCACTGAAACTCGGCTCTTCACGCTCGGTATCTATGCTCGGCTGGGCTGGCGCAGACTGGGGCTGTGCACTTGCTGGCGGTTGTTCTGTTGCAGGCTCTTTTATGTCAGGGGCTTGCTTGTGTGCAGGTTGGTTTTCAACTGCATTGGTTCTTTTACGCACTGACCAAAGGCCATGAATCAGTAAACCACCAATGACTAACGCACTGATTAGAATTAATACCCATCTGAGATCTTCGGCCATCCCCTCACCTTTATTCTTAGTTTATTCAATTAACTGGCTTGAGCCATTTCTACTGCTTGCTCAATATCCACCGCGACCATGCGTGACACCCCGGGCTCTGCCATAGTAACACCGGTCAAACGCCCCGCCATTTCCATGGCTATCTTGTTATGGCTGATATACACAAATTGTACTGTTTGCGACATTTCTTCCACTAGACGGCAAAAACGGCCAACGTTGGCATCATCTAATGGTGCGTCCACCTCGTCAAGCATACAAAACGGGGCTGGATTGAGTCTGAATATCGAAAACACCAATGATAATGCGGTCAGCGCTTTTTCTCCACCACTTAACAGATGGATTGTGGAATTTTTCTTTCCTGGAGGCCTTGCCATAATGGCAACACCACTTTCAAGTAGGTCATCACTGGTTAACTCTAGGTACGCAGAGCCACCACCGAACACTTTCGGGAACAACTCTTTGAGATCATCATTGATTTGCTCAAAGGTCTCTTTAAATTGCGCTTTAGTTTGCCTGTCTATTTTAGCAATCGCACTTTCGAGTGTATCCAATGCATTGGTTAAGTCTTCAAGCTGCTCATCAAGATACTGCTTGCGCTCTTTGGCACTGGCGAACTCTTCAATCGCGGCAAGGTTTACCGCGCCCAAGCCATCGAGCTTTTTATCTATGGTTGTCAGTTGCGCTTGCCAACGCCCGACTGCTGCATCTTGTTCTAAATTATCAAGCACCCTCTTCAAGGTAGTATTGAGCTCGTCTAACGGTGCAAGCGCTTGTTGTGCCTTGAGTGTTAATGCTTGCTCTTCAATCAGGGCCTGTTGAATTTGCTCTTGTAGCAATTCGCGCTGTTGCTCACCTTGAGCCAATTTTTCTTTGTTTTGTTGAAATTGTGCTTGCGCTTGCTCGAGTTGCCCTTGAAGCTCAAGTTGCTGCGCGCTCAATTGCTCTTTTTGCTCTAGCAGCTGCTCTATTTGTTCACTTTGAACTTCTACGGGCTCGGCAAGTTCCATTTGTTGTGCTTGCGCATCCTCAATCGCTTGCTCAGCTTGCTCAAGCTCACGCTTAATATTGGCTTGCTTACTTTGACTTAAGCTGAGTTCGCTGTTTAAACGCTCGGTAGTTACCTTGGCATCGCTGAGCTGATGTTGCAGCTCTTGAGTTCGCAGCTGCGCTTGTTTGAATGCTTGCTGAGCTTGTTCATAGGCACTTTTGTGCGCCGCCGTACTGTGTTGAGCTGAATCAAGTGTTTCTTGCGCTTGTTCGATACGTGCATCAAGCTGCTCAAGTTCTAAATGAGCGAGCTCTAGCTGCTCGTCGAGCGCTTGTTCTTTGCTGTGCAAACGCGCAAGTTCTCGCTGCCAATGTTGCTCCTGCTCTTTAAGTAGCTCTTGTCGCGTCTGCATACTAGCAAACGCTTTAGAGTGCTCATGCACTGCTTGCTTGGCTTGCTCCAGCGCTGATTTTATCTCCACTCGCTCAGCGTTAAGATCGGCAAGTTCATGCTCATACCCAGGGAGCTTCGCCTCTAACGCATGTAATTGAGTGTCTAAATCCTGCACCTGCTGGCGCTGTGCCAACACACCAAGCTGTTCTTGATTGGCTTGCAAACGCCAATGACGCCCATGTAAGTCACCTTGGCTATCAACTACAGCCAACCATTGTGGCTGTTCAAGCATGGCAATATCTGCTGATTCACTGTAGGCAATACGGTGCAATAAGTCTGGATAAGCGCCACTGAGAACATATTGAGCCACACTACCTTCGGGCGCTTGCTCTGTTGACTCATGCAACCAACTGCCACTTTGTTCTAGGTTTATCTGTAGTTGACGTAACTGCATTAGCGCAGCTTCAACGATGTGCTCAAAACCACTTTGCACTTCAAGCTGAAATAAAATGTTATCTGCTTGCGCAGCGTCTTCATCCTGCAATACCGATTTTATCGCATCACGTTTTGCTCTTAACTGCGCTGCGGTGCTTTTTGCTTGCTGGCAGTGGTCATTAGCAAGGGCTAAATCTTCATTATTCGCTTGCAACGCCTGTTCATATTTAAGCTGCTCGCTTTGTGCTTTGGCAACGGCCGCTGTCAGTGCTTTGCTGTGTTGTTCACAGTCCTGCAGTTGTTGGTTAATGGACGCGTCGTTGTGTCTGCTCAACGCTGCATGATTTTCTTGTGCCTGTTGTTGCAGGCTGCGCAGCCTTGCAGCCGCAGTTTGGTGTTCATGGCGGCTTTGTTGCAATTGCCGCTCACTTTGAAACACGCGCTGTGAATTTTCATGCTGTTGCAATTGCAATTGCTCAAAATGCTCATTGGCCTCATCTTGCACCGCTTGCGCTTGGTGTAACATGGCACTGAGCTCTTCGGTGAGCATCGCTTGCTCTTCACAACGAGATTCATGGCTTTTTACATAGTCACTTTGTTGCAGCTGGGCATCATGCAACTGTGCAAGTTGTTGCTGATACTGGGCAATAGATGTTTGCAACTGATGTAAACGCTGCTTGGTATGTATTTGTTGTTGCTCCAAACGTGCAAGTTGATTGTCGGTTTGGAACATCTGTTGTTGGTTATGGCTCAATGCAGCGGAGGTGTCATCGAGACGCTGCTGGTACGCTCCAAGCACATCTTGTTCGCCACGCTGAGCATCTTTAAAGAAATTCAGCTCGTCTTTTAATTTGCTTAACTGCTGTGACTGCTGCACTTGTTGTTGGTGTAACTTTTGCCATTTCAAAACGGCCAATTCACCTTTGTATTTACGCTGTTGTGCTTTGAGTTCACGATATTCACTGGCCTGCTGTGCTTGACGCTCTAGTTTATCAAGCTGGCTTTGTAGCTCTGCACGGACATCCAACAAACGCTCTAAATTTTCTTTGGTGCTACGAATGCGAGTTTGTGTCTCTCTGCGGCGCTCTTTATATTTTGAAACGCCTGCGGCTTCCTCAATAAATACCCTAAGCTCGTGGGGTTTACTCTCGATTAAGCGAGAGATCATGCCTTGCTCGATAATGGCATAACTGCGCGGTCCAAGCCCCGTCCCTAGGAAGATATCGGTGATATCACGTTTACGGCATTTACTGCCATTGAGGTAATAGAGAGATTGGCCGTCGCGCGTAACAACACGCTTAATAGCCACTTGGTTGCGCGAAGCAAGCGTGCCTGGAAGGCGACCTTGGGTGTTATCAAAAACCAGCTCAACCGAGGCTTGAGAGACAGGCTTTCGCGTGGCCGCACCATTAAAGATGACATCTGTCATGGCGTCGCCGCGCAAGTTTTTCGCCGAGCTTTCGCCAAGCACCCAACGCACAGCATCAATGACATTCGATTTACCACACCCATTTGGCCCAACGACACACGTCATTGCGTCGGGGAAAGGGATTTTAGTGGCATCAACGAACGATTTAAACCCTGCCAGTTTTATGCTGCTTAAGCGCATTCACGCCTCATTATTATGATTATTTTTATAATTAGCGATTACGGTCGATATGAAGCGGCTTATGCACCGCAACAACGTTTTATATTATCTAAAATAATGCCACTGGCAATAGCTACGTTGAGTGATTCAGCGCCTCCATAACCTAAAATGGTGATGCGTTCACTAACATGCTCAGCCACAGGTTCACTGATACCATGGGATTCACTGCCCATTACCAGAATCCCTTGCTCAGCGAATTCGGTGGTATGAAGGTTTGAGCCACCTAAAAATGCGCCATACACAGGCTTATCTGTGTTCGCTAAATATGCTGGCAAATCAACATGGTGACACGACACTCGCGTAAACGACCCCATGCTTGCACTGATCACTTTAGGGTTAGTTGGATCGGCACAGTTGTCTGATAACAAGACTTGCGAGAACCCATACCAATCAGCCAGACGAATAATCGTACCCAAGTTGCCCGGGTCGCCCACACCATCAAGAGCTAACTGCCACGGAGTATCGTCGAGCGTTGACTCTGCGATGGGCGCCACGGCAATCGCATCGTTATTTGTCACCAAAGTGCTCACTTTTGATAGTTCAGCCTCATCGCAGTGATGGACATCTCGGCTATCAAGTCGTGCGGTGATGTATTTACTATGTTCAGCAATAAAATCAGCGCTGGCGTAGAGTTGTGCGACAGGGTGCTCGCTTTGCAGCAACTCTTGAACATTTTTGGCGCCTTGCACTAAAAACTGCCGCTGTTGCTTGCGATATTTCTTTTGACCCAACTGGCGCAGCAATTTTTGCTGATTTTTAGAGAGCATAGAGCGATGCCTTAGCGATAAAACAGAGTGAATGAGCTTTATTATACACATGCTTTTAGGCAAAACAGAGGGTAAATAAAGTTGTTCACTAGAGTCTGTTGCAATGGCCATGAGTTAACGTTAAATTAACCCTTGTTTAAAAAACAAGAACATGGATACAGTCAAATGGACTTACACACCCCCTCAGTAGAATCAGCGCAACCCAGCAGTTTTGTACCTTATTCACGTCGTCTTGATTTTAGCGGTAGAGCGAATGAGTTTTTCTCTATTTGGATTGTTAATATCGTGCTGACGTTACTGACCCTCGGCATATACTCAGCGTGGGCAAAAGTCAGAACGAAGCGCTATTTTTATGGGCACACCCAATTAGATGGCCATCGCTTTGACTATCTAGCTAACCCGATACAGATTTTAAAAGGACGAATTTTAGCGTTCTTCTTCTTTGCACTTTACGCGATTACAGGACATTTCAACCCTGGATTGGGGCTGTTAATCATGTTCATTTTCGCCTTTTTAATGCCTTGGGTCGTCAATCAGGGCATGCGCTTTAACATGCGGATGAGCCGTTATCGCAATATTCGCTTTAGTTTTAATGGCACATATGGTGAAGCCTTTGTGGTATTTATTTTATTGCCTGTGTTGAGTCCATTTACGCTCTATTTGTTACTGCCATATGTATTCAAACGTATTGATCAGTACTTACACAGTAACATTGAATATGCAGGTGAACCTGTCAGTGTGGAAACCAAAGGGGGTGAATATTACCTAGCAGCACTCATGGCTTCTGTGGCGTCAGGTATTCTGTTTGCGGTATTTATGGCAATAGGCACATCATTGAGTTCTATTTTTGGTGCTGCTTTTGGCACTCATGATTCTTCACCTGACGCTGTAAATGTCGCCAGTGGCATCGCCTTTTTCACCTTTATGGTCGTTTACATGTTCGTTTTGGCTGTTGCATCAGGGATATATCAAACTGTGATCCGCAATCACCTGTTCAATAGTAGTGAGATTGATGACATCGCTGACTTTAAATCTGACTTACAAATTGTTGATTACACGCTGTTATTACTGACAAACGCCATTGCCATTGTGTGCTCATTGGGGCTTGCCTACCCTTGGGCGAAAATACGTAAAGCCCGTATGCTCACTCAAGCGACCGAAGTTACGTTTTTGATTGACCCACAACGCTTAGAAGACCAGTTAGGTGAGCAAGACTCTTCCTTTGCAGAAGAAGCAGCTGATTTGTTCGATATAGACTTATCTTTAGGATAATCACGCATGCAAGTTGATGGTATCTACTATGCAAAAAACCAGAGCCTTAGCAAAGAGGTGACGCTTAGGCTCAGCGATTTCGGCGTGACTATTTACGAAAGCGGCAAGACACTAGCGCAGTATTCACGCTATCAGCAAGGGCAACAAATCTCTGGTCTTCCTGTTGATTTGAACTTTGAAGATGGCAGCCGTTTTGTCCCTCATGACCCCACTCACAGGTGGCCGTGTGAGTCGAAGATAGATGCGATGATTGAGTCTGTCGAAAAACATAAAGTGGCGCTATTAGGGTGTGTTATTGCCAGCGTCTTCTTAGTGTGGGCGTTATTTTTTAAAGTGATCCCCGGCGCAGCAACGGTTACGGCAAAGGCGTTACCTGACTCCGTAGTTCAATCTATGTCGGAGCAATCCTTAAAAGCGATTGAATGGGCGTATCTTGAACCAAGCCAGCTGAAATCTGAGCATCAGCAACACATTAACGCAATGTGGGACGATCACATTGCGTTAATACAAGACCCACCGGTTAACCTCAAATTGCACTTCTACAGTGCCCCTGATATTGGCGCAAATGCCTTTGCACTACCTGATGGCCAGGTGATCCTTACCGATGAATTAGCGCTTCTGCTAGAAGATAACGACACTGCTTTGTTGAGTGTATTACTGCATGAAATCGGTCATGTTGAACACCAGCATGGTATCACCCTTGCGGCACAATCAGCGGGCGCTTCTGTAGCTCTAGCATTACTATTTGGCGATTTAGAGGGCTTTGCAGAAGTCATCATAGGCACGGGTTCCACCGTATTGCAGCAGCAGTTTTCACGTGACATGGAGCGCCAAGCAGACACTTATGCCCTCGAACAATTGTCAGCGTTGGGCTACTCGCCTGCGGCTTTCGCTGATGCCATGCGGGCACTTGCTCAAGCACACGACGTGGAAGACGAAAACAGTAGCCATCTGATGCGCTATTTATCATCTCACCCTTCGATGCAAGAGCGCATCAAGCGCGCCGAGGACAGTCAATAAAGTGCGTTTGGCCCAACACTCTTAGGCATGTTGACCTTTGAGGTATGAATTTTGTTCAAATCAAAGGCTTTCAATGCTAGGAATGGGTCATGGTGCATAGTGAACTATGTTCATGACCCATGACAACGCAGTGTACGCCTTTGGGCTGCGCCCTTGAGCCTGTTGCAATATTTGCTTACCACTAAGGGCTTTAAAAACCACTCACCTTAGATATACTGCTATCAGTAAAAACTAAACCTCGAGGTAAAGCATGCAGTTAGGTCGCGGATTTGAGTACTTTTTCAGTGGCTTCTCAATGATCACAGAAAAAGGTCTTAAGCGCTTCGTTTTGATCCCCCTATTAATCAACTTCGTGATTTTTGGTACGTCGCTATTTTTCATTTATGGCTGGCTGACGGATGCGTTCGCGTGGATAAATGCACAACTCCCTGAGTGGCTCTCTTGGTTAGAATGGCTGTTATGGCCTATGGCTTTATTTGTGGTGCTTTTCAGTTATTCAATGATTTTCACGGTGATCACCAATTTTATAGCCGCACCATTTAACGGCATATTGAGTGAAAAAGTGGAGCTGCACCTCACAGGACAACGTGTGAATGACGATGGTTTACTCGATACCATGCGTGATGTACCACGCATGCTAGGTCGTGAATGGACCAAGTTGTGCTACTACCTACCAAGAGCACTGGTGTTTTTCATTTTGTTATGGCTGCTTCCAGTCATCGGACAAATACTCTGGGCGCTATTCACGTGTTGGATGTTCGCGGTGCAGTATAAAGACTATGCCTTTGATAACCATAAAGTGAGCTTTGGCGACATGAAGCGTGATTTAAAAGCTCACCAAGGGTTGTCCTACGGTTTTGGCGCCGGAGTGATGCTGTGCGCCATGATCCCAATTTTAAACATGATAATCATGCCTGTAGCGGTCTGTGGCGCAACTAAACTGTGGGTTGAAAACTACCGTACAAACTACCGCTAACTGATGAAGGGTGCCAAAATGAAACGGAATTTCGTGCCACTTATGAGCATATTGGCATTCGCTTTTGCCTGCTTTTTAGTCTGGATCATCTACCTTGCTAATACAGGTCAGTCGAGCGTCTTCTTTGAAGTTGTTCGTAGAATACCTTATGGCGATAAACTAGGGCATTTCCTACTTTTCGGTATGATGACCGTGTTGGCCAGTTTCGCTTTGCAAGCAAGGCATACTTACCTAGGCACGGTGAAGCTGTACTTTGGCGCAATTGCCGTGTTTAGCTTCGCCTTAGTTGAAGAAGTCAGCCAAGCGTTTGTGGCTACACGTACTTTTGATTTGGTTGATTTAACTGCGGATGTGTTAGGTATCGCAACTGCCAGCTACTTCGTATCATTACTGGTTAATACCTATAAAAAAAGCCAGAGTTAATCTGGCTTTTCGTTAAATTTATTACACCAAACAATTGCTTGGTATTAATTAACTGTAGACGTTTTGTGGAACTCTCAGCACCTGAATATGGACAGTGACTTCTTCTCTGTCATGATATAAGTGCTTGGCCTGCAAATTGTATTTCACGCCATACTCATGAAGTTCATCGCGAATACGCTGTAAGTTTTCATAGACGCAATCAAAGCGTTTCTTCATTGGTAATTTAAGGTTAAATATCAATTCCTTGGCGAAACCATTGACGGCCCAGTCAATCATTAGTTCAGTAACACGACTTGGTTTTTCAACCATGTCACACACTAACCAATTAATGTTACGACGCTCAGGACGGAATTTAAAACCATCTTCACGATAATGTTTTACCTGCCCGCTTTCCATTAAAGCATCGTCCATAGGACCGTTATCGATTGCTTGAACAAACATACCGCGACGCACCAGCTGATATGTCCAACCGCCTGGGCAAGCCCCTAGGTCAACGGCTTTCATACCTGAGGCGACACGATCTTCACGTTCATCTTCTGGCACGAATACCATAAAGGCTTCGTCTAACTTCAATGTCGAACGGCTCGGAGCATCTTTAGGAAAACGTAAGCGTGGGATACCCATAAATAGCGCTGAGTTATTAAAGCTAAACGAGTAACCAATATACGCGGTATCATTGGCGATAAACAACACGTGTAGCGTTGGGCGATTTTTAACCTGTTGGCGCAGAAGGGTTTCTTGACCTTCTAAAGCTTTAGCTAATGGGTTACTGATCTTTTTACAGAACTTCGATAACTCTTTGCCTTCGTTGGTGTCTGGCGTCTCTACACGTAACTCACCGCACAGAGGGAAATCCTTTGCTGCTTCGCAGATACTGCCAACGCGGTCATCAATTGGCATCTTTGACACTTGTGTGCCAACAAACCATTGACGTGCAAACACCATGTCCTTGAATGGGATCTTTTTAATTAAAAACTCAGCATCATCATGGCTATAGCAATGGTAAGCAACCAACGCAGAATTAGGCTTGGTTTTCACATAACCACCAACACCTAAGTTAGCAGCATGATGAGTAATTTCTGCAGCGGCGTCGTTTTCGAAACCAGCGCGACAATAAATAACGATACAGGACATGGTAATGACTTATTTCATTTGTAAAAGTTTAACGATCATCGCCGCCCAAGCGACAATAAAGCACAAGCCGCCAATGGGAGTAATGGGCCCGAACCACTTAATACCTGTGAGGGCAAGGGCGTACAAGCTACCACTGAATAATAGAATACCGGCGATCATAAAGTAGCCACTGAGATTAAATTGCATTCCTAACTTTGCAAGAATGCCAATTAAAATAAGGCCAAGCGCATGATACATTTGATATTCTACCCCTGTTTGAAAGACTCCAAGGGCATACTCACTGAGGCGATTTTTTAAGCCGTGAGCGGCAAAGGCGCCGAGTATAACACTCAGACCGGCGAAAATCGCGCCAAACAGCAAAAATATCTGACTCATAACTGCTCCTCAATAAACGCCACGGCAATATCTGCTGCCTGTTGCCAGTTCTGTGCTTGGGTATAGCCACTTTTTTTGCGTGGCACTAGCGAATGATCGCCATCATTTATCCAATGAATAACTGCTGGCCGGGTATCAGCAAGCGTACTTAGTTCATCTTGCTTTCCGAAGGTGTCACGCTGTCCTTGAATGACACAAAATGGCACCGTGATATCGGCAAAATGATCAACTCTCAATGTGTCTTTTTTACCTGGGGGGTGAAACGGATAGCCAAACGCAATGACACCACGCACCGACTCAAGCCCAGTCGCCTTGGCCACCAGCATGCTTGCCATGCGCCCGCCCATAGATTTGCCACCTATGAATAGCGGTAACGCTTTCTCGGTTTGGGCAATAACCTCCTCAAAGTGCGCTAACAACTTATCTGCACGATCTGGAGGGCGGCGTTTATTCTCGGCCTTTGCCTTTTGCATGTAGGGAAAATCGAATAAGGCGACGGAAACACCTTGCTTCGCAATAAGTTTTGCCACTTCTTGCATAAACTCACTGTCCATCCCCGCCCCTGCGCCATGGGCAAAAACAAATTGCGCTACAGGTTTGTCTGCATGAAACCACTGCATCTATAACTGCTCCTGTTCTTTTTCAACCAAACCTAGCATCCACTCTTTAAAAGATACGATTTTCCCGAGCTCTGATTGCGCTTCTCTAAATACCAAGTAGTACGCATTTTTACTCTCTAACGAATGATTAAAAGGTACAATTAAGCGCCCCGCGTCAATCTCAGGCTTTGCTAGCACCAAGTTCCCAAGCGCCACCCCCTGACCGTGCGCTGCTGCCTGCATCGCCATAGATGAGTGCGAGAAGATTGGCCCTTGATTAACTTGCACATTTCTCACCCCTGCTGTTTTCATCCACACCTTCCAAGGTCTGCGGGTACTATCGTGCAGCAAAGTGTGATTCTTTAAATCAGTTGGCTCATTTAATGGCTTGGGCCCTGTTAACAGCATAGGGCTGCAAAGAGGCACTAGGTATTCAGTATGCAGTTTATGAGTTTCCACACCACTCCAGTGCCCTCGACCGTAGTAAATGGCTACATCTACATCATCTTGGAGTGAGTTTTCATCTTGGTCTTGTGCTTTAATTCGCACATCGATATCAGGGTGCTGCTCGTGAAAAAGGCTCAAGCGCGGTACTAACCACTGAATAGCAAAACTTGGAGTTAAACTCACAGTTAGAGAGCCTTTGGCGCCACGCGCAAGTAACCTGTCTGTCGCATCCACAAGCTGAGAAAATATTTCCTTGATATCCAGAAAGTAACCCTGACCTTCTTCAGTAAGCAGTAAAGAACGGTTTTTCCTCAGAAAGAGTTTGAGCCCCAAGTGCTCTTCAAGTGATTTTATTTGATGACTTACAGCGGCCTGCGTGACGTACAGCTCTTCAGCGGCTTTGGTAAAACTTAAATGTCTCGCCGCGGCTTCAAACGCCTTGAGCGAGTTTAGAGGTGGAAGTCTGCGCGCCATAACTCATCGATTAGTTTTTTTAATTTGAATTGATTATATACAAAGCGCTTTTACAAACCAATGACCTTCATATTCTGGAACATGGTGCATGTACCTCTGGCGATAAATATTTGGGTAGCAACACGCACCAATAAATTTATCTTTAGGAAAAATTCATTATTCCAATTACAGGAAGTTCCACGATAACATCAACATAATGTTCGTCTATATTTATAAACCCTAACGCTTTGACCTACAGTGTAATAATGAAGTGTGTTTCTAGTGTGTTTTTACTCTTTTTCAGCTGCGCCATACATAGCGCAAGCATCACATGGCTGCGCACAGACGCACCACCGTTTAGCATGCCTAAAAATGACTCGCAGCAAGGTGTGTGCGATCTGGTATTAACTGAAATTATTCGCCACGCGCCGCACATTAACCATCAGGTGTTGACCATTCCTCAAGCTCGCACTGATCACTATTTAGCCCAAGGTGATAATGTGTGTGTGCCTTGCCTTATTAAAAGGCCAGACACCCCTTTGATAAAGTATTCCGTTGCTACCAGTGTGTATCCTGATCAAGTCGTCATATCAACGGTACAAAAGAAAGTACAAATAACAGCAAAGCACGAAGAGCCAATAAATCTGCAATCTCTGTTGCTCGATGACCAGCTCAGATACGGACAAAGCCTTGGTAGAAAATACAGTGAATCCATTCAAAACTTGATGAACAATATTCAAAGTAGAGAAGATGTTACGGCCAGTCATCGCTCTAGTGATCAAGCTAATGTACTTGGCGATATGTTAGTCGCTAACCGTATTGACTATGGGATTGATTATCCTTTTATCGCCCAGTACTACAACAACAAGCATGACCAAGCTTTGTTGGCTACCACCAAAATCCATAACACAAACAGCCAACCGATACTCGGTGCGGTGGGATGTGCACAAAAAGCGCCCGATAACTTTGCAGCTTCAAGTATTGAACTGATTAACCGCGTGCTTGCCAAAGACATTTTGCCGAGCGAGCGTTACAAACAACATCAAAAGCAATGGCTTGGACATTACTTCGACGATTTTGAGGGGCTGTATGACGAGCATGTCCTAATAAAAAAGCCAGTAACAGGGACTGGCTTTTCGGATAATCAGGATAAGTGATGTGAGTTACACATCGCTTGCGCTTGTGTCTAACGGCGCAAAACTCTTAACTAATTCATCAATCGCTTTCATCTGCGACAAATAGCCTTCCAACTTCGCCAAAGGCAATGCACACGGACCATCACATTTTGCTTCATTTGGATTCGGGTGCGCTTCAATGAACAAACCGGCGATGCCCAACGCCATTCCGCTTCGAGCAAGTTCAGCTGCTTGAGCGCGACGCCCATCAGCGCTGTCGCTCCGTCCACCCGGACGCTGCAATGCATGAGTCGCATCAAAAATAACTGGCGCCATGGTTTTCATGTCATCCATACCAAGCATATCAACCACAAGGTTGTTGTAACCAAAGCTTGTTCCTCGCTCGCACAATGCAACTTGCTCGTTGCCCGCTTCTGCGAACTTTTTGATGATATGACGCATTTCATGGGGAGCTAAAAACTGCGGCTTTTTCACATTGATAACATTACCTGTTTTCGCCATTGCCATTACCAAATCAGTTTGGCGAGCAAGAAACGCTGGTAATTGAATTACATCCACTACTTGTGCAACTGGCGCGGCTTGATAAGGTTCATGTACATCGGTGATCAAAGGCACATTGAAGGTGTTTTTGATTTCCTCAAAAATCTTTAAGCCTTCTTCCATACCTGGACCGCGATATGAGTTAATTGATGAGCGATTCGCCTTATCAAACGACGCTTTAAAGACATAAGGAATATTGAGCTTGCTCGTCACTTCAACGTAATGCTCAGCAATGCGCATGGCCAAATCACGGGATTCAAGCACGTTCATACCGCCAAAAAGTACAAATGGCTTGTCATTTGCCAGTTCTATGGCGCCAATATTGATTTGTTTAATCGTCATTTTCTATTCCTTAAGGAGCAACTGACTGCATGATAAGACCACAAATATAGGCCATGTACGTGCCAACGCCATAACCTAGTACCGCTAGCAAAACACCTACCGGTGCAAGCGATGGATGAAATGCTGATGCCACCACGGGCGCTGACGCCGCACCGCCGACATTCGCTTGTGAGCCAACCGCCATATAAAACAATGGCGCTTTAATCACTTTTGCGACTATCAACATGAGCGCTGCGTGAGTAAGCATCCACACAGCACCGATGAAGAAGTACCATGGGGTGTCAAAAATGGCTGTGATGTTCATGTGCAAACCAATTGACGCCACTAAAATATACAAGAAACTCGATGCCACTTTTGACGCACCAAATGCTTCAATATGGCGAACACGAGTAAAAGACAGGCTAATACCAATGGTGGTTGAAATCACAATAAGCCAGAAAAACTTGCTGTTTAGGCTGTATTCTTGTGCCCAAGCGAACTGATTGAAGTATGGCGCAAGAATATCCCCACAGAAGTGCGCAAAGCCGGTGATACCAAAGGCGATTGCAATGATGGTCATGTAATCGTTCAAGGTTGGCATACGCGCATGCTCTGCATGATACGCTTCGACACGCTTTTTAAGGTCTTCAATGGCTGATGTATCGGCCCCTGTGCGTGCATCAATGGCTTTATGATTACCTGCCATAAATAGTAACACCGCCATCCATAGGTTCGCGACAATCACATCCACTGTCACCATGGCTGAGAATATGTCACCGCCTACTTCGAACATTTCTTTCATTGATGCTTGGTTAGCGCCGCCACCAATCCAACTACCGGCAATCGTGGTCATACCGCGCCACACCGCATCAGGACCATGACCGCCGACAATCTCAGGGTTAATTGCACTGGTTACTAAAATAGCTAATGGACCACCGATAACGATGCCCACGGTCCCGGTCAGGAACATTATCAACGCTTTTGGGCCAAGGTTAAGTATCGCCTTTAAATCGATACTAATGGTGAGCAAGATTAAACACGCTGGTAGCAAGTAACGCGAGGCCACGTGGTAAACAGCATCGGCACTTTTTCCGTCAACAATACCAAAGGTATTGAGCAATGAAGGTACAAAGTAGCAAAGCAGCAAGGCGGGTACGTATTTGTAGAACGTACGCCAGAAATGCGTTTGGCTGTGCGCCGTTTTAAAAATCAGCCCGAGGATGATGGCAAGTAGGCCCATCGTCACTGCAGGGTTGGTGATCAAACCCTCATGAGGTTGAGTCATAAAAAGTCCTTCCTAACTTAGTGAAGTGTATTGTTGTTATTTTCTAGTTCGTCGATTTGATGACGCACAATGTCAATACCAGGATCATCAGGGCACTCGTCTACGAAAAAGCGCAAATCTTCTTTGGCAAGCTCGGGGCGATTAATCTGATTAAGCAAATACCCACGATCGCGCCTTTCATATGGGTCGTCACCACTGATTTCAAGTAATAACTCAGCACACGCAAAGGCACTACCGAAGCGCTCAGCTGCAATAAATGCCCACTTTTGATGCGCTAAATACAACTTGTATATTTCTTCATCAACCAAAAGTTCATGCCCTTGCTCGGGTTCATCATTCTCAGGTTGAAGGTGCCATAACTGCTGCCCCGACGTAGGCTCAATGAGGTAATGCTCTTGCGCACTAAAGTTCACTTGCACCATTACAGCATGATCGACCAACACCATATCAGCGTCAAAACCAAGATCTGCGAGGATACCGTGCAACACAATCCCGAGTGCCAAACTGTTACCAGTGCGATACAAGAGCGTGAAATACACACTGTTGAGCCTAAACTCGGGTACGTCTTGCTGTGAACCACTAAAGCCCCACTGGCCGTAGAAACAGTCTAAGATAGCATTCAAAGATTGATGCTTATCGTCAAAGCGTTGATTGATCACCACAGCTTCATGTAGCAAGCTTTCATATAGTGATGTGGCCTGCTGAATGTCGGCCTGAGCTTGCCAATGAGCCTGTGCGCCAATACAACGTTTGACAGCACTGACTGTGTAGGTGTGCTCTAAATCAAATTGGTCATCTAGCCAAACATCGGACATAGATAGATACATCTCGCGCGCAATAAAATGGCGTCTATTCTACCTAGGATCAGACAAAGTTACCAATTATGACAAAAAGACACTCAGAAAAAGGCGGCTTTACTCGCAGCAAGGTGGCCGATTGCCAGTAAAATGAAGGTGTTCACGCCAAGCCACAGCCATTTTTGCTGCTGTGAATCAGCTTTAAGTAGCTTAAACCCAACAACAATGTAGCCCACTACAAGAATTATTTTTTGCCACAACCAAGGGACGGTGAGTGGATTCATACTGGCCATTACGAGTAAGCCAACGGCACTGACAAGTAACAGCGTGTCAACGATGTGACTGATGATAAACACGCCTTTGTTAGCGGCAATTTTACCACTACCTAAACGAGAAAATGCGCGGGTGTAAAACAGCACTACACTCAATACCACAAACAACACATGAGTGTGCTTCAATGCCATGTAATCCATAGTTTTCCTTTAATCTGGTAGGCTAGACACAATGTCTTCCAACTTTTGTAATTTACTTTCGAATATCTCAACCAATTTAGGGTCAAATTGAATACCACTCAAGCGCTTAATTTCTGCAACAACATCATCTTTGTCCCACGGCTCTTTGTAACAGCGGCGATGGCGCAGCGCATCATACACATCAGCTAATGCTACGATGCGGCCAAACACATGAATATCTTCACCTTTTTTACCTTCAGGGTATCCACTACCATCCCACCATTCATGGTGCTCTTTGGCGATAATTGCTCCGGCTTCAACCAGTGGACGTTGTGAGTTGGCAAGTATTTTAAAGCCGCGCATAGAATGGCTTTTCATAACTTCCCATTCTTTGTCGTCTAACTTCCCTGGTTTGTTCAAAATATTATCGGGAATTCCTACTTTACCCACATCGTGCAATGGCGACGCATCACGAACAAGTTCAGCATCGTGTTCACTCAAACCGTATCCTTTGGCCAACTCAAAGCATATATGCGACACGCGACGCACGTGGTTTCCCGTTTCGTTGCTACGTTGCTCGAGTGCTTCACTCAAGCGCCATACTAATTCTTGCTGGGTGCTTTCTATTTCTCTTTGCAGCTGCACATTTTCGAAAGCAATTTGCACGTTTTGAGTAAAAATTTCGATCAGGTGCCGTTGCGTAGGACTCAAATCTTTAGGCACGCCCGACATAAAGAGCATCGCGCTGTTGTTGCACTTGCTGCGGCAATGCGCAAATAGGTAATTCTCTTTGTAGATAATACCCTGCTCATTCAACGCTTGAGAGCAGGCTTGATACTGCTCATCGCTTAGCACATCTTTGAGCGGTTTCCCTTCACACTGCTCAAAGTCACCACGCCCAGCAAACACTATCAGCTCATCATTTACTGTATTGCTTTGCGTTGGCGTGCTGGCAACAAGTGTTGTTGCGTACACTGCTTGCTCTACAGAGCCAAGCAAGGAGCTCAGTTGTTGTATTACCCCCTGAATAAAGCTCTCTAGTGAATGCACTGAAAAAATATCCCGTGACGCGGTGATAATTTTCTCTAAACCTTGGCGAGATTGTTCAATTGATAGAATGTCACGATAAGAACGTAAGCTAGCCATGACTACAGTGAACAGTTTTTGTGCTGTAAGTTCGGTCTTAGATTTGTAGTCGTTGATGTCGTAATTGATGATCACTTGACGCTCTGGCGCTTGGCCGGGTTGTCCTGTACGCAAGATAATGCGCACGTGCTGATTGTTCGCTTCAGTACGAATAAATTCAGCTACCTGTAAGCCTGCGTCGTCTGTCTCCATCACTACATCGAGCAGCACAATCGCTGCATCTTCGTGCAGTTGTATTAAGCGTTTAGCCTCTTCTCCTGAATAGGCACTAATGAATTCAAGTTTTCTATTTTGAAACTCAAAGTCACTCAACGCTAATTTAGTTACAGCATGAACTTCGGGCTCATCATCAACAATAAGTACTTTCCAACTGCCAGAGATCTGTTGCTCCACCTCTTGCACTTCTTCATTGCTGAATAGAAAGTCTTCGGACATTTCAGTTCCTTTTAAAAATCAACAACCAAGGTCACATACTAAGCATAGGCTTAAGATGCTAATTCGGCCAAAGTTATGCGCTCATTACCGCCTAAGTCCTTGACGGTTTGCGCTTTGATGTAACCATATTTCGCGAATAACTCACGCACCGCACTGCCTTGATCATACCCATGTTCGAATATCAGCACGCCATGTGTGCTCAAATAAGCTCTGGCATGAACGATAATGTGTTCAATATCACCAAGCCCCTTGTTAGGCGCAACCAACGCGCTCAGAGGCTCGTAACGAACATCTCCTTGGGACAAATGTGGATCGGTTTCATCTATATACGGAGGGTTAGTTACTATTAGCTCATATTTAACATTATCCAACGCACTAAACCAATCACTTTGGCAAATGCGTACATTGTTTAGCATGAGATTTTTTTGATTTTTTAGCGCCAACTCCACCGCACTGGCACTGGCATCAACAGCATCAATTTGCCACTTCGAACGCTCAGATGCTAACGCCAACGCAATCGCACCTGTGCCGGTTCCCAAGTCCAAAACTCGGGCGTTTTCTGGTAAAGATAAGCTCAGAGCATGCTCAACAAGCGTTTCTGTGTCTGGGCGCGGGATCAAGGTGCTGTCATTGACAAAAAAGGGCAACGACCAAAATTCTCTAACACCGGTAAGATGAGCAACAGGGTGCCCTTTTGAGCGCTTGGCTATGAGTTGGGAAAATTGTTCGTCTTGCTGCTCGCTTAGAGGCTGATCGCCCCAAGCGAATAAGTAACTTCGAGGTTTTTGCAGTACATGCAGAAGTAACACTTCAGCATCCAGTTTTGGAGATTCACTGGATGCTGATAATGTCACTGTGGCTGACTTCAATGCCGCTTCGATAGTGGGCATTGCCGTCAACTTACTCGTCACCCATCGCAGCCAGTAGATCGGCCTGATGTTCAAGTAATAACGGGTCAATAACCGCACCTAGTTCGCCGGCTACAATCTCATTAAGGCGGTACAAGGTCAGATTGATACGGTGGTCGGTAATACGCCCTTGCGGGTAGTTGTATGTACGAATGCGCTCTGAGCGATCACCACTACCTACTAGGTTGCGACGTTGGCTCGCTTCTTCCGCTTGGCGCTTTTCAGTTTCGGCCTGCTCTAAGCGTGCAGCAAGCACCGACATCGCCTTTGCGCGGTTTTTATGTTGTGAACGCTCATCCTGACACTCAACCACAACACCCGTTGGTAAGTGAGTGATACGAATTGCAGAGTCCGTTTTGTTAACGTGCTGACCACCTGCACCTGATGCACGGAAAGTATCTACTTTGATATCAGCAGGGTTGATTTCGATGGCTTCAGCCTCAGGAATTTCAGGCATCACAGCTACAGTACACGCTGAGGTGTGGACACGGCCTTGTGATTCGGTTTCTGGCACACGTTGAACGCGGTGCGCGCCCGATTCAAACTTAAGTTTACCGTACACACCATCACCTTTGATGTTGGCAATGACTTCTTTATATCCACCGTGTTCGCCTTCATTGGCGCTGACGATTTCAACTTGCCACTTCTGTGATTCTGCATAGCGGCTGTACATACGGAATAGATCGCCTGCGAAAATAGCGGCTTCATCACCACCTGTACCAGCACGCACTTCCAAGAACACGTTGTTATTGTCTTTTGGATCTTTTGGCAGCATCAGCACTTGCAATTCATCTTCTAATGTAACAATTTGCGCTTTTGCTTCTTTGTACTCTTCTTGCGCCATTTCACGCATGTCAGGGTCTGTGTCTTTGAGCATTTCTTCTGCTGTTGCTACGTCATCTTGCGCCTGCTGATAAGCAGTAAAGGTTTTCGCAACCTGTTCAAGCTCAGAGTATTCTTTTGACAACGCCCGAAATCGGTCCTGATTGCCAATCACTTCTGGTGAGCTAAGCAACGCTTGAACTTCTTCATAGCGCTCTACTAAGGACTCTAACTTACGGTATACAGACTCTTTCATCTATTTGTTATTCCTGATTAATGCCTAACATCTTCTTCATTTGTGCAAGTTGACCAACTTCGCCTTTCTCAGCGGCATCTTTAATGGCCTTAGTTGGCGCGTGCATTAGACGGTTGGTTAACTTATTGGCGAGTTCAACCATCACTTTCTCGGGCTCTTTACCACTGGCAAGTTGACTCATTGCTCGTTCAAGAAGTTGTTCTTTGGTTTGCGCTACCTCATTGCGGTAGTCACGGATAATATCGACTGAATCAAGCGACTTGAGCCAGTTTGAAAATTCATCTACTTTTTGGCTGATTATGCCCTGTGCTTCTTTAGCAGCTTCTTCGCGCGTCGCCATGTTTTCGTTAACTATGGCTTGCAAGTCATCCACTGAGTACAAATACGCATTATCAAGCTCAGCGACTTGGCTTTCGATATCACGCGGTACAGCGATATCAATAAACAGCATGGGCTTATTTTTACGTGTGCGCAGCGCCTGCTCAACAACCCCTTTACCGATAATTGGCAAAGTACTGGCAGTTGAACTGATAACGATATCTGCATTGGCAAGCTGCTCTGGCAACTGCGCTAAAGAGATAACCCCGGCGGCGAATTCATCGGCCAAGTTACGCGCCCGATCGATTGTTCTATTTGCCACCGTCATTGATTTTGGTGAGTGTTGATGAATATGCCTAGCAACTAGCTCAATGGTTTCACCAGCACCTATCAATAACACGCTGGTACTGTGCAACTGGCCATAGATATGACGCGCTAAGTTCACAGCTGCATAGGCCACAGATACTGCACTGGCACCTATATTCGTTTCAGTGCGCACTTGTTTTGCAACAGAGAAAGTGCGTTGGAATAAACGCTCAAACAACACCCCTACGCCACCGTTTTTCTTCGCGCTGGCATAAGCTTGTTTGATTTGCCCAAGAATCTGGGGCTCACCCAACACCAGCGAGTCAAGACCACAGGCCACTTTCATAAGGTGATAAATGGCTTTATCGTCAGCATAACTGTAGGTGTTAGTGCTAAGCTCATCGATATTGAGCTCATGAAACTGAGCTAACCACTGCAATACTTGCTCTGGTGTGCCACTATCTAGGGAGCAATAGATCTCTGTGCGGTTGCAGGTAGAAACAATAACCGACTCAGCAAATTCATCATGCATCGTCAATTGTTGCAATGCGCTGTCTAATTGCTCAGCCGAAAACGCAACCTTCTCCCGTAAATCTACGGAGGCCGTTTTGTGATTAATACCCAGTGCGACTATGGTCATGGTGACTACTATTGCTTAACAACCAAATTTATTAAATACTACCAACGCTCACATTAGCGCATTCAAAACCATCAGTACCAAAGGATTTTTCCGATTGATGCTTACGATAAAAATGGCGCTAATTGCTCATCGCTTGCAATTAACATTGGTTAATACCTGCTACAAGCGAATAATTTTACGAAAATCAAGCCGATAAGGAAAGGCAGGAAAGACATTTGATTAACTTTCGATTGATTTTGCTGGTGTTTTTTTTGTTTATCACTGGCTGCGCACAACAAATCCAAAAAACAACGCCGCCCGATAACAACTGGCGAGAGCGTCTGCAACGTGTCGAACAATTCTCTGCCCAAGGTAAAATGGCATTTATTTCTGCAAAAAAACGCCAATCAGCAAATTTCGTATGGCAGCAGCAAAACGATGACTACGGGCTAGATTTAAATACCTTTATTGGAACTAATGTGTTGCGTCTAAATAAACACGCGACAACGGTCGATATAGAAGTAGATGGCGAGTATTACCAAGGTGACGACCCGCAACGATTGGTCTATCAATTAACAGGCTGGCTGCTGCCGTTGTCACAACCTGAGCGCTGGCTGCTAGCGACAATGACTGAAAACGCACAATTGGACGAATTAGGCCGAGTGATATCAAGTTCTTGGACAAGCCCTGATAATCGTCAGTGGCAAATCCAGTACCGCGACTACCAAGCCCAATTCGGAGTGTGGCTACCCAAAAGCATCACGTTGGTGCAGGACAATCTCAAGATAAAACTATTAATCAATCAATGGCAGGTGCAATGAACTGCGACACCTTAAGCTTATTGGCCCCGGCTAAGCTAAATCTCTTCTTACATATCACCGGTCGCCGTGATGACGGTTACCATGAACTAGAAACACTATTCACATTTTTAGATTACGGCGACACGCTGCACTTTACACTGCGTGATGATGCCCAAATCACTTTGGCCCAAATGGATGGCATCGCCAAAGAAGATAATCTCATTTATCGTGCCGCTATTAAATTGAAAGAACGTTACCAAGAGCTAGGTTTAACGACATCAGGCGTCAATATTAGCATAGACAAGTGTCTGCCGATGGGAGGTGGCGTAGGTGGAGGCTCATCTGATGCAGCCACTACTTTATTAGCACTTAACACACTTTGGGGGCAACACTTAACAGCTGATGAGCTGGCTAAGCTTGGCGTAAGTTTAGGGGCCGACGTGCCTATATTCGTACACGGCCATAGTGCCCTAGCCCGAGGTATTGGCGAGCAATTAACGCCGGTTGAGGTGCCTGAATGTTGGTACGTTGTCGTTCATCCTCAAGTACATATAAGTACAGCAAAGGTATTCACTCATCCCGAATTAAAACGCGATAGTGAAAAACTTCCGCCGAAGTGGCAACAAGCTCAACATCGCAATGACTGTGAACCGCTAGTGAAAAAGCTATACAGCGAGGTTGAAAAAACACTGCAGTGGTTGTTAAAATACGCACCGTCGAGAATGACTGGCACTGGTGCATGTTGTTTTGCTGCGTTCGATAACGAACAAGCCGCACAAGATGTTCTAGAAAAGCTGCCAAGTAAATGGCAAGGCTTTGTTGCCAAGAGCCTAAACAAGTCACCTACTCATACAGGACTTGATTTAGTCTAAATAGAAGTAAAGTGTTTAAGTTAGCCTGTAATAACACATACACGCTGTAGTAATACACTTATCGTGCATTGCGTCAGCTTATGTGCTTCACTTACATGTTAGTCCAAAATTTCAGTGCCCGAGGACCCCTACCGTGCCAGACATGAAGCTCTTCGCTGGTAATGCAACACCTGAACTTGCTCAAAAAGTTGCAAAGCGTTTATATATCGAACTAGGCGATGCCGTGGTTGGTCGTTTTAGCGACGGTGAAATCAGTGTATCTATTAATGAGAACGTCCGTGGATCGGACGTTTTTATTATGCAGTCTACCTGTGCTCCGACAAACGACAACCTAATGGAATTAATCGTGATGGTTGATGCCCTTCGCCGTGCATCAGCAGGTCGTATTACAGCCGTTATCCCATACTTCGGCTACGCCCGCCAAGACCGTCGTGTTCGTTCAGCTCGTGTACCAATCACAGCAAAGGTTGTTGCAGACTTCCTTTCAAGCGTAGGTGTTGACCGCGTATTGACTGTTGACCTACACGCAGAACAAATCCAAGGTTTCTTCGATGTGCCAGTAGATAATGTATTTGGTAGCCCAGTACTTATCGAAGATATGAAGCAACGTGACTTTGAAGACGTTGTTGTTGTGTCTCCAGACATCGGTGGTGTTGTGCGCGCTCGCGCAATTGCCAAACTACTTGATGACAAAGACCTTGCGATTATCGACAAACGTCGTCCACAAGCGAACGTATCGCAAGTAATGCACATCATTGGTGACGTGAAAGGTCGCGACTGCATCATCGTAGATGACATGATTGATACCGGTGGCACGCTTTGCAAAGCAGCTGAAGCGCTTAAAGAACATGGTGCTAAGCGTGTATTCGCCTATGCGACACACCCTGTATTGTCAGGCAAAGCAGCAGAGAACCTACGCAACTCTGTAATCGACGAAGTAATTGTTACTGACTCAATTCCATTGTCTGATGAGCTAAAAGCGCTAGATAACATCAAAGTGTTGACCCTTGCTGACATGATGGCTGAAACAATTCGCCGCATCAGCAACGAAGAGTCAATCTCTGCGATGTTTGAGCACTAAGCGAACAGTGAATTGATAAACAATTCATAGATGTGCGGTTGACTAAGCCAACCGACAAACAAAAACACCACAATTGTGGTGTTTTTTTGTATCTTATGTTTCTTTTGCCTAGGGGCGGTGGTACTATAGCGCGCCTTTTTTGATTGGTGGGCGTTCATCGTCGGTCAATCGGCTAAGACTTTTGGTCGCGAAGGTCTTAAAACTTTAAACTAAAATTAATTGGAGACATTCATGTCTAACATTACTTACACATTTGATGCAGAATTACGTGCTGAGCTAGGTACTGGTGCGAGCCGCCGCCTACGTCGTGCAGACAAAGTTCCTGCAATCCTTTACGGTGCGGACAAAGACGCTGTATCACTTACACTTGATCACAACAAGATCATCCAAGCGCAAGAGCACGAAGGTTTCTACACTCACATCCTTACTCTTAACATTGGTGGTGAGTCAGTTGAAGCTATCCTTAAAGACGTTCAACGTCACCCGTACAAGCCTAAGATCACTCACTTAGACTTCCAACGTGTTGATGCTAACTCTAAGATCCACACTAACATCCCTGTTCACTTCATCAACGAAGAAGCAGTAGCGAAGAAAGGCGCGACAGTTATCCACCAACTAACTGAAATCGAAATCACGTGTCTTCCTAAAGCGCTTCCAGAGTTCATCGAAGTTGACGTTGCTTCACTAAGCGTTGGCGACACACTTCACCTATCTGACGTTAAGCTTCCAGCTGGTGTTACTTCAGTTGAGCTTGCTAAAGGTGCAGACCACGACCAAGCAGTTGTAACTGTTGCTGCTCCTAAAGGCGCTGCTGCTGACGATTCAGAAGAAGCAGCTGAAAGCGACGCAGAATAAGATTTAAGGTGTTAGCACCTTGAATACTATTCAAATGCTTGTGGGCCTGGCTAATCCAGGCCCCGAATACAAAGATACTCGCCATAATGCAGGTGCGTGGTTTATCGAAGAACTCGCCGCACGTTACAACTGCACACTCAAGCCTGATAGCAAACACCATGGATTAACCGGTAAGGTGATCATCGGTGGCTCTGAATTTAAACTCCTTATTCCCACGACCTACATGAACCTCAGCGGTAAAGCTGTGGCGAGTTTAGCGAATTTTTACAAAATCCCTGTTGAGAATATTTTGGTCGCCCATGATGAAATGGACTTAGACCCGGGAATTGCTAAATTGAAAAAGGGTGGCGGCCACGGCGGCCATAATGGTTTAAAAGACATTATTGCTAAAATGGCTAACAATAAAGAGTTCATGCGCTTACGTATAGGTATTGGCCACCCAGGGCACAAAGATAAAGTGACTGGATGGGTACTGGGCAAAGCCCCTGCTGTTGATCAACAAAAGATTGATGCCGCAGTAGACGAGGCGGTGCGCTGTATGGACATTTTGGCGAAAGATGGTGTGCTCAAAGCACAAAACAGACTCCATTCATTTAAGCCTTAGGCTTAAAGATTAAATAGGTAGAGATAATATGGGTTTTAAATGTGGCATCGTTGGTTTACCAAACGTTGGTAAGTCGACTCTATTTAATGCACTAACCAAAGCAGGTATTGAAGCACAAAACTTCCCGTTTTGTACGATTGAACCAAACACAGGTGTAGTTCCTGTTCCAGATGCGCGCTTAAATCAGCTGGCAGAGATTGTAAACCCACAGCGTATCCTACCTACAACGATGGAGTTTGTGGATATTGCAGGTCTAGTAAAAGGCGCATCGAAAGGTGAAGGTCTTGGTAACCAATTCCTTGCAAATATTCGTGAAACTGACGCGATTGGTCACGTTGTACGTTGTTTTGAGAACGACAACATTGTTCACGTAGCAGGCACTATTGATCCTGCTGATGATATCGACGTTATCAACACAGAGCTTGTACTTGCTGATATGGATACAGCGGACCGTGCAGTGCTACGCCAAGCTAAAAAAGCGAAAGGCGGCGACAAAGACGCTAAATTTGAAATCCAAGTGCTTGAAAAAGTAAAAGCGCATTTAGATGAAGGCTTAACACTTCGCTCATTGAGCTTAGAAAAAGAAGAAAAAGCAGCTATCAGCTACCTTAACTTTTTAACTATCAAGCCAACGATGTACATCGCCAATGTTAACGAAGATGGTTTTGAAAACAATCCACATCTAGACAAAGTGCGCGAAATCGCAGCAGCGGAAGATGCGGTTGTAATTCCAGTATGTGCTGCCATTGAAGCCGAACTTTCAGAGCTTGACGACGAAGATCGCGATGAGTTTATGGCTGACTTAGGATTAGAAGAGCCAGGCCTTAACCGCGTTATCCGTGGTGGTTACGAGCTGCTTAAGTTACAAACTTATTTCACCGCAGGCGTAAAAGAAGTACGAGCGTGGACTATTCCTGTAGGTGCAACCGCACCACAAGCTGCGGGTAAAATTCACACCGATTTTGAACGCGGCTTTATCCGTGCTCAAACGATTGCGTTTGATGACTACATCCAATACAAAGGTGAGAATGGCGCCAAAGACGCGGGTAAAATGCGTCAAGAAGGCAAAGAATATATCGTAAAAGATGGCGATGTAATGAACTTCTTGTTCAACGTGTAAAAAATTACTATCTTTAAAAGCCCGCTGCATGCGGGCTTTTTTGTTGAATAAAACGACAATGCGAGCCAATTTTTATGCGCTTAGCTTGTTTTTCAGGCAAACGATTCATCCTGAATATGTTTTTCGCAAAAAGGTGTTGACGCGCTTTCGGCATATCAGCATAATACGCCCCGCATCAGCGATGATGACAAACAAAAGTTGGCTACGTAGCTCAGTTGGTTAGAGCACATCACTCATAATGATGGGGTCCCCTGTTCAAATCAGGGCGTAGCCACCATTTTCCACTACCAAGGAGAATGAGAAAACTTTTGATTGATGCGGGAGTGGCGGAATTGGTAGACGCGCTGGATTTAGGTTCCAGTATCTTCGGATGTGTGAGTTCAAGTCTCACCTTCCGCACCATGTTCTTGATAAGAACTAAAATTATCAACCCTTTAGTTGGAGTATCGCCAAGCGGTAAGGCAGCGGGTTTTGATCCCGCCATTCCCAGGTTCAAATCCTGGTACTCCAGCCAACATTGCGGGAGTGGCGGAATTGGTAGACGCGCTGGATTTAGGTTCCAGTATCTTCGGATGTGTGAGTTCAAGTCTCACCTTCCGCACCATGTTCTCGATAAGAACTAAAACTATCGACCCTTTAGTTGGAGTATCGCCAAGCGGTAAGGCAGCGGGTTTTGATCCCGCCATTCCCAGGTTCAAATCCTGGTACTCCAGCCATGGCTACGTAGCTCAGTTGGTTAGAGCACATCACTCATAATGATGGGGTCCCCTGTTCAAATCAGGGCGTAGCCACCATTTTCCACTACCAAGGAAAATGTGAAATCTTTTAATTGATGCGGGAGTGGCGGAATTGGTAGACGCGCTGGATTTAGGTTCCAGTATCTTCGGATGTGTGAGTTCAAGTCTCACCTTCCGCACCATGTTCTCGATAAGAACTAAAACTATCGACCCTTTAGTTGGAGTATCGCCAAGCGGTAAGGCAGCGGGTTTTGATCCCGCCATTCCCAGGTTCAAATCCTGGTACTCCAGCCAACATTGCGGGAGTGGCGGAATTGGTAGACGCGCTGGATTTAGGTTCCAGTATCTTCGGATGTGTGAGTTCAAGTCTCACCTTCCGCACCATGTTCTCGATAAGAACTAAAATAATCAGCTCTTTTTGGTGTATCGTTGGAGTATCGCCAAGCGGTAAGGCAGCGGGTTTTGATCCCGCCATTCCCAGGTTCAAATCCTGGTACTCCAGCCATTCTCTAGAATCATTCTAGAAAATGTGAATGTGCCGAATAATACATTGCGATAGAGCGAATTGGCAGATGTCTTGAATTGGACGCTGGATTTAGGTTCCATATCAAAATGTAAGTAATACATCGCGGGAGTGGCGGAATTGGTAGACGCGCTGGATTTAGGTTCCAGTATCTTCGGATGTGTGAGTTCAAGTCTCACCTTCCGCACCATGTATTACCCTATTTGTGCTTCTCTTAGTTAGCCCCACCGAGTATGTCACTCTTTCCACACACAATGTGCGGGTCTTATATCAGTTTTTATACCAATTGTATTACCTTGCTAACGACTCATTCCGTATCGCTATAGCGGTCCCAAGGTGCTTGCTGACATAAAAAAGCCACTCCATTGAGTAGCTCACGATCAGATATTTATGCTGGTTGGTACCACATACTGATTGCACCTAGGTTATGCCACCCATCGCGTGCTTTAGCACTTGTTTTTTAAGCGGTCCCGCATGGTTAGCCAGAGACAAGACAGCATTTCGTAACGATTTAAGTGGTGACAGATTGTTTGAAAACCCAAAATAACACGCATCCATCATGCTCATCATAAGCAGGTTATCCCCTCGTCGCACTCGTTGATAATGCTTCAAGGCAATATCCAGTGCATCATGCTTATCTAAAGCCTCTGCCAGCGCTACAACGTCTTTAAAACCTAAATTTACGCCCTGCCCAGCTAGTGGATTAATTGTGTGCGCTGCATCCCCAACAAGGGCTAAGCGATTTCCTATGTAGGTATTAGCGTGTTGGCGAGTGAGTGGGAATACCGCTGAGGACATCACCTCAAAATCGCCCGGCAATGCGAAAAAGTGCTCTGTAATAAGTGATTTCAGAGCATCATGACTCAGCTGATTAAGCTCTTTGAGCTTTGTGCCATCGTCATACCAGATAAGATTTGCATATGGATAATGCATTGGTAAAAAAGCAATAGGACCACTTGGTTTAAATTGCTGCCATGTTTTTGTTTGCTGCGGCGCATCCAATTTGATCAGCACGCCCATGCATTGCTGCTGATATTGCCAACCCGTTACCCCTATTCCCGATAAAGTGCGAATGTGCGAACGCCCTCCGTCAGCTGCGATAACTAGATCACACTCGAATTGCTCGTCATCATAGACCAACACCGCCGCTTGTGAAGTTTGAATTAGTTTCTTAGCATGACCCTTCGGTGAACTCACCTTAATATTATGCCGCTCAAATTGAGCCCACAGGGCCGCTTGAATAAGCTTATTTTCAACAAGGTGCCCTAAGTGCGTACTGCCAAGCTCTTCACTATCAAATAGCAATTGCTCGGGTTTGTCTTCATACGCTTCTAGCTGAGTGTATTGAGCAAGACGCGTTTGTTGAAGCAACGTCATCGCCTCTAAGTCTTCCAATAGTTGCTCTGAAAAACGATTAATAGCAGAAACACGGATATCTACTTGCTCGCTGGCCAGTACACTGTGAGGGTCGATGACATGCTGCTCTATCACGGTGACGCTTAGCCCCTGCTCAGCGAGTTTCAATGCACACGCTGCGCCGACCATACCACCACCTACAACGACGACCTTGCTTACACTCATTGGCTGGTTCTCTTGTTATTTTCGTACTGAAATTATTGTAACCCAGTTCCGTGTGCAAATGGCAGCATCTCGCCTTAACTTGAGCTCCTTGTTTGATTTACAGCATTGGGGCTGGGCAAATATCAAAACTATACTTGGCTCATAGGCCGATAGCATATAAAATACGCGTCCTTTAGGCGAAGCTCAGACTCATTAGTGATGTTCGAGCATTCATATCGCTTAGTCGTGCATAGTTCAGTACCGGATTGAAAACGAGGCAATATTTCAATGAGCAAAAAGCTGCATATTAAAACCTGGGGTTGTCAGATGAATGAATATGACTCTCAGAAAATGGCGGATCTTCTAGATGATACAAATGGTTATCAACTTACGGAAGAGGCTGAAGATGCGGATGTTATTTTGCTTAACACCTGTTCAATCCGTGAAAAAGCGCAGGAAAAAGTATTCCATCAGCTTGGTCGTTGGAAGCCTCTAAAAGAGAAGAACCCTGATCTTGTGATTGGTGTAGGCGGCTGTGTTGCTTCGCAAGAAGGTGACACCATCCGTCAACGTGCGCCTTTCGTAGATATCGTATTTGGCCCACAAACATTGCACCGTTTGCCTGAAATGATTAAACAAGTGCAAGACAAAGAAGGTTCAGTGGTTGATATCACTTTCCCTGAAATTGAAAAGTTTGACCGTCTACCTGAGCCAAAAGCTGAAGGCCCAAGTGCGTTTGTATCTATCATGGAAGGCTGCTCTAAATACTGTACCTTCTGCGTGGTACCTTACACCCGTGGTGAAGAAGTAAGCCGTCCCCTTGATGATGTATTACTTGAAGTCGCCCAGCTTGCAGAGCAAGGTGTACGTGAAGTAAACCTACTTGGTCAAAACGTAAATGCGTATCGCGGTGCGACTCATGACGGTGAAATTTGCTACTTCTCTGATCTATTACGCTATGTAGCAGCGATTGATGGTATCGACCGCATTCGTTACACCACGTCTCATCCGGTTGAATTCACTCAAGACATTATTGACGCTTACGCTGATGTACCAGAGCTCGTTGATCACCTTCACCTGCCTGTACAAAGTGGCTCTGACCGCATTCTTAACCTGATGAAACGTGGTCACATGGCCATGGAATACAAATCAACCATTCGCGCATTGCGTAAAGTGCGCCCAAATATCAGTATGAGCTCTGACTTCATCATCGGTTTCCCAGGTGAAACAACCGAAGACTTCGAAGCAACGATGAAGCTCATCAATGACATTGGTTTTGATATGAGCTTTAGCTTCATCTACAGTGCACGCCCGGGTACTCCAGCGGCAGACTTGCCTGATGATGTAAGTGAAGAAGAGAAAAAGCAACGTCTTTACATTCTTCAAGACCGTATTAACCAAATGGCGCAAAAGATCAGTCGCGATATGTTTGGTACAGAGCAACGTATTCTTGTTGAGGGTCCTTCTAAGAAGAATCCAATGGAATTGCGTGGTCGCACTGAAAACAACCGCGTGGTGAACTTTGAAGGTCCGCACTCAGTGATCGGCCAGTTTGTGGACGTACGTATCACCGAGGCACTACCTAACTCACTTCGTGGTGAACTTATCCGCACTGAGGATGAGATGAATTTACGTCGTGATATCGCGCCTAGCCAGATTCTTGCTAAAGCACCAAGTGACGAGCAAACCAACGATATTGGTGTTGGCACATTCACGCCAAACTAAGTATAAAAATAATAAAGAGATATATGCCAAGGCGCTGAACTCGCCTTGACAGGCAACAACAGGAAGCAACTTTGAGTAACCAGCTGAAGAACATCGAGATTTATTTAGAACCGTCTGACAACGCACGCTTATCTTCTTTGTGCGGACCATTTGACGAGAATATAAAGCACATCGAACGTCGTCTGGGGGTAGAGATTGCTCATCGTGAGAACCTGTTCAAAATTACCGGTAAGCCGCACACTGCCAAAGCAGCAGGTGACATTCTCAAAAGCCTGTATGTGGAAACAGCTCCCGTAAAAGGCAAAGGGAAAGATATCGAACCTGAGCACGTACATTTGGCTATTATCGAAGCTGACGTGCTTGAGCAAGATGCACCTAGTGTGTGGGGGAAAGAGGTGTTTATCAAAACACGTCGTGGTGTTATCAAGCCTCGCAACCCTAATCAAAGTCAGTATGTAGCCAATATCCTTAACCATGATATTTGTTTTGGTATTGGCCCTGCGGGTACGGGCAAAACCTACCTAGCGGTGGCTGCAGCGGTAGACGCTTTAGAGCGCCAAGAAATTAGACGCATTCTGTTGACCCGCCCCGCTGTTGAGGCCGGTGAAAAATTAGGTTTCCTACCTGGTGACTTAACGCAAAAAATAGACCCTTATTTGCGCCCTCTTTATGATGCCTTATTTGAAATGCTGGGTTTTGAGAAGGTTGAGCGTTTAATCGAAAAGAACGTGATTGAAGTTGCACCACTTGCTTACATGCGTGGCCGCACCCTCAATGACGCCTTTATTATTTTAGACGAAAGCCAAAACACCACGGTGGAGCAAATGAAGATGTTCTTAACCCGTATTGGCTTTAACTCAAAAGCGGTGATCACCGGTGACATTACTCAGGTGGATTTACCACGAGGTGCTCGTTCTGGACTACGCCATGCTATTGAAGTGCTTGGTGAAGTTGATGAAATCAGCATGAACTTCTTCCAATCTCATGATGTTGTTCGCCACCCTGTGGTTGCGCGTATCGTTGAAGCCTATGAACATCATGAAGAAATTGAGCGTGTGAAACGCGCTAACAAAGAAAAAGCTAAAAAAGAGTCTGACTCATGAGTACTTACGTTGATTTACAAATTGCCTGTGAGTTCGACAACCTGCCAAGTGAAGCGCAATTTCAGCGCTGGGCGGCATTGGTATTAGACGAATTAAAGCCTGACTCTGAGGTCACGATTCGTATTGCTGACGAGCAGGAGAGCCAGAGTCTAAATCATAGCTATCGAGGCAAAGACAAGCCAACTAACGTACTGTCATTTGAATTTGATGCACCTCCTGGTGTGGAATTACCACTGGTGGGTGATTTGATTATATGTCCTCAAGTAGTATATGGTGAAGCTCTTGAGCAAGACAAAGACTTCCACGACCACTTTGCCCACATGGTGGTACACGGATGCTTGCATTTACTTGGCTATGACCATATAAATGAAAATGACGCACATATTATGGAAGCATTGGAAAAGCGTTTGCTTGCCAGTATTGATATTAGCGACCCATACAGGGACGATGAGTGTTAATCCCAATAGTGAGTGTATTCTCATTATCGGAATTAATTCAACTTGGAGCGCATAAAGCTAATGAGCGACGAAAACTCGCATAGTAGAGAGGGTTCTTCTGGTAAATCTTGGTTAGATCGTATAGCCCAGATGTTTCAGGGAGAGCCCCAAAATAAGGAAGAGCTGGCAGAAGTGATCTCAGACGCACAAGAGCGCGATCTGATCGATCCTGAAACCAAGGAAATGATTGAAGGTGTATTAGGAGTATCTGAACTCAAAGTACGCGATATCATGATCCCTCGCTCGCACATGATTACCCTTGATGTTGACCAACCTTTGTTCGACCAACTCCCGGCTATGATTGAGTCCTCGCACTCACGCTTCCCGGTTATTTGCGAGGACAAAGACCATATCGAAGGGATCTTGCTAGCGAAAGATTTGCTGCCATTACTTATGGATAAAGAAGCCGATCTTCCAGAGTTACGCGAATTATTGCGCCCAGCTATTGTTGTGCCAGAGAGTAAGCGTGCCGACACCTTACTCAATGATTTTCGCCAGCAGCGCTATCACATGGCTATCGTTATCGATGAGTACGGAGGTGTATCTGGCCTTGTAACCATCGAAGATATCCTTGAATTGATAGTCGGTGAAATTGAAGACGAGCACGATGAAGAAGAGAACCAGCAAATTAAGCAGGTCTCAAAACACGTGTATTCAGTGCAGGCACTCACCTCCATTGACGACTTCAACCAAACATTCAATACCCAGTTCGACACTAACGAAGCCGACACTATTGGCGGTATCGTGTTACACGCCTTTGGCCATATGCCAGGTCGTGGTGAAGTTATCGATATAGAGCCTTTGCAATTCAAAATTACGAACGCGGATAACCGCCGAATTTTGCAATTGCAAGTGACCTTGCCAAAATCGGATGATAGCGAAGACTCTAACGCGGCTTAAGCACCGCCTTGCAGACCCTAAAACATGGCTGGCACTGGTTGCCGGCCTTGTTTTGACCTTCTCTTATGCCCCCTTCGGCGCTTGGCCCGTTGCTTTTGCAAGCATCGCCACCCTATTTTCCTGTAGTTACACGCAACCACCCAAACGCGCGGCATGGTACGGCTTTGTGTTCGGGTTAGGCTGGTTTGGTGCAGGTGTGAGTTGGGTACATGTATCCATCGCTCAATTTGGTGGTTTACCTATCATTGCCTCGATTCTGGTGATGGCCTTACTGGTTGTTTATTTGGCACTATTCCCTGCTTTAGCAATGGCCACTGCGAACTGGCTGCATCAGCGCATTGGCTATTGGTTTGCGCCAATATTGTTAAGCATTGCCACAACAGAGTGGTTGCGCAGTAAACTCCTTACTGGCTTTCCTTGGTTATCCTTTGGTTACACTCAAACTGATGCACCGCTGAATCTATTTGCACCAATAACTGGTGAATTCGGCCTGACACTGATCGTTACAGCGATTGCCTACAGTATCTTTAGATTGGTGCAAGCACGAGCATGGCACAGCGCTGCAGCCACCGCGGTGGTGATGCTAGGCGTTGCCCTAGCGGGTCACTATCTCAATAGTGCAGAACGCGCAGACAAACACATGCGTGTTGCCTTGGTACAAGGTAACATCAAACAAAGTATGCGTTGGCAGCCTGAGAACTTTTGGCCAACCATGCTCAAGTATCAAGACATGACACGCTTACACTGGAGTGCGGACTTAGTAGTGTGGCCCGAGGCAGCAATACCCGAGTTCGAGAGCTTTGCCGGGGACTTTTTGCGCTCACTTGATAAGGCCGCCGTATTTAACGACACCGCGCTGATCACGGGGATTGTGGATTATCAGTATGACACCCGCAATGCATATAACACACTGGTGGTCGTAGGGAAGCAAAATGCCGATAGCACACAAGGCCAGTACGTGTATCTGCATAAAAACCGCTATCGCAAACATCAGTTGTTACCGATTGGCGAATTTGTCCCTTTCGAAAATCTACTGCGTCCTATCGCTCCACTGTTTAACTTACCCATGTCGAGCTTTAGCCGCGGCGAGCGCGTGCAAAATAATTTGCTTGCTAATGGTTATCGCATTTTGCCGGCTATCTGTTACGAAATTGCATTTGCTGATTTAGTACGCGAAAACTACACAAGCGAGTCAGACTTATTATTCACGGTAAGTAATGATGCCTGGTTCGGTGACTCTCATGGACCCCATCAGCATATGCAAATATCTCGCATGCGCGCGCTCGAATTGATGCGACCATTAGTGCGAGTTACGAACACTGGGGTGACTGCTGTGTATGATCCGATCACCCATGCTCAAGTCAGCCTCGAGCAATTCGTAGATGATGTATTGGTAAGTGATGTGCATCTCATCAAAGGTAACAGTGTTTACTCGCGCTTCGGACACTGGCCAAGCTGGGCTATAGTGCTTGTATTTATGGGCGTGGCGACAGTATTAGGCTACAAAAAGAAAAAGGGCGCTTAAAAGCGCCCTTCTCAAATGAGTCGTTGTTCAGCGTAAGCTCCGCTGCAACTTATTAAAATAATCAAACACCACATTCGTCATCGCTTTTCCAATACGATTGGTATGATTAACTCATGCTCAGTAATTCAACTTCAAAGACAAGCGTACTTGCAGGTTCGATAATGCCTACTCGCCTGTCGCCATAAGCTAGATGCGCAGGAATATATAACGTGGCCTTATCGCCAACATGCATATGTTGTAGCCCAAATTGCCATCCTTTAATGACTTGATTGAGTTTAAAATCAAGGGGTTGGTTACGTTTGTAGGAGCTATCAAACTCTCGCCCATCAAGCA
Organism: Pseudoalteromonas maris; assembly: GCF_049257235.1. Taxonomy (NCBI): domain Bacteria; kingdom Pseudomonadati; phylum Pseudomonadota; class Gammaproteobacteria; order Alteromonadales; family Pseudoalteromonadaceae; genus Pseudoalteromonas; species Pseudoalteromonas maris. The sequence continues at coordinate 317,763 of NZ_JBMMUF010000001.1, forward strand.
AAGTGCCGCGGTAATGCACCCGCACTTTATCTGTCGCGCTCGGTTGCGGTGCATCTTCATTACGGCTGTGCCAACGCATATGCACACCACAATCGAGCACCTCAATCCCCTCTTCGTCTTTGTTGGTAGCGAAAAATTGTGCTTCTTTTTGCTTATTTTGTGCTGCGACTTCGCGATTTTTTAAATGCCCACGAATAGTTAACACGATCAACACCGCGATGATGATCATCAAAATAGCATTAAGCATTGTCATCTTCCTCACCGCCAACAATGGCCGCTATTGCCCGTAATCGTTCCATTGCCAGATGATGTATGCTGCCTTGTGGATACGCTCCATCGCTCAGCACTCCACACTCTTTACCTGTTAATAGGCTCAACGCCTCATCAACGCTTGAGACTGGATAGATATTAAATCGCCCCTGCTCAACTGCATCAATTACGTCTTGATTAAGCACCAAGTTCACACAGTTTGAACGTGGAATGATCACCCCTTGTTGGCCTGTTAAGCCACGCATTTGGCACAGCTTAAAGAAACCTTCAATTTTCTCATTCACTCCGCCTATGGCCTGTACTTCACCGCGTTGGTTGATAGACCCAGTTAAAGCGATACCTTGGTCAATAGGTACTTGAGTGATACTTGAAACCAAAGCGCATAGCTCAGCAAGAGAGGCACTGTCTCCATCGATATAACCATAGCTTTGTTCTATGGCAATATTAGCGCTTAGCGTAAGGCTAAAATCTTGCGCATACTTGCTACCTAAATACCCCGTAAGCAACATGACTCCTTTTGAGTGAATTGCCTTACCAAGCTCTGCTTCGCGCTCGATATCAATAACACCATCGCTGCCGGCATATACCGATGCACTGATCCGCGCAGGTGTACCAAAGGAGGTGTCCCCCACGTGCAGCACAGTTAACCCATTAACCATACCTACCGCTTGTCCCTGCGTGGCAATAAGGATATGACCCTCACGAATATCGCTCAGCATGTGCTCGCTCATTTGCCCTGTGCGGTACTCTTTACCCGCTAGTGCTTCTTGCACATGGCTAGCACTAATTTCTGCACTTTTGTCTTGGCGGGCATAAAAGCTTGCCTCAGCAATCAACTCAAGCACATCGGCAAAACGCGCTGAGAGCTTTTTCTGATGCTCTGCTTGACGGTGGCTAAAGCGCAATAGTAGCTTCATGGCATCGCAGTTAAGCTCAGTTTTAAGTGTCTCTTTGCAGTACTCCTGAACCTTAGTAATAAACTGGTACTGATACTTGTCCGAACCTGGCAGATAGTAATCAAAATCAGCCAACACCCTAAAGTGCTCCGCAAATTCCTCATCATACTCATTGAGGGCGTAATATAAGTCACGTGAACCCAGTAGAATCACTTTAACATCAAGTGGAATAAGCTGCGGGCGCAAAGTAAAGCTACTGCCTACTGAACTGTCTTGATAGGGTAAGTCATTCTTAATCTGGTGCGTTTTTAGCGATAGCTTCAAACCATCCCAGACCTGCGCATTAGACATTACTTTTTCCGCATCCATGATTAAATAACCACCATTAGCGCGGTGTAATGCTCCGGGTTGAATACTGCGATAACTGGTAACAAGCGAGCCTTGCGATGTTGAATACTCAATCTTGCCAAATAGGTTGCCAAATGTTGGGTTCGGCTCATAAATCACTGGCGCTGCATCGTCTTCTTTGTAAGGTACCAGCAAGTTAGGCGCAAAGAACTCAGTGAGCATCTCTTTGCGGTCGTACTCTTCCTCGTTCTTGTCGTTACTTTGCTCTTCGTCAAGCCACTCAAGCACGGTATCAACGAGTTCAGAGCGCAAGTCTTTCAAATACCTCAGCACACCTATATGGGTCGCATACTTGTGCTCAAGTTCTTTGAGCAATGGTTTAATCGCAGCCTCAGCGGTCGCCTTTTTAAGTTTACGCAGCGCTTCGCTGGACTCACGCTTCCATTTTGGTAACTCAATTAAAGAATCAATAAGTGCATCTTCAAGCTCACCGATTGCTTCAATAAAACGCTCTTGCGTTTGCTCATCTAATGCGCTGAATTGCTCGTCACTCAAACGTTGATTATTAACAATGGGTACAAAGCCAACATTGTTATCATCTTCTATTAATTCAACGTTATGCTGATTCGCCAACTCTTCAACCGCTGCCAGTGCGTCTTCATATTTATCTTCGAATTCACGGTCGATTGATTTCTTTTTGCGCTGATAACCCGGGTTGTCAAAAGCAGCTGGGAAGGTATCGAGAATTTCCTCGAGGATAGCATCAATATCATCAACCAGTATTTGCCCCTCGCCCGGGTTCATCAACAAGGCTATAGGCTCACGGTGATCCTGATAGTTGTTTACGTACAACCACTCACGCGGAGTTTCGCGGTCTTTGGCATGTTGTTGGAGTTTATGCTGCACTAAGGTAAAGCGTCCTAATGCAGGCTCACCCATAACATAGGTGTTATAGCCAGGCAATTGCATTCCAAGTGCAAACTCAAGTGCACTGTCAGCACGCTGCTGACCGATAAAGGAAAGCTCTTCAGGGTACGGGTGACTAAGACAAGTGCGAATGTGATTGTCGGAAATTTGTGGTGCAAGCGCATCAGCGCTCAAAGTACTAACAGCAACAGAGTTTTTTTTATTCATACTACACGTCTTATGTTGGGCTCATCATGAGCCCTTGTTATTTTGCACACTGCCTTAAGGTTTATGGTTGCAGTGCTTGACGATTAAAGTGAACGCCGCCACATTCAGGGCAAGGCTTAATTTCACTGGCATGGTAAACGTCTTCTTGGTAATGACAATTCTGGCATACTAAGGTGCCCATGGCTATCCATTCCCCACTGCGGTATACACCTTTGTGTTTAAAGTCTTGGCTGAGCGCAAGCCATTCCAATTGCGATTTGTCCTCAATATGCGCCAATTCATACCACAGCGACTCCTTGAGCTCTTCCCATGCCAGAGCATTGTAGTGCTTTTCATGTTCAATGAAGTGGTCAATATCACGCTGTAAATACAACTTGTATTGCTCATATTTATCCTTACTTAAATCCTTTAGCGCCTGCTTAGATTCAACAAAGGTTTGCACCATTTCTTTCACTTCATGGTCATTCACATCTTTGAGCCAATCACTGAACTTTGATAACCATTGACGATAATCAGCCATTTGAATTCCTTGTGAAAAATACGAGTTGATACCTTTAACTATAGACTGCTTGTGAACAATTCCATACCGCCTATTGCCATATTTATATTTTGCTTTTATTGACAATCAATGACCGCGGTTGTGAACACAAAAGAGACTGTGCTGTGCCTCACTCACGCGCAATTCATTAGCACCTCAGTCGCAACAATAAAAAAGCCCGTTGGTTGCTGTGATTAAGCATTGATTTGGGGTATGCTATCGGGCAAATTTGTCATCATTTTGCAAGAAGTCTGGAATAGTAGATGCAAGAGCAATATAACCCGCAGGAAATCGAAGCGAAAGCCCAGTCGTACTGGGACGAAAACAAGGTATTTAAAGTGACAGAGGACGACTCGAAAGAGAAGTTTTACTGTCTATCTATGTTCCCCTACCCAAGTGGTCGACTACACATGGGTCACGTGCGTAACTACACCATCGGTGATGTAGTATCTCGCTTCCAGCGCTTGCAAGGTAAGAACGTGATGCAACCTATGGGTTGGGACGCGTTTGGTCTACCGGCTGAAAATGCAGCAATCAAGAACAACACTGCACCAGCAAATTGGACATACCAAAACATCGATTACATGCGCAATCAACTTAAGTTACTTGGCTTTGGTTATGATTGGGATCGCGAAATTGCAACCTGTCACCCTGAGTATTACAAATGGGAGCAATGGTTCTTCACTAAGCTTTACGAAAAAGGCCTAGTGTACAAGAAAATGTCGACCGTAAACTGGGATCCAGTTGACCAAACTGTACTCGCTAACGAGCAGGTTATTGACGGTCGTGGTTGGCGTTCAGGTGCAATTGTTGAACAAAAAGAAATTCCACAGTGGTTCATTAAGATCACTGACTACGCGCAAGAGCTTCTTGACGACTTAGACAAGCTAGAGCATTGGCCAGAGCAGGTTCGCACCATGCAACGTAACTGGATCGGTCGTTCAGAAGGTGTTGATATCACCTTCAAGCGTGCTGATGGCAAAGGCGAGTTTAGTGTCTACACCACACGTCCAGATACCTTTATGGGGGTAACGTATGTTGCAGTTGCAGCAGGTCACCCAATTGCACAAGAAGCAGCTGCTGCCAATGCTGACGTTGCCGCATTCGTTGAAGAGTGCAAAAACACCAAGGTTGCAGAAGCGGACGTTGCAACTATGGAGAAAAAAGGTATTGCAACGGGCTTAACAGCCATTCACCCGCTTACTGGTGAAGAAGTACCAATTTGGATAGCCAACTTCGTATTGATGGATTACGGTTCAGGTGCCGTTATGGCTGTGCCTGCGCACGATCAACGTGACTTTGAGTTTGCTACTGCATACGGCCTTGAGATTAAACAAGTTATCGCAGCAAATGAAGGCGATGAGTGCGATTTATCAAAAGCAGCTTACACAGAAAAAGGGACGCTAGTTAACTCTGGCGAATTTGACGGCTTAGATTTTGATGGTGCATTCAACGCCATTGCTGACAAGCTGAGTGAACTGGGTGTGGGTGAGCGCAAAGTGAACTTCCGCCTACGCGATTGGGGTGTAAGCCGCCAACGTTATTGGGGCTCACCAATCCCTATGTTGAACAAAGAAGACGGTTCAGAACTTGCTGCGCCTGAAGATATGCTGCCTGTGCGTCTACCAGAAGATGTGGTAATGGACGGTGTAACTTCACCAATTAAATCTGATCCAGAGTGGGCAAAAGCCACAGTAAACGGTGAAACGGTTTTCCATGAAACGGATACCTTCGATACCTTTATGGAGTCTTCTTGGTACTACGCACGTTACTGCAGCCCTCGTTATGACGAAGGTATGCTTGAGCCTGGTGCTGCCAACTATTGGCTACCAGTAAACCAATACATTGGTGGTATTGAGCACGCTATCTTGCACCTTCTTTACGCGCGCTTCTTCCACAAGCTGCTGCGTGATTTTGGTCTTGTGAACTCAGACGAGCCGTTTGAGCGCCTACTATGCCAAGGCATGGTACTTGCGGAAACTTACTTCCGTAAGGACGAAAAAGGCGGTGATATCTGGATTTCACCTACCGACGTTGAAACAGAAAAAGACGACAAAGGCCGCATCATTAAAGCGTGGCACAAAGACGATGGTCAACCTGTTCAAAGCGCAGGGATGAGCAAGATGTCGAAGTCTAAAAATAACGGTATCGATCCGCAGCAGGTGATTGACCAGTACGGTGCCGATACAGTGCGTTTATTCATGATGTTTACAGCGCCACCTGAGCAAACGCTTGAGTGGTCAGACTCTGGTGTAGAAGGTGCACACCGCTTTATCAAGCGTGTATACAAATACGCGGTTGATGTGAAAAACGCAGGCTTTGTGGCACTGGATGTAGCCTCGCTTTCTAAAGAGCAAAAAGAACTACGCCGTGAGCTACATAAAGCAATCGCTAAGATCACTGATGACTTAGAGCGTCGTCAAACATTCAATACCGCAATTGCTGCCGTAATGGAGCTGTCAAACAAGTTGATCAAAGCGCCGCTTGAAAGTGATGGTGATAAAGCCGTGGCGAATGAAGCGCTCGAAGCAATGTTGATTATGCTTGCGCCTATCACGCCGCACTTATCTCACCAGCTTTGGCAAGACTTGGGTAAAGACGGTGATATCCTTGATGCGAGCTGGCCTGTTGCTGATGAATCAGCCATGGTTGAGAGCGAAAAACTTGTTGTTGTTCAAGTAAATGGCAAAGTACGTGCTAAGCTAACTTTACCAGCAGATGCAGACCAAGAAGCGGTTGAAGCCGCAGCGTTCGCAGATGTAAATGTACAGAAATTTACGGATGGACTGACAGTGCGTAAAGTAATCTACATCAAGGGTAAAGTACTTAACGTGGTGGCGAACTAAAATGTTCGCCGCATCTCGCACTACCCTCGCGGTTATAATCAGTTGCTTAGTGCTTGCACTAAGCGGCTGTGGCTTTCACCTAAAACGAGCGTCAGATTTACCGGCCGACTTGATGGTCATGGAGGTCACTGCGACAGACCCTAATTCAGCGTTATTAGAGAGGCTCATTACTGAGCTCGAGATCAGCAATGTGCAGGTGAATAAAAACCTCAGAGCAAATTCACCCACGCTGACACTCAAGTCAGATGCGCTAGATAGACGGGTATTATCGTTATTTAAAAACGGTCAGGTTGCCGAGTATGAGCTTATTTACTCAGTCTCGTATCGCATTGAGCGTGCCGGTGACAAGCCGATTGACCAATTTTTTGAGTTGTATCGCAACTATCAAGACGACCCAGACAACGCACTCGCTAAAGCAAATGAAATGAACATTTTGCTCGACGAGTTACGTAAACAAGCAAGTCGTCGTATCGTGCGGGAGCTAGCTCAACTGTAATGCGCATATATGCCAATCAACTACCACAACAACTGCAAAAAGGCCTCGCTCCTTTTTTTATGGTGTTCGGGGAAGAGCCTTTCCAAGTCAGTGAATGTATTGGACAAATAAGGCAGTGTGCCAAAGCACAAGGTTTTGATGAAATCATCAAGCTGACCCCAGGCGCGCAGTTTGATTGGCAAGAAGTGGATGCTCATTACCAAAGCATGTCATTGTTCAGCGCACTCACCCTAATTGATATCGATTTGGCGGGCCACAAACCTGGCAAAACGGGTGCTGAGCATTTAAAAAAATATGCGCAAGACCCAAACCCTGATTGCGTCATCGTTATTCATGGCGCAAAAGCATCACAAGAGATTCAACGCAGTGCCTGGTTCAAGGCATTAGATAAAAACGGCGTATTCGTGCCGTGTTATCCACTTACAGGTAATCATCTGAGACGTTGGCTAGATGGCCATTGTCGGCGCTTAAATCTCAACCTTGATAATGACGCTAAACAAGTCCTCCTCGACACCACAGAAGGCAACTTACTGGCCTGTCATCAAGAATTAGAAAAACTGTCCTTATTGTTTGGCCAGCGCGCGATTAATGGCCGCACCTTGCTTGGTATGTTATTAAATCAAAATCGCTTTGATATATTCGACCTAGCCAATGCGGTGTTAAGCGGTGACGCTGACAAAGCCATGCAGGTATTACAGCGTTTGCAAAACGACAACACCGAAGCCACGGCCATTGCGTGGGCGCTGACCAAAGAAGCGCAACAACTGCAAAAGTTACAGTCGTTGCAAAGCTCTGGCATGTCATTTGATGCCGCCTGTAAGCAGCTCGCCATTTGGAAAAACCAACAGGGGCTATACAGCCAAGCGTTGCATCGCATCAATGGTGCACACATACACACTATTTTGGATTTGTTGGCGCAATTTGACAGTGCCTACAAAAGCGGAAGACTTACCTCACCCTATCCTATGCTAGCGCACATTAGTGTGAGCTTTTGTCGCTCATTGGAATTTGCTGCTCCTTGCTTCGAGGACTAGGTCTAAGGAATAGTTATGCTGTTATTCGGTGGTACTTTTGATCCCGTGCACAACGCCCACCTCAATATGGCACATCAATGCCTGCAACACTTTAGTGAAGATGTACTTTATTTGATGCCTAATCGCGTGCCTGCGCACAAGCGTGACAGTGGTATTCGCAACGAAGACAAGTTAGCGATGCTCAAACTAGCAATCACCCACTATCCGCAATTTGTTATTGATGAGCGCGAGCTCAATCGCCAAGGTCCATCTTATTCACTGCTGAGCTTACAAGAAATACGTGCTGAACTTGATGAGCAAGGCAGACATCAAGAATCAATCTGTTTTTTACTGGGCATGGACTCATTTAATAGCTTCGATACATGGTATCAGTGGCAAGATATTTTAAAGCTGTGCCATTTAGTGGTGTACCAGCGCCCTCATGAGGTCTTATGTGTAAGTGAAACGCTTAAACGCTACCTCAATGGCAATCAGTGCGAAGATGTACATAAATTGCGGTCAACGCCCGCAGGCTTGGTGCATTTTTTAGCTGGGCCACAGCGCAGCGAGTCATCCACTGATGTTCGAGGGCGTCTTAAAGCAGGGCTTGATTGCTCGGCCCTTATTCCTGATGCCGTAAACCAATATATCCTTGATAAGCGCCTGTATATAGGCGTGTAAAAGTGTTAATATTATCTGCTTGAAAATACTTAATTGAACAGAGAGTTTATTTTGCAAACCAACGAACTTCTTGACTTTGCATTAGACAAAATTGACGACATGAAAGCGCGTGACGTGATCACTCTAGACGTACGCGAAACATCCAGCATCACAGATTACATGGTGGTGTGCTCAGGTAATTCTAAGCGCCAAGTACAGTCTATTGCCGCGCACCTTGCCAAAGAAGCAAAAGAGCACAACCTCCACGTTATTGGCCAAGAAGGTCAAGACGTAGGTGAGTGGGTATTGGTGGACTTAGGTGATGTTGTTGTACACGTAATGCAAGACGAAACGCGTGACTTCTACCAACTAGAGAAACTTTGGGGTTAAGCTTTGAAGATTCAATTGGTTGCAGTTGGCACCAAAATGCCTGCTTGGGTTGAAGCAGGCTTTAGCGAATACCAGCGCCGTTTTCCCAAAGACATGGCCCTAGAGTTAATCGAGATCCCCGCAGGAAAGCGCGGTAAAAATGCCGATATCAAACGCATTTTACAGCAAGAAGGTGAGCGCACCCTTGCAGCAATTCCCAAAGGCAACCGCATTGTTACCCTTGAAGTAACAGGCAAAGCTATGGATACGCATCAGCTCGCCAAAGCCATGGAGAAATGGCAGCTAGATGGGCGTGACGTTAGCTTACTGATCGGTGGCCCCGAAGGATTGGCACCCGAGTGCGTAGCGCGTTCAGAGCAAAAGTGGTCATTATCAAATTTAACCTTGCCACACCCGCTAGTGCGCATTATTGTAGCTGAGAGCCTTTATCGAGGCTGGAGCTTGAATAATAACCATCCTTATCATCGAGAATAATAATAAACAATGCTGCGTAAACGCACTCCCATTCGCGACCATTCTGCCGAAGCCAACTTGTTTGCGCGACGCGCTTTTACTGCATTTATTTTTGTTTTATTGTTGGTCGCGATACTAATATCAAATCTTTATAATTTACAAATAGTTGCTCACGATTCTTACCAAACCCGTTCAAACGAAAACCGTATAAAGGTTATTCCGGTAGCACCAAATCGCGGCCTAATTTACGACCGCAATGGCTATTTATTGGCGGAGAATAAACCCGTTTACAACCTAGAGGTTATTCCCGAAGAAGTCGACAACCTTGATGAAGCGCTCGATAAAGTCAGCCAACTTATCGAAATATCAGCACAGCAGCGCCAAGAGTTTCTTGATGATATTCGCAACAACCGTCGTTTTAAAAGTCAGGTGCTGAAAAGTCGACTAGACGAGAAAGAAGTGGCGTTATTCTCAGTTAACCAACATAAATTTCCAGGCTTTAGTATCGAAGCGCGACTGGCCCGCTATTACCCCTATGGCGACACCCTCACCCACGCACTGGGCTATGTTGCTAAATTAAATAAGAAAGAATTAGCTCAGTTAGAAGCAGAAGACTTGGCTACCAATTACCGTGCAACACGCGATTTCGGTAAGTTGGGATTAGAGAAATTTTACGAACACCTATTGCACGGTGAAGTAGGTTCTCAATCGGTGGAAATTAACAACCGCGGACGCGTATTACGCCGTTTAGAAGAAACACCACCGGTTCCAGGCAAAGATTTACACTTAACATTGGATATCGGCCTACAACAAATCGCACAACTGGCGCTACAAGATATGCGCGGTGCAGTCATCGCCTTGGATGCTAAAACGGGGGGGATTCTTGCCCTATATTCCAATCCAAGCTATGACCCAAACCTGTTTGTGCACGGAATTAGCTCTAAAGACTACAAAGAATTATTAAATCCTGACCGCCCACTCATCAACCGCGCAACGCAAGGTCGCTATGCCCCTGCATCAACGATTAAGCCGCACATGGCCATCTTTGGTCTGGAAGAAGGCTTGGTAAGCGAAAGTACGAAAATGTGGGATCCAGGCTTTTTCCAAATTCCGAATGTGGACCACAAATGGCGTGACTGGAAACGCTGGGGACATGGCCACGTCGATGTGTATAAGGCGATTGAAGAGTCGTGCGATACCTATTTTTATGATATTGCCTACCGTGCTGGCATCACCAAAATCAGTGACTTTATGGCCCAGTTTGGCTTTGGTGATTTGTCTGGAATTGATATTTCAGAAGAAACCAGCGCAATCTTGCCTACTGCCGATTGGAAACGCGGTCGCTTCAGAGAGCCTTGGTATCCCGGAGACAGTATCTCGGTGGGTATAGGCCAGGGTTATTGGACGGTAACGCCCATCCAAATTGCCAACTCGGTTAACATCCTTGTGAACAAGGGTAAGCACAATCCTCCGCATCTTGTTAGCCAACTAGGCCATGACAACGTGCGCGAAGATATCAATAACCAAGAAAAGCCACCCGTTGAACTTAAAAATGAACGCCATTGGCAAATTGCCCTTGATGCGATGCACAATACCGTAGAAAAAGTAACGGGAACGGCACACAAAGCATTCTTAGGTGCTGATTATGACCCAGCAGGTAAAACAGGGACCGCACAGGTAGTCAGCATTGCTCAAGGTGAGCGCTATGATGCTGAAAAACTCAAAGAGCGCCATCGCGATAACGCCATTTACGTTGGTTTTGCGCCATTTAATGACCCTAAAATTGTTGTTACAGTCATCGTCGAAAACAGTGGTGGCGGTAGTACAGTTGCAGCGCCCATTGCTCGCAAAGTAATGGATTACTATTTTATTGCTAATCCGCTCGCAAACACATCAAGCAGCGCTTCGCAAAGCGTGGTGGCACGTGCGAATGAGGAGTCACAACCATGATCCCCGCTACCGCTAAACGCTCAATTTGGCAACGCATGCACATCGATATGCCACTATTTCTGGCTTTGATGGCGATGATGGTTATGAGTCTGTCTATTGTCTACAGTGCCAGTGGTCAAGATTCAGGTATGATGTTGCGCCACGGTACACGTATGGCGGGTGCTTTTATCGCAATGATGGTTTGCGCACAAATTTCTCCCACCACGCTAAAGCGGGTGGTGATCCCAGCCTATATCGTCGGCACATTGATGCTCGTTGCGGTATTATTCGTGGGTGTCAGTTCCAAAGGGGCGCAGCGCTGGCTTGACATAGGCATCCGCTTTCAACCCTCAGAGATTATGAAACTGGCCGTGCCCATGTGCGTTGCTTGGTACATCGGCAGAAACCACCTGCCACCAACCATGACTAACTTGTTTATTGGCTTGGTGATAGTGATGGTGCCTACGCTACTTATCAAAGAGCAACCAGACTTAGGTACCTCTATTTTGATAGCCAGTTCAGGATTATTTGTACTGTTTCTTGCTGGAGTGAGTTGGAAACTTATCGGCAGCCTAGTCGCCATTGCGGGGATCAGCGCGTGGCCATTTTGGCATTACGGCATGCATGCCTATCAAAAACAGCGCGTACTGACGTTTTTAAATCCAGAGAGCGATCCTCTTGGTTCGGGCTATCACATTATTCAATCTAAAATCGCCATTGGTTCTGGCGGTATCGAAGGTAAAGGGTGGCTTCAAGGCACACAGTCACAACTTGAATTTTTACCAGAGCGTCATACCGACTTCATCTTTTCCGTTTTGAGTGAAGAGTTTGGCTTGATTGGTGTACTGTTCTTACTCGGCATGTATCTATTTATCATCGCTCGAGGCTTGTACATTGCGGTGAACGCCCAAGAAGCGTTTGGCAAGTTGCTAGCGGGCGCCCTCACGCTGACCTTCTTTGTTTATGTGTTTGTGAATATAGGCATGGTATCAGGCCTTTTACCTGTAGTAGGCGTTCCCCTTCCCCTTATTAGCTACGGCGGGACTTCTATGGTGACACTGCTTGCAGGCTTTGGCATCATAATGAGCATTGCTACAGAAAAACGGATGTTGAACAAATAATGACTTTTCGCGCGCTCGTCCTACTCTCCATGTGTTTACTTGTGGCTGCCTGTAGTTCAGGACCCAATGGCAATTCTGGACGCTATTCTATGACCCACGATGCAGCGCCAATGCGACAACCCACAGCCATTGAATTGCAAGATGCGGTTATCACCGACGAGCCCAAAAGTGCAGCAGCGAATCGTCCCTATGAAGTCAACGGCAAACACTACGTACCAGTGTTCGATGAGACGGGTTTTACTGAGCAAGGCATTGCCTCTTGGTATGGTCGAAAGTTTCATGGCTACCAAACGTCTAATGGCGAAACCTACGACATGTTTGCCATGACCGCCGCACACAAAACCTTGCCCCTACCTAGCTTTGTGCGGGTAACTAACTTAGATAATGGCAAAAGCGTCATCGTTAGGGTCAACGACCGTGGACCGTTTCACCAAGACAGAATTATCGACTTATCTTACTCAGCAGCATACAAACTCGGCTACCATCTCAAGGGTACAGCAAGGGTTAAGTTAGAAGCGCTTACGCTTGCTGGCTCAAAGCCTCGTACTAAATACATTCAAGTGGCGGCTGGCTCCAAGCTTGCAAACATTCAAGCACTGGCAATGCAGCTTGAGCAAGATTTTAATGTCCCAACGCATATTAAAACGCAAAATGATGGAATTTTTCGCCTGCGTTTGGGTCCAATAGCCGACGAGCATCAGGCTAAATCGTTACTAGAGCAGTTAAAAAGTCGGCAGTTCGCCCAAGCTTTCTTGCTTTATGACGACCAAGCCCTTTAAGATATCGGCATAACCGCATTTTTACTCATAAACAAATTTATAAAAGTATAATGAAATCCATGAAACATACTCTCCTAAAAGGCCTTAGTGGTTTGCTTTGTGCAAGCGCCGTTTTTGCCGCTAACGCCCAGATCATCCCTGCGCCACCTGAAGTAAACGCTAAAGGCTACTTCCTTGTTGATTTCACAACAGGCAAAGTCATCGCTGAAGGCGAAGCTGACACTAAGCTTGCCCCAGCTAGCTTGACCAAGATGATGACCAGTTATGTTATCGGAACTGAAATTGAAGCAGGGAATATTGCACCTACAGACATGGTCACTATCAGTGAAAATGCATGGGCGAAAAACTTCCCTGAATCTTCAAAAATGTTTATTGAAGTGGGTAAGCAAGTGAGCGTTGAAGACCTCAATCGCGGCATTATTATCCAATCAGGTAATGACGCCTGTGTTGCTATGGCAGAGCATATTGCAGGTAGTGAGTCAGCATTTGCTGATTTGATGAATGCCCACGCTGAAAAGCTAGGTATGAGCAACACACACTTCATTAACAGCCATGGCCTAGACACTGACGCGCATTATACGACACCTCGTGATATGGCCACTTTAGGTGCTGCGCTTATCCGTGATGTGCCAGAAGAATACGCGCTATACAAAGAAAAGGAATTTACCTTCAACGGTATCAAGCAGTTTAACCGCAACAGCTTACTGTGGGATCAAGGCTTGGATGTCGATGGCATCAAAACAGGCCACACTAGCGAAGCCGGTTATAGCTTAGTGTCTTCAGCAACCAAGGGCGACATGCGCCTAATCGCTGTGGTAATGGGTACTGAGTCTGAGCGCGCACGTAAGGTTGAAAGCAAAAAGCTACTAAACTACGGTTTTCGCTTCTTTGAAACGGTCACGCCATATCAAGCAGGTGACAAATTTGCTGATCAACGCATTTGGATGGGCGATAAAGAAACCGTAGCATTAGGTATTTTGCAAGATACCCCTATCACTATTCCACGCGGCCAACAGAAAAATCTAGAAGCAAACTTTGAACTAGACACAACCCTAGAAGCACCGCTAGAAAAAGGCTCTAAAGTTGGTACGTTATACTTACGCCTAGAAGGCGAAGACATTGCAAGCTACCCGCTAGTGACGCTAGAGAGCGTGCAAGAAGGCGGCTTCTTCAGCAAGATTTACGACTATTTACGTTTACAAATCATCGAGTAAATAACGCTATCGTGTTGCTTGAATAGCATTAAAATGACGCTCCTACTCAGGGGCGTTTTTTTTGCGTTAAAAAATGATAGAATGCGCACCATTATAGGCTAATCATCTGATTAGTTGTTCTGCGTCCTGTGCTGTAAAAGAGGGTCACATATTATGGTCAAGCCGGTAAAAAACACCAAGTTTGATGAGTTTCTAGAGTTTCCTTGTCCATTCACTTTTAAGGTGATGGGTCTTGCTAATGTGCAACTAACTGAGCAAGTACTAACAATGATGCAAACACATGCTCCGGGCGATTATGCACCAAAAACCAAGCCAAGCAGCAAAGGCAATTATGAATCGGTTACCTTGGTAGCAACTGTCACTTCAAAAGAGCACATCGAAATTATCTACACTGAGCTGGGCAATCTTGATGACGTCCGCTATGTGCTTTAATAGCACGTTAAGGACACACTACCTGTGAGTAATCTAATTGTTCGCCAACTCGCAAGCCAAGAGTACATGCCTATTTGGCATGCGATGCAAGAGTTCACCGATCAGCGCGACGACAACACCGCTGATGAGATTTGGCTTGTAGAGCATGAACCTGTATTTACCCAAGGCCAAGCAGGTAAAGAAGAACACCTGCTGATGCCGGGCGATATTCCCGTTGTTAAAGTAGACCGTGGTGGCCAAGTGACCTATCACGGTCCCGGCCAGCAAATGCTGTATGTGCTTTTCAACCTGCGCCGCTTAAACATTGGCGTGCGTGAGCTTGTTACATGGCTAGAGCAAAGCATTATTGATTGTCTAAAAGAGTACGACATCGAGGCCTATGCCAAAAAAGATGCTCCGGGTGTGTATGTAAATGAGGCAAAAATAGCCTCTTTAGGACTTCGCGTTCGCCGTGGTTGTTCGTTCCACGGCCTGGCACTGAATGTTGATATGGACTTGAGCCCATTTTTACGTATTAACCCTTGTGGTTATGCGGGCATGCAAATGGTGCAATGTAAAGACCTAGGCGGACCACAAAGTGTTGAAGCTGCGGGTCAAGGGCTAGTTCAGCAATTAATTAAACGACTCAACCCCGAAAATGTTGAGTACCAAAAAGGTTTGGCAAAGTAATGACAAAATCTTCTGTACGTATGGAGCCTGGCGTTAAGCTTCGTGATGCCGAGAAAATGGCATTAATCCCGGTGAAGGTATTACCAACCGAAAAAGACGAGATGCTACGAAAGCCACAGTGGCTGAAAATCCGCTTGCCAAAATCAAGTGAGCGTATTGATGGCATCAAACAAGCGATGCGTAAGCATGGTCTGCACTCAGTGTGTGAAGAAGCCAGCTGCCCTAACCTATCGGAATGCTTTAACCACGGCACAGCAACGTTCATGATCCTCGGTGCAATCTGTACGCGCCGCTGTCCATTTTGTGACGTAGCCCATGGTCGTCCACTTAAGCCTGACCCACAAGAGCCTGAGAAACTGGCACTTACAATCAAAGACATGAAACTTAATTACGTAGTGATCACCTCTGTTGACCGTGATGACTTACGTGATGGTGGTGCACAACACTTTGCTGATTGTATCCGCGAAATTCGCAAACATAACCCAGGGATCACGATTGAGATCTTAGTGCCTGACTTCCGTGGCCGCATGGACAGAGCATTGGCAATCTTGAGTGAAACACCTCCAGATGTATTCAACCACAATCTTGAAACGGCGCCGCGCTTGTACAAGCTCGCTCGTCCAGGTGCTGATTATAAATGGTCGCTTGAACTTCTACGTCGCTTTAAAGAAGCACACCCAGAAGTGCGCACTAAGTCTGGATTGATGGTAGGCCTTGGTGAAGAAATGAGCGAAATCGAAGAAGTGTTACGTGACCTACGTGAGCACAATGTTGATATGCTAACTGTTGGCCAATACCTACAACCATCAAAGCATCACCTACCAGTAAAACGTTATGTGCCACCTGAAGAGTTTGATGCACTAAAAGAATATGCGGATGAAATCGGATTTAGCCACGCAGCCTGTGGCCCATTCGTACGTTCAAGTTACCATGCTGATCAACAAGCAGCAGGTAAAGAGGTTAAGTAACCCCTAACTTACCTTCTAGCCACGCTCAGAACTGATGAGCGTGGCGCAATTTATCACTCACTTATTGCCACTTAACGCCGCTTCCTCTAGACTAGCACCTAAATTAGGCACTTGTTTGTACCTGTTTAATCTTTAAACATCTTTGAATGTCTGCTACATTGCGCCGGCATTGAAAACAATAACAACTACAAGATGTAATACGCAGTACCCGAGGTAAGAGATGGAGTTTACAGAGCAGGAGCTTGCTTTTTTTAAGCAACTTTTTAGTGAGCAACCGTTAGGTAATGACAACATTCCTGGCGCTGGCTTATCTTTGCGCTCGCAACTCCCTGATTATGTCGCCCCTCTTTTTGATGAACCAGTACTGTGTATGCTCGCCGAGGTCGGTCATTTCGAGTTATGGTTTCCGCTCACATTAAGCCTTGCACAAAATGGCGATATCCAACCAAAGCTAGGTGCTCCTGAAATATTCGAAGCCCAAGGACTGCATCGCAGCTGGCGCTTCGACAACCCGCAAAACATCAATGTTGAAACTGCAAATGGGCATACTCTGCCTGTGCATTCGTTATCATCAACGGGGGCGGTACTCGATGCCGCGAAATACAATAATCCACCCCAAAGTGCTATGGCAAAGCTACATTTACCTGAGTATGATCCTCTACCTTTAGAGCTAAAAAAGATGCGCCAGCAGGAAAACTTTGTTGCTGTTACTTTCGTATCCAATAATAACAAAGCACAACTGCGACAATTTCTTTTCGAGCAACATAAGTTGCATTATCGGCACATCTACCAGTCGTTAACGACAGCGTGTTAAATCAACGTTCAGGCTCATTTGCTACACTTGAAAAAACTATATTCCAAAGGAACGTAAACCATGAAAAAATTACTATTAGTCAGTGCAATCTCTGCGGCTTTCCTCGCTGGCTGTGGCTCAAGCGACGACAAAGAAGTACAAACCGCGCAATTTTCTCTTGGTATTTCTGACGCCCCTGTCGCCAATGTGAAAGAAGTATGGGTTGCTTTTGATAGCATCATCTTAAACGGTGGCGGTGAAAACCCAACGTTCGAAACACGCAGTTCAGATGACCCATCAGCGCCAGTTATGGTGAACCTACTAGAGTATACAGGCAGTGACCTTTTCTCTCTTGTTAATAATGAAGTAGTTGTCCCAGGTAACTATTCATGGCTTCGTGCAAACATTGTAAATGGCGATGTTGCGAACCTAGCCCAAACTTCTCACCTTGTTTACAACGACGACACAGTGGTTCCTCTTATCGTCAAACGTAAAGGTAACGATGGTATCGGTGAAATCCAACTAAATGACTTTACCCTCGCTGTTGGCCAAAACGATTTTGTACTTGAGTTCGACCTTAAGAAGTCACTTGTAGACCCTCAAAACGGTGAAGAAGTGGTGCTTAAGCCAACCGGTGTTCGCCTCGAAAATTTGGCGGAAGTTGAAAACATCGTAGGTACAGTATCTGAAAACTTATTCATGAACTGTGAAACAGATAATGCAGCAATCGCACCAACAGAAGGCGACTTTGGTCACGCTGTATACCTGTATTCAGTCGCTGAAGGTATGAAGGATCTTTACGTAGAAGCTGATGGCGTAACAGTGCCTGCAGACGCACCAATTGCAACTGCAAACGTAGCGTACAATGAACAGAGCCAAAGTTATGAGTTTGAAATCGGCTTCGTAGCAACGGGTGAATACACTCTAGGTTATACCTGTGCAGCACACATTGATGACGCAGAAGTGATGGACGAAGCGTTCACGCTTTATAGCAGCCAAGCTGTTACAGTAACTGCAGGTCAAGATGCAACCGTAACCTTTGATGTTACAGCAGAATAAGCGCAAAAATTTAATTTAATTTTTTTAAAATTTTGCTTGCGTGGCGCAATAATATGGCTATTATTGCGCCACTTTTATTAGATAGCCAATCCTAGTACAGCATTCCTTGCCAAGGCGAAAGAGTAACTATCCAAATTAACTTTTGGAGTTATGATGTCGGTTTCTACTTTGGTCCAGCCTTTTGCTACCAACAACGAACACTTTTCTTTATGTGCAGCGCTTGCTAAGCAGCACGGTACACCTTTATTGGTATTAGACGTAGACAAAGTGCGCGCTAATTACATGCAACTTACACAAGCTCTGCCCAATGTTGCGTTGCATTATGCCCTAAAGCCGTTACCTCATATCGATGTTGTTCAAGCGCTTAACGAATTAGGTGGCTGTTTCGACTTAGCAACAAACGGTGAAGTAGACCTTGTAGCACAAGCAGGTGTTGATGCATCGGCTGTAATTCACACGCATCCGATTAAACGCATCAGTGACATTGAGCATGCGCTACATTATGGCTGTACAACGTTTGTGTTCGACAGTGAGAACGAGCTCAATAAATTTGTGCCATATAGCGACTCAGTCGAATTGCTACTGCGCTTAAGCTTTCCAAACAAAGATGCGGCGGCTGATTTATCGAAGAAATTTGGTGTTGCACCAAGCGCTGCGTTACCTCTTTTAAAGCGCGCAAAAGAACTCGGTATTCGCGTGCGTGGCTTGTCGTTCCATGTTGGTTCACAAACAATGGATGCAGGCAAATACGTGTATGCGATTGAGCAATGTAAAGCCGTATTTGAAGCTGCGCTCGACGCTGGCATTGGTGCTATGAACACCCTCGATATCGGTGGTGGATTCCCTGTAAGCTACACAGGCCAAGATATTGATATTTATGACTATTGCGCACCAATTAGAGCTGCATTGGCAGCGTGGCCAGAAACCGTGCATTTTATTGCTGAACCAGGGCGCTTTATTGTTGCTAACGCCATGACTCATGTCATGAGTGTTATGGGTCAAAGCCAGCGTGGTGATGCGACATGGTACTACATGGACGATGGTGTATATGGTGCATTCAGTGGTCGCGTTTATGGTGAACC
The DNA here is from genome assembly GCF_049257235.1 of Pseudoalteromonas maris. Classification (NCBI taxonomy): domain Bacteria; kingdom Pseudomonadati; phylum Pseudomonadota; class Gammaproteobacteria; order Alteromonadales; family Pseudoalteromonadaceae; genus Pseudoalteromonas; species Pseudoalteromonas maris. The sequence goes on from NZ_JBMMUF010000001.1 coordinate 336,853, forward strand.
AGAGCAGCGTTTCTTTACGCAATATAGCACTGAATTTGCAGCAGGCGAGCCAAGTGTGCTGGCCGGTCCAACATGCGACAGCATCGATGTGATTGGTGAGCGCGTATTGCTCCCTGCGCTGCAAGATGGTGATTTGGTATTCACACAAAACATGGGCGCATATACATGGACCACCAGCACAGATTTTAACTTCTTTGCTAAGGCTGAACTTATCAGCTTAAACAACACCCTAATGGTAGCCCAAGTCGGCTAACTCAGTTTGGCGGTGAGATAGACTCACCGCCTATCTTTGCTCGCGATTAACATCGCACAGGTCGATCTAAACCTCTCACTCATGCGTATGACATATCTGAACGAACAGGATGTGATGCATATGAAAACGGGTCTTTACTTATTTACTAACGACTTACGCCTTGGCGACAACCCCTTGCTCAGACAATTGAGTAAGCAGTGCGATCGCATAATCTTTGCCTATGCACCGCTGCATTTTTTGCGCCCGGTACATCACAGTGCCTACCCACGCCAAAATAGCTCACAAGCACTCAGGGCGTTTAAGCAGCAAACATTATTAGCACTGTCTGATGAACTCACTCATTACGGCCATGTACTTTATGATATCAATTGTTTTGCGCAACTTACGCAAATCATACAGAGCCATAAGGTGACTGATATTGGTGTTGCTTTTCAGCACGGCTGGCATGAAAGCTTTGCCGTCGAAAAGTTAACTCGTCGCCTTCAAGGGATAACCATACATCAAGCATACAATCACACCTTGTTTCACAAAGAGCAGTTACCATTTGCCCTCGAAGACATCCCTCTTACTTTTAGCCAGTTTAGGAAAAAAATCGAAGGCCAAGTGCCGGTTGACCCTAGTCTTGGCAAGCCTTTGTCATTACCCGACTCTGTAAATTGTGACCTTAATCATGCTGTGAGCTTGGAGCACTTTTACTTGCAGTTGCAGCCTTGGTTCAGTCAATCGGCATCTGAAGCGCTCACACGCTATTTTGCCACCACGGCACCAAGCACCTACAAACAAACACGAAACGCCCTTTGGGGGGATAACTTCTCCACAGGCTTATCGCCATGGCTTGCAAACGGCTCATTAAGTGCTCGGCAAGTATACAGTGCGCTGATTGCGTATGAAGGCGAACATGGCGCCAATGACTCCACCTATTGGATTTATTTTGAATTACTGTGGCGTGAGTATTTCCAATGGTTGGCGCTTTATCAAAAAGAATCTCTGTTTAGCTTTAAAGGTATGGCTAAGCAGTCACCCAATAACACCTTTTACGCTGAGCGCTTTCAAGCATGGTGTAACGGCAACACCGAATACCCCTTAGTCAACGCGCTAATGAATCAACTCAAACAAACTGGCTGGATGTCAAATCGTGGCAGACAAATCGTCGCCAGCTGTTTTATCAATGAGTTGGGCTTAGATTGGCGCTATGGCGCGGCGTATTTCGAACATCAACTTATCGACTATGATGTCGCAAGCAACTATGGTAACTGGCAGTACATCGCTGGAGTCGGTGCCGACCCGCGTGGAGGCAGGCATTTCAATATTGAAAAACAAACACAGATGTTTGACCCAGATGGTGAATTCACCAACCACTACCATGGCAAAAAAGTGCAGATCCCTGAACGCGATTGTGTTGGTTGGCCACAGAGTTAAAAAACGCTATGACAAAAAACAACCATTATCGCGAGATACGCCTTGTACTAGGCGATCAGCTCAACGCTAACCACACGTGGTTTAAAAGCAAACACGATGATGTGCTGTACGTGATTGCAGAACTTCATCAAGAGATGCACTACTGTACACATCATATCCAAAAAGTTATCGCCTTCTTTGCAGCTATGGAACGTTTTGCCCACGCGCTACAACATTGTGGCCATCATGTGCTTCACCTGACACTGGATGACACCCGCGACTTCGCAACACTGCCAGATTTATTAGCCAATTTGCTATCAAAGTACCAAGCAACGCAGTTGAGTTATCAGCTGCCCGACGAGTACCGTCTACGCCAACAAATGAGCGACTTGGCGATAGCAGGAGTTGATGTTCGAGGATATGACAGCGAGCATTTCATGCTCGGATTTGAGGAGTTAACACAGTATTTCAAAGCAGATACACATCACACCATGGAGCAGTTTTATCGCAAAATGCGCAAGCGTTTTAATGTGCTAATGCAAGACGGTAAGCCCCTTGGGGAGCAATGGAATTTCGATAAAGATAACCGCAATAAGCTCAAAGCACAGGACATTAACAACATTCCTGAACCACTGTGTTTTGACAATGATATCAAAGAGATATTAGCGCGCATACACAGGCACAATATCAAAACAATCGGCACTGTTGGTAGTCATTTACTTTGGCCTGTCAACCGCCAACAAGCGCTGCAATTACTCGATTATTTTTGTGCGCATTTACTGCCCTTGTTTGGCACATTTCAAGATGCCATGACCTGCCAAAGTGACCATAAGTGGTCTTTGTATCATAGCCGCCTCTCGTTCGCGCTCAATGCCAAGATCCTACACCCGTTGCAAGTTATCCAAGCTGCCGTCGATGCCTATCACGACAATGATAAACACATCACACTGGCTCAGGTTGAAGGGTTTGTAAGACAAATACTGGGCTGGCGTGAGTATGTTCGAGGTATTTACTGGCTCAACATGCCTGCGTACGCGAACAAAAATAACCTTGAAGCAAAGCGTTCGCTGCCTGATTTTTTCTGGAGCGGTGATACCAAAATGAAGTGCCTGCAACAGGCCATCTCACAAAGTCTTGAATATGGTTATGCACACCACATTCAACGTTTGATGATCACAGGTAATTTTTGCTTATTACTAGGCGTAAATCCGGATGAAGTGGATGCATGGTATCTAGGTATCTATGTGGATGCCATCGAGTGGGTGGAAATGCCCAACACGCGCGGCATGAGTCAATTTGCCGACGGCGGTATCATAGCCACCAAACCCTATTGTGCCGGTGGTAACTATGTCAACAAAATGAGTGACTATTGCAAAAGCTGTCACTACAAAGTCAGCGAGAAAACATCTGCTTCAGCGTGTCCACTCAATAGCCTTTACTGGCACTTCATGGATAGACACCGAGCGCGGTTTGGCAATAACCATCGCATAGGTATGATTTATCGTAACTGGGATAAACAAAGCGAGGAAGCTAGAAATGCTGTGCTCGGTAGAGCACAGTGGTGTATCGGGAATATCGAGCAACTATAACAACACGCGGTAAATATCGTACTGAGTACGTTTACATAAAACCAAAAAACTGCTCAAAGACCACACAAAAATGATTGATCTATGTCAAAGATGCGCATACTATATTTCAAAGTTTCAGAAATTATTGAAAGTTTAGAATGCTGCTAACACCGAAGATTGAAAGTTTTGTAATGCACTGTGGCGAAATGGGCAGCCGCTGGGGTTTTAACCGCACCATTGGCCAGATCATGGGCCTCTTATTGATGAGTGAAGAGCCGTTAAGCGCGATAGCGCTGTCGGAATCACTCAATATCTCGCGCGGTAACGTCAGCATGGCCATTAAAGAATTACAATCATGGCGATTAGTGTCGGTGATCCATAAGCCGGGTGACCGAAAGGATTACTACGCCCCAGCCGGTGATATTTGGTTGTTAGCAAATAGAGTCTTTGAAGAGCGCAGAAAAAGAGAGATGGACCCAACCCTATCTCTTTTGCGCGCTTCAATTATTGACGAGCCAGCCAATACCGAAGAAGCCTATGCACAAAACAAAATGGCAGAGCTTCATGACTTGCTTGAAACCATCACGCAATGGGCAAGCGAGCTACAAAGTATGAGCCCAGAAAAGCTCACCACCTTAATGAAGCTAGGCTCTGGTGTCGTTAAAGTGCTCGACTTTAAAGATAAGGTTTTAAAAGGCGGTAATAGTGAATAACTTTACCGCCTTTTTTATGTGCATCTTCTCGATGCATTAGTCGTCGTGCTACTAGGCCAACACACTCAAGGCACTATTAGTAAAGTCATTATTGGGGGTTGTTTATGTTGGATACATTAATGCTTTCACGCATTCAGTTTGCCGCCAACATTAGTTTTCATATCTTGTTTCCCACCATCACCATTGCGCTGTGTTGGTTTTTAGTCTTTTTTAAAGTTCGGTTCGATATAACGGGCAACCCAGTGTGGATGCGCGCCTATCGCTTCTGGGTAAAAATATTTGCGTTAACCTTTGCACTTGGGGTGGTCAGTGGCATTACCATGTCTTTTCAGTTTGGTACCAATTGGCCCGGCTTTATGGAAAAGGTGGGCAATATCGCAGGACCCCTTCTTGGTTATGAGGTACTGACAGCCTTTTTCTTAGAAGCCACATTTTTAGGGATCATGCTTTTTGGCATCAAGCGCGTGCCACCGAAAATGCACACCCTCGCCTGTGTTATTGTCGCACTGGGTACCACGTTATCAGCATTTTGGATATTGAGCCTAAATTCGTGGATGCAAACACCTGCTGGCTTTGAATTACGAGATGGTATTGCCTACCCCACAGATTGGCTCGCTATTATTTTTAACCCGAGCTTCCCTTACCGGCTGATGCATATGCTGTTGGCGTCAGGGCTCACTGCAAGCTTCTTTATCATTGGCATAAGCTGTTATCGCGTTATAAAAGGCGATGATAAACAAGCGCCTAAACTCACGTTGAAAGTCGCCCTCGTTGTGGCAGCAGTACTATCACCTATGCAAGCCTTCGTGGGGGACTTGCACGGCTTAAATACCTTACAACATCAACCTCAGAAAGTCGCGGCTATGGAGGGGGTATGGCAAAGCGAAAAAGGCGCACCGCTATTACTATTTGCCATCCCTGATGAGCAAACGCGCGCTAACCATTTTGAAATTGGCATCCCGAAAATGGCCAGTTTTATCTTAACGCATGACACCAATGGAGAAATTAAAGGGCTAGACGAATTTAAAGGCGAGCATCCACCGGTAAAACCTGTGTTCTTTAGCTTTCGTATTATGGTTGGCCTCGGCCTATTAATGATTGTTATGTCGTGGGTGGCACTGTATCAACTTAAAAAGCGCGGCCACTTGCCTAATTGGTTAATGCGCGCCTTCGTTGCCCTAACCTTTTGTGGCTGGATTGCCACTCTCGCTGGCTGGTATGTGACCGAAGTTGGCAGACAGCCCTACTTAGTCAGCGGTGTTTTAAAAGTATCTGACGCGGCAACGCAAATCGCGCCTGCGAATGTTGGTTTTAGCCTCGCCCTGTATTTAACCGTGTATGCGATTTTATTGGTGGCTTACCTGCACACCGTATTTTTAATGGCCCGTAGAGCTGTTGAAATTGAAGAATTTGATTTAAGCGAACAAGGTGTGAAACGCACACCGACAAACACAGAGAGTGCATATGTTTGATCAATCCACACTGGCAATTATTTTTGTGTCGCTCATGGGGCTGGCAACCCTTATGTATGCAATATTAGATGGTTATGACTTGGGGGTGGGCATACTGCTACCCCTAGATGACGAACACTCAGCGGACACCATGATTGCCTCTATTGGCCCATTTTGGGATGCCAATGAAACCTGGTTAGTCCTCGCTATTGGCTTGCTGCTTATCGCCTTTCCAACAGCTCACAGCATCGTCCTTCAGGCACTCTACATTCCCTGCACCATTATGCTCATTGGCTTGATTATGCGTGGTGTTGCCTTTGATTTCAGAGCCAAAGCCATCGTCAGCCATAAGAAGATTTGGGACACTGTTTTCAAGGCAGGTTCGCTCATAGCCTCTTTGTCACAAGGGTATATGTTAGGCCTGTATGTAATGGGTTTTTCGCCATCATTTGAAGCACATGCTTTTGCATTATTAAGTGCCGTGGGTGTAACAGCCGCCTATACCTTTATCGGCAGCGCATGGCTGGTTATGAAAACACAAGGCGATCTCCAGCAAAAGGCCATTACCATTTGTAAAGCAACCGTGGTTATCACATTCGTGGGGATTTTATTGGTATCACTGGTGAACGTATTTATTTCACCTGAAATTTACCATAAGTGGTTTACCCTACCTTACGCATTATTGCTTGTGCCCATTCCGCTTATTTGTGCGGGCTTCTTCTTATTGTGTTGGGCAGTGTTGCAGCGGTTAATCACGCATCCACACATAGGAGCCAGCTTGCCTTTCATTTATGCACTACTGATTTTTTCACTGTCATTTTTTGGCTTAGCATTTAGTTTTTTCCCAGATATTGTTCCGGGCCAATTAACCATATGGCAAGCCGTAGCCGCGCCAGAGTCGTTGAACTTTCTGTTGTGGGGTGCGCTTATCGTGGTGCCAACCATTTTAGCCTACACCGCGTTTTCCTACCGCGTATTCTGGGGCAAAGTCGATGAGCTGCGTTATTACTAAGAAAGTGAATATGTAGCCTACGGGCTACATATTATGTAATGGGATTATCTTGTTCTGAGTCAGCCTGTAATTGAATAGCGCTTAGCATTTGCTACAGTATTTACTTTATACATTGATTATTCGAGTGATTGAAGCGACCGCCAGAATCTAGGCATTTATCAATTTGAATAAATTCATAAATATGAAAACCCATCAATACGACACAGAGCCAAAATACAAAGCCAACCAAGAAAACAAAAAATCCATCTGGTTCGACATTTGCTTTGAATGGTTTGCAAATAAAATAACCTGTTCCTTTGCAGAGAAACTCGACTAACACCTCATTCATTGTTCTGAATAAAAACCGACCAACCACCTCAAGTAAATCACCAATTGCATCTAGCGCCATATTCGGTTTGCTTCCATGTGCATAAGTTACCTCTATTTGTTCATAAAACACCTAATAATGTAAGACATGCAGCAATTACCGCACTGCAAATCACATTAGGTACTTTTGAAATTAACTCGATCATATTTTCCATGCACAGCATCCTTGTGAAGCCTGACAGAGTATTAGTAAAAATTTATAAGCTAACCCAGCAGCAGTGTGCTATCAATGGCTCGAAAGTGCGTTGCCGCATTAATCAAAGAGGCGGCTGTGAGTTTCTCGCAGCTATATACTTCCACGCGCTTGCCTTTTTCGTCACGTAACTTTTTTGCGAGTAAATCAAAATCACCATCACCTGAGAGTAATATGGTGACGTCAGTGTCGCAGCCATATTCAATGGCATCGAGGGTGATCCCCACATCCCAATCACCTTTAGCTGAGCCGTCGGCGCGTTGAATAAAGGGTTTGAGCTTCACTTCAAAGCCAATAGCGCGCAAAATATTTTGAAACTCACCTTGTTTGGTATCTCCACGGTCAATGGCATAGACAAACGCATGGCGTATCAGGTATTGGCTGCTCACCTCACGCCAAAATGCGTTGTAATCAAAGTTACGCCTATGGGTTTCTCGGCAGGTGTAATAAATGTTTTGTACGTCAACAAAAATAGCGGCGGTGGGTTTTGGTGTGCTCATTTGTGATCCTCAGTACATCACCTTTTCAGTTGTTTTAATATCTAAGGTGCGACTTTTAGTGTTGTTCGATGGCGCTATTGTGATTGATATATAAATTGCCTTGGTTCTTTTATATCGACGCCCAGCGCTTTTATTTTATTTTTTACCAGCCTTTCAAGCGCCGCTCTGTCATTACTTTGTATAAACGTAGCAAGGTCATCAGGGTGCTCAAATACCACTGTGAGTGTGAAGGTTTTGTGCGGGCTTTTCCAGTCAATACGATGTGTTAACCAACTAAAACCAGCAATTGATTTACAGTGGCTCTCGCAAACCTGTGTGAGTAATTCGCGTAACTGTTTATCGCGTTTTTTATCTGTTTTTGTCACCATAACACCTTGTGTGAAAACAAAAAGCCGCCCAAAAAGGGCGGCATATCAAGGGAGAATGGGTGAGTGATTATTTACTCTCGAGCAATTTTCCTGAGCCGATTTCAATTTTACGCGGCTTCAGTGCTTCTGGAATTTCGCGCTCTAGGTCGATAACCAACAAGCCGTTTTCTAGCTCTGCACCCATCACTTTTACGTGATCACCAAGTTGGAATTTACGTTCAAAGTTACGCTCCGCGATACCTTGGTGGATAAATTTACGCTCTTGCTTTGTATCTTTATCTGCTTTTGTGCCGGTCACTTTTAGCGTGTTATTCTCTGACTCAATGGTCAATTCGTTATCGCTGAAACCGGCTACTGCCATAGTAATTCTGTACTGATCTTTGCCCAGTGCCTCAATGTTGTACGGTGGGTAGCTAGGCTGTTTATCGGTGCGAGCCGCAGCATCCATAAGTGATGCAAGGTGGTCAAAACCGATGAATGAACGATATAGTGGTGAAAGGTCTACTGTACGCATAATAATATCCTCAATTTTTAAGCAATATTGGTCGTTGTTTTTCAATTGAACAAACAACTTTTATGTATAAATATCAATAACTTTAGTTTGGTTGGGACCCTTTATGGCGTCCTCATAATCTGATGTATGGACGAGCAAATTCTTTTCAAGAGAATGTCTGAAATTTTTTTATAAAAACTCAACCTAAAATAATTAACTATATGAATATAAAGAAATTAATAATTAAAATTTTTTCTCAACTTTTTATCTTTGCAATTGTCTTTTATGCAGTAAGTACGTTTCAACAACGTAATTTACTCCCTGTTGACGACGCTCCAGCCCCCTACTTTGCTCTTGAACAACTCAATAACGATGGCAGGTTTACGATTAAATCATTACAAGGGCAAAAAACAGTGGTGTACTTTTTTGCGCCTTGGTGCTCGGTGTGCAAACTATCTATGCCTAACCTTCAAGCGGCATTTGCCGATAACCAAGTTAACGCGATTGCTATTGCCTTGGATTATCAAAATGCCGCTGAAGTCTCTGAGTTTGTGGCAGATTTAAACTTAACAATGCCGATACTTTTAGGTAGCGAAAATACCGCAAAGCAATATAAAATATCCGCGTATCCCACCTATTATGTAATAGACGAATCCTTGTCTATCACTGCTCGCTCAATGGGCTACTCAAGCGAGCTAGGCATTAAGTTTAGAGGCAAATAAATGGTTACTAGATTGACTAAAGGGCTGTGTATTCACTTACTCTGCGTCGCTTCTTTTACGGCAATGGCACAATCATTTCCAGCATTACCTGAGCCTGTGAGCAACAACGCTGTTGCGCAAGTAAGCACTGACTCGGGCCATTATTTTTTGAGCTTTATGGGGCTGGGTAAAGGTAAAACCCATGCCGACGTGCATAACAAAGTGTGGGCACTCAATACCGCCGAAAATGCATGGAAAGCGATGAAGGCGGTACCCGCATCTATCGCATTAAAAGGGCGTTTGGCTGCTACGGCGGTGGGGGTTGGCAAATATGCGTATATTTTTGGCGGCTACACTGTCGCCGCGGATCACACCGAGATTTCTGTTCCTGATGTGTATCGTTTTGATGTGCAAAGCAATGAATATGTAAAGCTCGCCAATATGCCTGTGCCAGTGGATGACAGTGTAGCTTTGAACTATCAAGATAAATACATTTACCTTGTGAGTGGGTGGCACAACGACGGTAACGTTAACCTAGTGCAAGTGTACGACATCGCTAATAATACCTGGTTTCAAGCCTCTCCCTTTTTAGGCGATGCGGTATTTGGACAAGCAGCAGCCATCAGCGGCAACACCATGGTGGTATGTGATGGCGTCAAAACCGTTGCTTTTGCAAATAAACGCAGAGGCTTTGATGCTAAAGCACAGTGCTTGAAAGGCATTATTGACTCTGAGAACCCAGCAAAAGTGTCGTGGCACGCACTTGCCCACCCTACAGGCAAAGCACACTATCGTATGGCCGCAGGTACCATTAACAAGCAAATCGTCTTTATGGGCGGCTCACCCAACCCTTACAACTACAACGGTGTTGGTTACAATGGCAAGCCTAGTTCGCCTTCAAGCCAAGTGTGGCGCTTTGATATTGCTAGCAATAAATGGCAGCGTATGGAACACGCGCTAAAAGCAACTATGGATCATCGTGGTCTGCTTGAGCATGATGGCCATGCCTACCGCATCGGCGGTATGGGTGAAAAACAACACGTGTTGGATGCCATCACCCCATATAGATTTACGTTTTAGGAGTAACAACATGGCCAAAGCATGTGCCTATCACATTTTAGTGAAAACCGAAAAAGAGTGCTTGGCGATTAAAGCCAAATTGGATAAAGGCGGCGATTTCAATAAGCTCGCAAAGCAATACTCTACTTGCCCTTCTAAAAAGCGCGGGGGTGATCTTGGTGAGTTTCAACGAGGCACCATGGTCAAAGCGTTCGACGACGTGGTGTTCAAAAAGCCTTTATTTGAAGTGCATGGCCCTGTTAAAACAAAGTTTGGTTATCACTTAATTAAAACCGTGTATCGCAGTTAATCGCTTTTTACGAACAGCTGCATCGATTTTCATTGTTTTACCTGTTGCGTCATCCTAGGTACACTGCAACACGTAAAGTTAAAAAGTACTGGAGATGATATGTTAACTGTAATTTTTGGTCGTGATGGGTGTCCTTTTTGCGTACGCGCTAAAGAAGTTGCACAAACACTTAGCGAGCAACGCGATGATTTTAAATTTCGCTACGTTGATATTATTAAAGAAGGGATCAGCAAAGCTGATCTAGAGAAATCAGCGGGCAAACCATGCGAAACAGTGCCGCAAATTTTTATCGACCAAACACATATTGGTGGTTTCACTGAGTTTGAAGCATACGCCAAAGCAAACCTTGGTTTATACCAAAACTAAGTACTTTATGAGCCGGGTTTTACCCGGCTTTTTGCGCTTAAAACGTGACTTTTTGGCTATGCGCAAGTCGCTAAAAATAAAGAATATTGTCAATAAATAGTTAATTTCCAAAAAAGCCACTGATTAAATTTCATACAAAACCAAGCACATAGGAAATAGTTTTAATTTATACAAGCAATTAGTGCTTCATTCCTGTACAATGCGCGCCTCTTTGAATTCCTTGAGGCGTTTTAATGTCAGAACCAGTCACCTTTGAGTCGTTGAACCTTTCTCCTGCAATCTTGAAAGCAGTGGAACAGTTGGGTTATGAGACTCCATCAGAGGTCCAAACCCAGTGTATTCCCCTTTTACTCGACAAAAAGGATGTTTTGGGAATGGCACAAACAGGCACGGGTAAAACCGCAGCCTTTGCTTTGCCTTTATTGAACAATATCGATGCAGACGCTAAGCACCCACAAATTCTTGTGCTTACTCCTACTCGTGAGCTTGCTATTCAGGTAGCTGAAGCGTTTGAGCAATATGCTAAATACACTAAAGGTGTTGAAGTATTGGCCCTTTACGGTGGTCAAAGCTACGGCATCCAACTAAGTGCACTTCGTCGTGGTGCACAGATCATCGTTGCGACTCCGGGTCGTCTACTTGATCACATCAGCCGCAAATCAATTGACCTATCTCGTTTGAGCGCGCTTGTGCTTGACGAAGCAGATGAAATGCTGCGCATGGGCTTTATTGACGATGTAGAAAGCATCATGGCGCAAACACCAGAAGACAAACAAACCTGTTTGTTCTCTGCAACTATGCCTAACCAAATCCAGTCTATCTGTAAAACATACCTACAAGACGCAGAGCAAGTTCGTATTACTCCGCGTAACAGTACAGTATCTACAATTGAACAGGTTTACTGGCAGGCGCGTGTACACAAAAACAAAGCGATCGTACGTTTCTTAGAAGCTGAAGAATTTGACGCAGCAATCGTGTTCGTACGTACGCGTAACGACACTGTAGCGCTTGCAGAGCTGCTAGAGCGCGAAGGTTTCTCAGCTGCACCGCTTAATGGTGATATGAACCAACAAGCGCGTGAGCGCACGGTAGACCGCCTTAAGAACGGCTTACTCGATATCGTTATCGCAACAGACGTTGCCGCTCGTGGTCTTGACGTTGAGCGTATTAGCCTTGTTGTTAACTACGATATCCCGCAAGACAGCGAAGCATACGTCCACCGTATTGGCCGTACTGGCCGTGCAGGTCGTCAAGGTAAAGCTATCTTGTTCGTTAAAGGTAATGAGCGTTACCTATTGAAGAACATTATTCGCCACACTAAGAGCGATATCGCAGAAGTACAATTGCCAAGCGCGAAAGTGGTTGAGCAAAAGCGTATTGACGCACTAGAAACAAAAATTGCAGCGGCCCTTGAGCACAAAGACATCGAGTTCTTTACTCAAGTTGCTAACTCAATTGGTAACAAACTACAACTTGGCCAAGGCGACCTTGCTGCTGCACTACTTTGTTTAGCACAACAGCAAACCCCGCTGAAAGTTGAAGAGATTAACACTAAAGAACGTCCAGAGCGCGGTGAGCGTAACGACCGTCGCGGTGAACGTGGCGAGCGTGGTGAGCGCGGCCGTCGTGATGGTGGTGATAAGCCTCGTCGCGAGCGTCGTGAGTCAAATGTTCCTATGGATACATACCGTATCGAAGTAGGCCGTGAACACGGTGTTCAAGTTAAAAACATCGTGGGTGCTATTGCCAACGAAGCGGATATCTCAAGCAAGTTCATTGGCGACATTCGTTTATTCGATGCGCACAGCACGGTAGAGCTTCCACAGGGTATGCCGGCAGACAAAGTTGCACACTTCCAAAAAGTGTACATTTGTAAGCGCCCAATGAAGCTAACGCTGAGCCCATCTGAAGCAAGTGCACCGCGCGAGCAACGTGACTCTCGCCCAGCACGTCCTTCACGCGACCGTAACGAGCGCAGCGAAGGTAAAAAGCGTAGCTTCCGCGACCCTAACGCGAAAAGCCGAGCGCCACGTAAAGAGCGCCGCGCAGTAAGCTTTCAATAAGCAAAATTAGAAAAACCGCCCAAGGGCGGTTTTTTTATGTCTGCATTATGTTGCTCTATAGCTGAACAATATTGCCTTTTTATAAGTCTGCTTCTGTTAAATCTATTTCATAAATTTTCGATAATTTATCACTTTTGGTACATTTGGTGATTATTTTTTTAGATACACCATTAGTCGTTTTACTGCATTTAACATGCTGCGCCTTTAAACCAAACTTTGATTTATAGTCTTCAATGATAATATCAAATTTCTTTTTATCTTCATTTGATGCTTTAGAATAAAGATCATTAAAAAGCACCTCCCAATCTTCTATTTCTGACTCTGTAGCAACCCCTAACCAACCCATACCAATTAACGTCGATTGTTCTACATATTGTCCTTTAAGAAACATAAACGCTAAAGCGTATTGCGCGTCCTTATAGCCCCAAGCAGCTAATTCACTTAACTCTTGAAATGCGCTTTCATACTCTCCTCTTTCATATAAAACAATGCCCCACTTTAGTTGTTTATCGATAACATCTATATCTTTTGTAATTCTATCTGTGGATTTACATGAGAATAATGCTAGTGAAACTATCAGTAATAATATCCTTTTCATAAATACTCCATAATGCAATTAGCTGCCTAAAGCCGTAACTTAAATAATCAGCTTTAATTGTGAGGTACGCGCAAAATCAGCTGTTTCTGTGCCCACTTTTAATCAGCCTTGTTTTAAGGCGAGTACACCGTATCTTGTTGATACTTTACTACGAATTCTTTTGCTGGAGCAACCGCCCCATTATCAGGTCCAACATTAAACACCTGAGGCGCATAATGGCAAGGCTAAATGGAGTAATGAGCTAAGTTAACCCTGCACAAATTGCGCATTTTTCTAAATATGAAGGAAAACGAATAGTCCAAAAACTAAGAAGATAAAAATATTGGATTTGAAAAACTAATCAGCCGCTTGTGTATCAACACCATCAAGATGAACGCGGATATCAGGCACAAAAAAACCGCGCCTGAGCGCGGTTTTTAAAACTAGGGGTAAACCTTATAGGTCGCCTTCATTTTCAGATAGGAACTTAGCAACACCTTCAGGGCTTGCGTCCATACCTTTTTTACCTTCAGTCCAACCAGCTGGACACACTTCACCATGCTCGCTATGGAACGCTAGTGCGTCAACCATACGAAGCATTTCGTCGATGTTACGCCCTAGTGGTAGGTCGTTAACTACTTGGTGACGTACTGTGCCTTCTTCGTCGATTAAGAAAGAACCACGGAACGCAACGCCTGCTTCTGGGTGCTCAACGTCGTACGCTTGACAGATTTCGTGCTTAACGTCAGCAACTAGTGCGTATTTAACTTGGCCGATACCGCCGTCTGCAACAGCAGTGTTACGCCATGCGTTGTGTGAGAATTGTGAATCGATAGAAACACCGATTACTTCAACGCCACGCTTTTGGAATTCTTCATAACGCTTGTCGAATGCAATTAGCTCTGAAGGACAAACGAAAGTGAAATCTAGTGGGTAGAAAAAGATTACTGCTTTTTTGCCTTTGATAGTCTCGTGTAGGTTGTACGCATCTACGATTTCGCCATTACCTAGCACAGCTGCAGCTGTAAAGTCTGGTGCCTTGCGGCCTACTAATACACCCATTTTATTCTCCAAAATAGTTTGAGTTTGTCGTATTTTGCGGCTGCGACGACTGTGTCGCCAAGCCTGTAATTATTCCTGCACTAAGATATGGTGCCAAGCGGTTAAAAAACAAGGTTTAAGCGCTAAAATCCGTGCATTTATATTCTTGTTCGCTATGTTACTTAGCTCACGCGCAAAAGAACAATCGCATTTAACGATAGCATTAATCGAAAAAAATGATGGCTTAATTTACCAACAATCAGACACAAAAAAGCCCGCTTGCGCAGGCTCATTTTTAATCCATGATGTTCTCAGGCATATCACCGCGGATTTCTTGCCAGATTTGACCACTTTCATGACCGTATTTACGCATTAGGCCTATGGCTCCATCGTGATCATGCTTATCGGCTAACTCTGCTAAGTCAGCGTAGAACTTACGAGCCAATTCGCGCGTGCGTGGATCTGAGAAATAGTGGCTACCAATTTTTGAGTAGAAACCTTTAAAACCATTGAGGATCAACACGTAAATCTTGTTGTTACCGGCACTGGCTAGGTGATGATGTACCCAGTAGTCATAATCTGCAAACGCTTCACCGCTGTCTTCAACAGAGGAACGATCAGCGACAATTTCTTTCACGCGCTCAGGATTAATTTTAATCGCCGCTCGCATGTAAATTGCACTGATGTTGGTACGCGCTGACAAAAGCTGATCGGTTAACTCAGGCATTTTATCTTCGTCCAAACGCGCAAGCGTTTCGAGGATATTCAGTCCTGATGTTTCCCAGAAATTATTTACGCGTGTTGGCTTGCCATGTTGAATCGTCAACCAGCCGTCACGTGCTAAACGCTGAAGTACTTCACGCAGTGTCGTGCGGGTTACGCCAATAAGCTCAGACAACTCTCGTTCTGCTGGAAGGATAGAGCCCGGTGGGAATTCACCGTTCCAAATGGACTCAACTATATACTCCTCAGCGAATCCAGCTGGGCTTTTTGCTTTAAAAATTCTCATCTAACGTCCACTTCACTACGGATTGATTTCGTTTCATTTATCTGACTGATTGTACCAGATGATCAGCAAGTAACAAGAAAAGTTAACTGCCTTAGGTTGATTGCGTTATCAACATTGTTCAAAGTAGGGTTCAGCGTCTAAATCTGCTTTGTAGAAAATCCCCTAGATGACTGAACTTGCATGCTCTGCGCTGGGTCGGCATAATTCTCAAAATAATAATTAAGTGAGTACATCATGAGTTGGTTAAGTAGTTTGTCACGTCAACGTGCACCTTGGATTTTGTTAGCGCTAGTAGCCATAGTGCTAGAAGTAACCGCACTGTATTTTCAATATGCAATGGACTTAGCGCCATGCATCATGTGTATCTACCAGCGCACTGCGGTTTTAGGAATTGCAGCTGCGGGGATCATTGGCGCAATTAATCCAGCCAATACCTTCATCCGTTTGCTTGGATTTGCTACATGGCTGGTAGCAAGCATTTGGGGCTTGCTTATTGCCATTGATCATGTGGATATGCAAACAACAACCGATCCGTTCGCATTCGTATGTGAATTTGAACCTAACTTCCCAAGCTTCATGCCATTGCACGAGTGGATCCCTAGCTTCTTCGCTGCAACAGGGGATTGTGGCAATATCGATTGGCAGTTTTTAGGCTTATCGATGCCAGGTTGGATGCAGGTCGTTTTCGCTGCTTTTGCTGCGGCGGCTATTCTTGTTACGCTTGCTAGCCTATTTTTCAAAGCGCAAAAGTCATGATTTATTTTTTAGCCAGCCAAATCCCTGCTCTCAAAGAGTTTAGTCACAAAGAGCGTCTTGCAATTGTGGCTGACTCTTTGGAGTTATTAAGTGCTCAAGAGCGGATATTGATGAACATATTAAAGCTGCTGTTGATCACACCACTGTTCTTATTGTTGGTACGATTTGAAGGCTGGAGTATGTTGCCTTGGTTACTGCTTGCTGGTATCGCCTATCCTATTTTGGTTTTGCCAGTGCGTCACTACTTTGCATCAATGCACCTTGAGCAAGCGATACAAACACACAAAAAAGGCAGCTAACGCTGCCTTGGTTTATTCACACCTGAATATTAAATACTCACTTTATCCTTTATCTTCGCGAGTAATTTATCACCCACTCCAGCCACATTCACCAGTTGTTCTACGCTGGTAAACGGGCCGTTTTGGTCACGATATTGAACAATCGCCTTTGCTTTTGCTGCTCCTATGCCAGGCAACATCTGCAATTCTTTTTCAGAAGCACTGTTAATATTTACCAGCGCGGGAACGATAGCATCAGTCTGAACCGGTGCCTTTTGAGCGGCAACCACCTCACCTGCGCTGAGTATACACAATGCAATTACTGCGGCATGTAGTAGTTTCATACTTCTCTCCTTAAAGTAATGGTTTTCCTTGTACTGCTGTTTTAAATAAAGAAGAAAACACCTTTGTTGTCAAATTAGGTTCAAACAATAAAGTCTCTAATAAAAGCCCTTGACGTTGTACGCACTTACCTCTAACCTAACTGTATAAAAAAACAGTATAGTTAGGAGATCCCATGGCTGTTGTAGTTAAGTATGTAGTGGAAAGAAATGGAGTCGAGCGCATGACCTTTACCAGTAAAAAAGAAGCCGATGCTTATGACAAAATGCTCGATATTGCAGAAAACTTAGAAGAGTTATTGGGCGCTGTTGATGTGCCATTAAGTGAACAGCAAGTCGAAAGCTTATCCCTGCAAATTGCGAAGCAAAAAGATGACTTCATGAATGTGCTTAAAGGGGCAAAGCCAACAGCAGATAAAGCACCAAAGAAAGCTAAAGCAGCTAAAACTGACGAGAATGTCACTGAGCTAAAAACAAAAGAAGCCTAACACTCTGATAAAAATAAAAAAAGCCAGCAAAATCTGGCTTTTTTGTGCACTGTTTAATGACTTATTTAGTCACTTCAGCCACTGCATTAGCGAAGTAATCAATGTTCGCTTCGCTGATCCCCGCCACATTCACACGGCTAGAACCTACGATATAGATTGAGTATTCTTTTTGCAGGCGATCAATTTGCTCTTTATTAATGCCTAAGAAAGAGAACATGCCATGCTGCTGCTCGATGAATGAGAAATCCATGCCTTCACACTTGGCATTTAATTTTTCTTTGAGCAAAGAACGCAAACCATTAATACGCGCACGCATCTCGTCAAGCTCTTGATGCCACATGTTAGTAAGCTCATCACTTGATAAAATGGTGTTAACAATATCAGCACCGTGCGCCGGTGGCATTGAGTAAATACTACGTACAACACTCAACATAACTGAGTTCGATACGTCTGCAGCTGCCGCGTCTTTAGAGATAATTGAACATGCGCCAATACGCTCACGATAAAGACCGAAGTTCTTTGAACATGAAGAACAAATGATCAGCTCTTCTACTTGCGAAGCAAGGTGACGAAGGCCCGCCGCATCATCATCTAGGCTTGTACCAAAACCTTGATAAGCGATATCTACTAATACAGTGAAGCCTTGCGTTTTAGCAATCTCTGTTACCGTTTTCCATTGCTCTGCATTTAAATCCATACCACTTGGGTTGTGGCAACATGCGTGCAGCAATACAACATCACCCGCTGGAATTTGGCTCAGTGCATTTACCATCTCATCAAACAGAAGGCCCTTATTTTCATAGTCGTAGTAAGGGTATTCTTTTACTGTTAGACCCGCAGCTTCGAACAAGCTGATGTGGTTTGCCCATGTTGGTGTTGTTACCCACACAGTGGCATCAGTGTTACAACGCTTAATAAACTCAGCTGCTACACGTAATGAACCTGTTCCGCCAGGAGCCTGGGCAGTACGAACACGGTTAGCAAGCAATGCAGGGTGTGCATCACCAAGCAGTAATTGCTCCATCTTCTGACAATAATCTAGGTTACCCGCCAAGCCAATATACGTCTTGGTTGTCTCGTTTGCTAAACGAAACTCTTCTGCTTTTTTAACTGCTCGCAGTACAGGGGTGTCGCCTTTTTCATCCTTATAAACACCAACACCTAAGTCAATTTTGTTTGCATTGGTATCAGCTTTAAACGCAGCCATAAGCCCAAGAATAGGATCGGTTGGTAAAGGTTTTAATTGTGAGAACATGGAACTCTCTTTTTTATCTCTGGGTTAGCGTGTATCCCGACACACATTACGCAGGCAAATGCTTAACAATTTCCTTGCAAGCAGCGACTAACAATGCAATACGCTCGGGGGTAAAAAAATCTTTGCTGAATGCTTCTGCATCGACGATGCCCACTACTTTACCTTCCTGAGAATAAAGCGGCAAGCAGGTTTCTGACTTCACTTTAGGGTCACATGTATAGTATTCGCCACCCTTGGCAACATAGTCTTCCACATCATTGATAATGCGTGCCTTTCCTGAAATCGCAACTTGTACGTTATTACTGGTTGCTGCAAACGCTGCATTCATTGGAAACAGCGGTCTGCTCGGTGCACCATGATAGGCCAGCTTGAGCAGTTGTTGCTCACCGTCAATATCGCGGCTTTGATAAATACCAAACCAATCAACCCCAGTGTGCTCAACAACAAAATCGACAATACCTTGTAACTGAGCCAAATTAGCTTCACTTTCTGGCGCGATATACTGTTGTAAGTTAAAAGGCTCGTCTTGCAAGTGACCAAACAAACTACACGCACCACCCTCACCTAGTTCAGGGATTAAATATTGCCACTGAACGGGTGATTGGGCGTTAAGCAAAAATTGTGATAAAAGCGTGTGAGCTTGCTCTGCTTGCGCGTTATTAACGTCACATTGTGCGTGTTGAGAATAAGATAAAGCCATTTAGCCGTCCAAACATCTAGAAATACATCTGGATGCTATCATAGCCACAAGTCGCGGCGCAATAATTAGTTGTAGGTAAGATATACAATTGTCTGTGAGGAGAATTACTCAATGACGTAAGTAATGTTTACTTCGTTGCCTTTGTCGTTATAAGTGACGTTTTCAGCAAGCTCGTTGAGCAATGAAAGGCCACGACCAAAACTCTGATAGCCTTGCTGTAGGTTAATCGCATCTCTATCAAATCCGTCACCAGAGTCCGCAAGTTTAAATATGACTTTGCGTTCATGCGGCACGTAGTGAACGTCGATGACAATTTTTCCTTGCGTTAATTCATCAAGACGCTGTTCACGTTGCAAGTAGTAATCCATAAACCCTTCGTCGGATAGCTTCATCTGTGAGTCAAGACCCAGCAAACCATGCTCTAAAGCATTGTTGTAGGCTTCTGATAGCAAGATAAATAACGACGATTTATGCGCATTTAAGCCCGGTAAATTGGTAAGCAAATCGATGAGCTGGGCAATAGGGTCTAATTTTTTGAGTTGCTGTGCATCCAAGTCCAAATGCAAGGTCAGCGGTAACGGGCTTATCACCTTGTTGCGCTGCTCATCAACCTTGTGTGGTGTAGGGTCGATAATGACCACACTGTAATCATCTTGTTGTACTTCACAGCCAGTAAAGGCGTGTACATCAGCAATGATCTCACTGGTGCCAACACGGGGCTTATTCTTTAATGCCCGCTCAAGTCGAGAATACCCGTATTGCGCTGCGGATGGGTTCTCTGCCTCGATAATACCATCGGTATACAGAGCGATACGTGCATGATTACGCAGTGACAAATGAACAACATCACGCTCAAATTCGTCATCATCGAGTATACCCAGCGCCATATGCATGGATTCTAGATGAGCAAGGACATCGCCTTGTTGGTCGATAATAAAACCATCAGGTAACCCACCCAGCCAAAAGTTTGCGCTCTGCGCAGAGGCATTAACTTCAACCAAGGTAGCTGCACAAAACATATGCGAGGGCAATAACTTAGCCAAAGAGCGATTCAATTCTTTGGCAATATCGCCAATCGCTAAATTTTTTGCCGCCATGGTATAGAAGATAGTGGATATCGGCAGTGCACCAATAGCCGCGGCTAATCCATGGCCGGTGAAATCACCGAGCATAAAATACTGAGAACCGTTAGGAGCTACAGCACTCAAGAACACGTCTCCGTTGAACATAGCGGCCGGAGATAAGTGCGAGTCTACCCCGTTTGGCATCTCATGTGGCTGCTTCAATGCATTTGCAAAAATGTGCTCAACCAGCTCGTGTTCGCGTTCGGTTTGGTTTTGGTAGTACGTTAAGGTTTGGGTTTGTCTTATCGATTGCTGTACCAGTTCACGAATACGCAAATGTACACGCAACTTTGCCTTAAGCACCAGTGGCTCAAATGGCTTAGGCATGAAGTCATCGCCACCGACATCTAAACATCGTGCCAATGATGCACTGTCCTCTAGTGCGGTGATAAAAATAATAGGCAAATACGATGCGCCGCTGTGTTCCTTGATTTTGGGAGCAGCTACATAACCATCCATAACCGGCATCATGATATCGAGAAGAACAAGATCAACGTCATTACTAGCAAGCTGTACTAACGCCTCAGCACCATTGCTTGCCTCAATCACACTGTAATTGTCATGTTCTAACATTATGCGCAGGAGCGTGCGATTAAGTTCCTCATCGTCTACAACTAGGATCAGAGGAGGTACCACTTCTGGCACCTCTAAGGAGTCGGGATTGCTGGCGTCAGTCAATGGTAAACTTTTTATCGAAACGAGAAATTTGCAGGATCTTTTTCAGTTGGGCATTTGCATTGGAAATAGAGATTTCTGTCACTTGGTCTTTAAGTGCCTTGTGCATATTCAGCAGCATGCCTAATGCTGAGCTATCCATATAACTTGCTTCACGAAGGTCGACTTCAACATTTTTCGTATCTGGATGAATGTCCGCATAGGCTGACCTAAAGTCCTGCACCAAGTTAAAATCAAATTTATCTTTGATAGCAATGACCAGAGTGTTGTTATTACTATCATAATGCTGACTCAAGCTCATTTAGGCTCCTAACCCGCTGATAATATGCTTTTTTAAAATATAGGCCGACATTGTTATTTCGCAATATCAAAAGCGTAAATATGTTAAAATGCCACGGGTTTAATTTTTAATAAGAGCAGGTTTATGAGTGACAACAACCTAGTATATTCAACCGAAACGGGACGAATCAAAGCTCCTGAGGCTTCAAGCGAGCCAGACGTGAAACTTTTTAAAGATGGCGCTGTGCGCATTGAACGCCAAACAAAAGGTCGTAAAGGTAAAGGCGTAATGTTGGTTGTAGGAATTGACCCACAAGAGCACGACTTAAAGAAACTGGCTAAACAACTAAAATCTAAAATGGGTCAAGGCGGTGCCGTGAAAAACGGGATCATCGAGATACAAGGTGACGACCGTGAAAAGCTCAAAGGCCTATTGGAAAGTGCTGGATTTAAAGTAAAGATAGCGGGCGGCTAACGCATTAGCCGCTTACTCTTGAGGACTGTACAACGCGCGCCAATGGGCGGTGTTTGATGTTTCATCGAAGTCAATATGGGCGACACCACAGGTTGGGAAAATAGGCATTTTATCTGGGCATAACTGCGCAACCATGTAACTTACTATTGGCATGTGAGCTACAATCAACCAGGTATCAAGCTGTGGATGCAATTCAATCAACGCTTTAACGTAGTCAATAGCACGTTGTGCATCACCCGAGGGAATTATATCCGCAGTCGTTTCTTCGTAGCCAAAAGCACTGTAAAACCCTTTAACTTGCGCCGCAGTTTGTTGCGCTCGCACGTAAGGGCTGACTAATAATGCGTCGGGATTGAAGCGCTGCGCCAACCACTCACCTACCTGTTGGGCTTGCTTGTTGCCTAACTCAGTAAGCGCACGCATTTCGTCATTTCTCTGTAGTGCTTCTGCGTCGCCATGACGCATAATTAAAATTGTTTTCATGTTTGAGAAATCAACAAATTAGAGACAAAAGTTTTACCGCAAAGCTAGCCATAAAGGTACAATGTTCGCTATAGTTTAGCTTTACCACCGATATTCAGGTAGGCACTCGCCGTAACCGCTGGCCCTGAACATCTTGTTACTATTTTAGTTTCAGGAGCAATCTTTGAATATCAGCCGCAATGATAACAGACTCTACCAATCTCTAACACTGCCCAATGGTCTTAGAGTGCTTCTTGTAGAGGATAAAGAAAGCCCAAAAGCTGGGGCGGCATTGACTGTTAATGCGGGGCACTTTGACGATCCTTGGCACCGCCAAGGCCTTGCTCACTTTGTTGAACACCTCTTGTTCCTTGGCACCAAGAAGTATCCAGAAGCCGGTGAATTTCATGATTTCATTAGCCTCCATGGTGGCAGCAGTAATGCGTGGACAGGCACCGAGCACAGTTGTTACTTCTTTGATATAACCAAACAGTATTACCACGACGCACTAGAGCGCTTTAGCCAATTATTTATCGCGCCGTTATTCAACGAACACGAAATTACCAAAGAGCGTCACGCCATTGATGCTGAGTTTAAACTCAAAATTAAAGATGATGGCCGACGCATCTATCAAGCTCATAAAGAAACAGTTAACCCAAAGCACCCTTTTGCTAAATTTTCTGTGGGTAATATGGATACGCTTAGCGATGAGCGCGGCGCAATAAAAGCTGAGCTAGTCGCTTTTTTTGAACAGCACTATCAAGCGCAGTGGATGACACTCGTGTTGTGTGGACCATATCCACTCGCCGAGCTCAAGCAATGGGCCACGACTTTGTTTGCTGATATTCCTGGTAATAACACGGAAAAACAACCGATCAGTGAGCCTCTATACCGTCCTCAAGACTTGGCTATTGAGTTGCACATTGAACCCCACAAGCATTTGCAAAAATTAATTGTTAGCTTTGCGATGCCCAGTATCGACGACTTTTATAAGCATAAAACGGTGAGCTTTTTAGCACATTTGCTCGGCTATGAAGGTGAGGGATCGTTACATTCCATATTAAAAAATCAAGGCTGGATAAATGCCTTATCTGCCGGTGGCGGTATCAATGGCAGTAACTTTAAAGATTTTAATATTAGCTTGGCTTTAACTGATGAAGGCATTGAATATTATTCAGATATCGTTGAGTGTGTGTTCGCTTACATTGCCCTTATCCGCCAAAATCTCAGCGCACTGAAGCCACTGTATAATGACAAACAAACACTGCTACAGATTGCTTTTGATAACCAAGAAAAGGCACGCCTGCTCGATTGGGTTAGCGGCGTCAGTGTTAATATGCACCACTATTCAAGTGACAATTACCTCTATGGTGACTACTTGATGGCTGGCTATGATCAGGCGCAATTCGCGCAAGTACTCGATTGGCTAACGCCAAAGAATATGCGCTTAGTGCTAATACACCCAGGAATTAGCTCAGAGCAAACCACCAAATGGTACAACACCCCCTACTACACCCAAGCGCTAGATGAGGATTGGCTCGAAGCGCTCAGCGCCATTGACGCGCCACTGAGCACCATGTCCCTGCCTGAAGTGAATCCCTACCTGCAAAGACCTTGCGTGTTGCATGAGATAGTCAATGTCCAAGAAATACCCGAGAAACTCGCGTCTCATCCTGGGTTTAATTTTTGGTTCAAACAAGACTCCACATACCGCGTTGCCAAGGGCCATTTTTATCTTGCATTGGACTCAAAATTGGCAGTTAAAGATGTGCAACACATGGCGCTGACACGCTTATTTGCTGACTTGTTTATTGATTGCGTAGCAGAGCGCTTTTACCCAGCGGAGCTCGCTGGTCTCAATTACCATATTTCTTCGCATCAAGGGGGCCTCACTTTACATACTGCGGGTCTATCATCAAGCCAGCTTGAACTAGCCCAAGGGTTACTTGATGCATTG
This sequence comes from Pseudoalteromonas maris, assembly GCF_049257235.1. Lineage (NCBI taxonomy): Bacteria > Pseudomonadati > Pseudomonadota > Gammaproteobacteria > Alteromonadales > Pseudoalteromonadaceae > Pseudoalteromonas > Pseudoalteromonas maris. The sequence goes on from NZ_JBMMUF010000001.1 coordinate 361,084, forward strand.
TTTCATGCTGATATCTGTGCCAAACGCTTTGCCGAGTACAAAAAACAACTAGTGCGACATTGGCAATCGAGTAATCAAAACAAACCTGTGAGTGAGATATTCAGCCGCATTGGTGCGCAGGTTATGCCTTGGAATCCCACTCCTGATGAGTTAGCCAATGCACTAAAGAGCACGAGTTACTCGCAGTTTAAAAAATTCAGAACCGCGTTTTTCGATGAAATACACATTGAAGCGTTCTTGTATGGTAACTGGCGCCCAGCAGATGCCTATGATTTCTTGCGTTTGATCCAATCACATTTGCAACAACGCGCAAACATCGATGCCATCTGTCGCCCTTTAATCGAAATTAAAGGTGTTCAGCAACAGCACATATCCCTAGCTGGTAATGACCATGCAATGGTGATTTACTACCAAGCGCTCAGCGCTGACATTCGTGAAAAGGTGATCATGATGATGGTTAATCACCTCATCAACCAGCCTTATTTCAACACATTACGGACTCAACAACAGCTCGGTTACTTGGTAGGTGCGGGTTATGCGCCATTTAACTCCCGTGCGGGATTAGCTTTTTATGTGCAATCCCCTAAAGTAAGTGCCAAAGATTTGCTCGCACATCATACGCAATTTGTGCAGCAATACAGCCAAGAGTTTAGTGCCATGGATAATCAAGACTGGCAGCAAGCAAAGCAGAGTCTGTATCGTCAAATTGCAGAAAAAGATAAAAATCTACGTCTACGCTCGCAACGCTTTTGGCTCGCCATCAGTAATCCTGATGTAGATTTTTCTTTGCAGGACAACCTCTTAGAAACCTTGCATAGCATTGAGTTTAGTGAAGTAAAAGACTACCTAAAGGTGCTGTTCTCTGAGCAACGAGCACGCACACAATGGCTTAGCTCGCCTCACACCAACAAAGAGGACGACGTCGACCTTTACTCCAGCTCAACCATGAATTAACCTTAGAGGGTTGATTCATATGACATATCACAACGTGCAAAATAACAATAACAAGACTTACATAAGTCTCACAGCACTGATCATTGGCCTGCCTGCGCACGCTGAGCAATCCGCTAATAGCGTTGCGCAAAGCCCGCTCTACATAGCCACTACTGTATTTTTACTCTGCTCTTTGTTGGTTATGGGGTGGAGTGTACTTTCCTTGCGTCGCTCCCAACAAAGCGAGCGCCACTCAAAACAGCTTTTACAATCAACTCTTGAAGGCAGCGGAGACATTCTGTGGGACTGGAACCTTGTTTCTGGTGAAGTGATGCGCATCAATGATGAACGTCACAGCCAGACGAGTCATATTATTAGCAAACAAATTCCACCCAACAGAGCGCTCATTCACCCGCAAGATTTACCTGCGGTTGAAAACGCACTACGCGCTCATCTCGCTCAAAAAACCGCTTTTTTTGAAGCCAGTTACCGATTACAAGATGAGCAAGGCCAGTGGCGTTGGGTACTCGATAGAGGAAAAGTGGTTGAAAAAAATGCGCAGCTTCAACCAGTAAGAATGACCGGTACGGTCAAGGATATACACGACATAAAAACCACCGAGCAACGGTTAAACTTGTTCGCCACGTGTGTTGAAAACCTCAGTGATGCTCTGGTTATTTATGACCACAAATTTAAGCTTATCGACACGAACCCTGCGTTTACTGCGTTGTTTGGACTATCACGGCAATATCATTTTGGTCACGATTTCGCGATACCAGGGAAAAATCAGCAACGTAATGAAGCAATACGCCAATCTATCCTTGGTACTCATCACTTCCTCAATGAAGTCAATGTAACCACGGTTACAGGGCAACCCTTATGCATGGAGTTGAGTGTTGATAAGGTGCGTGACGAAAGTGGACAAATTGAATACTACATCCTGGTTTATTCGGACTTAAGCGAGCGCAAAAACGCCGAGCAAGCACTTAATGATCTGTCCAACCAAGATACGTTAACGCGCCTCCCTAACCGCAACCAATTCTTTGCCGATCTTGATGTGTTGATGGAAAAAGACAACCAGCATGCGGTGTTGGTTATGGACTTGGATAACATCAAAAAAATTAACGATTCTTTGGGCCATCAGCTGGGTGATAAGCTGCTGGTCAAACTCGCTCAGCGCCTGAACGAGCGCAAACGTCCACAAGATTCGTTCTACCGTTTAGGGGGCGATGAATTCGCACTTATCATGCGCGGTACAAACGATATCCACAGTATTACCGCACTAAGCAAAGACTTCTTAAAAACCATCGCCACACCGTTTCGGATGATGGGCCATGAGCTGGCTATTACAGCATCAATCGGTATTGTATTGAGCCCAGAAGACGGCCGCACACCGCAGGCTCTACTTAAAAATGCAGATACCGCCATGTATCACGCTAAACAGCAAGGCAACCGCTACTTATTCTTTAATGATGCCATGAACCATCAAGCCGTTAAGCGCCTGCAAATTGAAAACCTTATGCGCTTTGGTCTGAAAAAAGATCATTTTGAAGTTTTTTATCAACCAAAAATGGATATCAAAACCGGTGAAATTGCGGGTATGGAAGCGTTGGTGCGTTTTATCACTCCGAAAAAAGGTATGATCAGCCCTGGCTTATTTATCCCCATCGCCGAAGAGACAGGGCAAATCATCGACATTGGTGAAGTCGTGTTACGCAAAGCCTGTGCTGATGTGAAACGCTGGCGAGAATTAGGGTTATTCAATCAGCGAGTGGCAGTAAACCTCTCGGCCAAACAGTTCGCACTTGCTGATTTAACCACACGCATCGAGCGCATTTTGCATCAAAGTCAGTTACCCGCCAGCGCACTTGAACTGGAGATCACCGAAGGCACGGTAATGGACAATCCAGAGCACGCCATTGCCGTTATGCACGCACTCGTCGATAAAGGCATGCATTTGGCGATGGACGACTTCGGTACTGGCTATTCATCTTTGGCCTACTTGAAACGATTCCCATTGCATACGCTGAAAATAGACCGCGCTTTTATCATAGATATGGAGAACGAGCGCGGTAAAAACATGGTGGATTCAATTATCACTATGGCGCAAAATCTAAGTCTACATGTTGTTGCTGAAGGGGTTGAGGAAGTGGAACAATTGCAACAATTGCGCGATCTCGGCTGCGAAACAATGCAGGGGTATTATTACTCTAAGCCACTGTCCAGCGAACAGTTTGAAGCGTTCTTGCGTCAACAAAGAAAAGAGAGCAACGACACGCAACACCTCAGCTTGGTGCGCTAAAGCAGGCTTTTTCTGTGCTATGGACGCCAGATAATGCCACAGTGCGCCACGGAACGCATTAGAGCACGACGATAATGCACATTAAACAGAGCCAACGCAAATGGACCAAATAAGCCACCTAAAAATGCCCAGCGCTTTGCTGGCATACCTTTAGCGTTAGCAATAAAAAATAACATGGTTGCGAAAACAAGACTCAGTACTAATAGCATTTTATCCCCCGAAATTTGAGGCCGCGACTTTAGCACACAAGCGCTGCTTTATTAACCATACAAAAGTACCATATGTGCAATAAATAAACATCCGCTTCGCACCCGCCCAAAGAATTAATTTACATATCAATTAAATAGAAGCGCATCGGTGTATTAATTTGTAGACATGAAAAAAGCGCAAGTTAGTGCTTGCGCTTTTATGAAGATCAGCACGCCCTTGCGCTTATGCGCTTTGTTCGGCTTCCTCGTTTTGTGCAGATCCCGAGTCTTGCTGTTGCGCTTGAGCATAAAAACACTCTGCGTTCTTAGCCATCTCCAGCAAAGTCGGCGCTGGTTCAAAGGTACTATTGAACTGCGCAAACGTAGCCAGTTTAGAGCACACTTCGCTGGCACCTAACTGGTCCATGTAATTAAATGGGCCACCTAAGAATGGCGGGAAACCAATGCCAAAAATGGCACCAATATCACCGTCGCGGGCATTACTCACAATCCCCTCTTCCAAGCATCGAGCCGCCTCATTGAGCATTTGCATAACACAGCGCTCAGCAATTTCTTCCTTATTGAGCTTAGGTGCCAGTGTCACGCCAAGTAACTCGTACACAGAGTCGTCAACTTTCTTATCTTTTTTGGAGTAATCGTAGAAACCACGGCCTGACTTGCGCCCCAGACGCTTACTATCAATAAGGCGATTAAAGGCATCAGGTGCCTTGAAGCGCTCTCCCAGTTCAGCTTCTAAAATTGGCGCAATCTTAGAGCCAATATCGATACCCACCTCATCCAACAAGGTCAGTGGACCAACAGGGAAACCAAATTCAACCAGGGCCTTATCTATCTTTTCAATAGGCTCGCCAGCGAGCAGCAGATTCGCGGCTTCGTTGACATAAGGCGCCAATATACGGTTAACAAAAAAGCCCGCTTTGTCTTTAACCACAATCGGAGTTTTACCTTGCTTACGTGCAAAGCTCACCGTGCGCGCAATAGTTTGCTCACTGGTTTTCTCATGAGGGATTATCTCCACCAATGGCATTTTCTCTACCGGTGAGAAGTAATGTAAACCGATAACATTTTCTGGACGCTGCGCATTTTGGGCAATATGCGAAATTGGCAGTGACGAGGTGTTGCTAGCAAAAATGGTGTGTTCTTGCGCGTGTTGTTCAACATCCGCAACCATGGCTTGTTTGAGTTTTAAATCCTCAAATACCGCTTCAATCACCATATCGACATTTTTAAAGCCGCTGTAATCGGTCGTGCCAGTAATGCGATTCATCTGCATCTGAAGCTCAGCCTTAGACAAAATACGACGTTTGAGTTTTTTGTCCAAAATTTTGTAGCTGTAGTTCATTGCACCTGCAATACCTTGCTGAGCAACGTCCTTAATGCGTGTTGGCACGCCTGCTTTAATCGCACTCACGTGCGTGATACCCGCGCCCATTAAGCCTCCACCTAACACCGCAACTTTGTCTGTGCTTGGCGCGTCATCGGCTCGCCATTCTTTTTTCATTTGCGTAGTTGCAAAGAAAATTCCACGTAGTTGTTTCGACACATCACTCATCACTAAGCTAGCAAAGCCTTCAGCCTCCGTTTTGTAGGCTTTTAGCGTATCGAGCTCGACACTGGCACGCACAGCTTTGATGATGAGATTAGGCGCTGGATAATGGCCACCGGTTTTCTTAGCCACATTCTCTGCCGCTTTTTTGAAAATAAGGTTACGACCAAATGGATTTGACTCAAGCAACTTAGAGACTTTATCGAGCTGCGGTTTGGCGGCTTTGGCTTTGCCCTTAAGCGCAAACTGGGTCGCTACATCTAATAGCACTGACTGTGGTACACATTCATTCACTAGTCCTGCTTTTTTAGCTTGCTTAGCGCGCACTTGCTTACCTGTTAGCATCCACTCCAGTGCTTTTTGAATACCCACAAGTTTAGGTAAACGCTGGGTCCCCCCACCTCCGGGAAGCAAACCTAACTGCACTTCAGGGAGGCCCATTTTGGTAATGTCACTGTCACTACACACACGATAATCACATGCCAGCGCAAATTCCAGACCACCGCCAAGTGCAGCGCCATGAATAGCGGCAACCGTAGGATAAGGTAATTTTGCCAACTCAAAGAAGGCATCATGACAGGTCGTCGATAGTGCCAATGCCTCTTCGTGCGAGTTCGCATCATCAAGCATATTAATGTCTGCACCCGCAATAAAGTTATCTGGCTTGGCGCTGACAAACACGAGGCCTTTAACATTGGCATCGTTGGCGGTTTTGATCACCTCTTCAAGCTGCGCTGCAAAACTTGCGCGCAAGGTATTCATTTTCTCGCCTGGTACATCAATGGTGACAATACCGACTTGCTCATCATTGAGCTCAAATTTAAATACTGATTCAGTCATTATGCGCTCTCCAATACAAAGGCAGCACCTAGGCCACCAGCCGCACAGGCTGTCGTTAATGCCAACCCTCCGCCGCGGCGGTTAAGTTCGTGAATACTTTGGGTGATCAAACGCGCTCCGGTAGCAGCAAATGGATGGCCGTATGCTAATGAGCCACCGTTAACGTTGAACTTATCCATATCGATTTCGCCAATGGCTTTATCGCGGCCTAATTTCTCTTTGGCAAATTTATCTGATGCAAACATTTTCATGTTCGCCAGTGTTTGCGCTGCAAATGCTTCGTGCATCTCGATAAGATTCAAATCACCCAGCGTAATACCTGCTCTATCAAGTGCAAGCGGTGTAGAGTGAGCTGGGCCCATCAACATATCTTCATGAACACCAATCGCTGTAAATGCGTAACTACGGATGTAACCCAAGATTTCATAGCCCATGGCTTTGGCTTTGCTTTCATTCATCAGTAGCACTGCCGCTGCACCATCGGTAAGTGGCGTCGCGTTAGCAGCGGTAACACTGCCGTATTTGCGATCAAATACAGGTTTTAGCTTGGCATAACTTGCCAGCTCAGAATTAGCGCGGATGTTATTGTCTTGTTCAATGAAAGATTTATAAGGCGGTACATGTGCTGTCATCACTTCTTGCGCCAGTTTGCCTTCTGCCCAAGCTTGGCTTGCCAGCGTATGTGAACGGTGCGCCAACGCATCTTGGTCAGCTCGACTGATGCTGTGTGTTTTCGCCATTTGTTCAGCAGTCTGTCCCATCGACAAGCCCGTTGAATATTCTGCAACCGCAGGCGGTACAGGCAGTAAGTCTTTAAGGCGCAATTTTGAGAAAATCTTCAAACGTTGCGACAAGGTACGTGCCTTATTTAAATCCACAAGGCTACCTGCAAGCTTCTTACTCACACCAATTGGCAATACAGATGATGAATCAGCACCACCAGCAATACCTACCTGCGTGTGGCCAGCCATAATCGACTCTGCGACATTGGCAATTGCTTGGAAACTTGTAGCACATGCACGCGATACTGAGTAAGCATCAATATTAACTGGCATTCCTGTACCCAGTACGATTTCGCGAGCAATGTTTGGGGCCTCTGGCATTTGCACCACCTGACCAAATACCAGCTGATCGATTTCTTTTCGGTCAAAATCAAGACGCTCAAGCATCTCGTTGACAACTAGTTTCCCCAAATCTAACGCTGGAATGTGATGAAAAGCGGTAGCTTGCTTTGCAAAAGGTGTACGTAAACCGCTGACAATAGCGATACGCTCCCCGTTTCGTGTTGTTAGTTTTAATTGCTCAGACATAAAAATGCTTCTCCTGCTGACAGGTCTGACCTGTTAAAGTTTCCTCGATTCTAAACAACCCCACGCACATTGCCAAGAGCGAAGTTAAAAATAAAGGTGTAGCAAAAACAACAGTTAGGGTCTATTCATCCATGTGCTTTGCTTTATCTTTAACCTCAACGTCTTGCAGCCATGACGCGAGCTATTAAGCATAGTCGTTCTACACAAATAAAGAGCAAACAACAGTATAAGGCGTTTGGGTGTACCCACGGGGCGGCATATTGAGCGCATGTGTAGGCGTTATCGCATAGTCGTGTAGCTGAACTGCGGCTCCTATGCTGCGCCTTGTGCAAAAAAAACCTAAAGACAAACAGCTCCTCACAACTTGGGGCATTTAAAATAAAAACAAGACTTTAAAACTAGGCAATTGTGAGTAAAATCAATCTGAACTAATTAGCATAAACAGTGCCTAACTGGCTTGCTACTGTGCGGTGTAGCAAAAAACAAAAGCACCGTATTTTTATAAATTTTCATGTTCTATACCCATTTATGTTCAGTACGTTCGCATACAAAGCTCAGCGACTTAAGTGAATGGGTATGATGCCTCCAAGGACAAGTATACGTATGGCAGTTTCGAAGTTCGCACAGTTAAAAAACTATTTAGATACGCAAATCATTGGTCAGCCTCATCTCACTCAATCGCTACTGATAGCGGTATTAGCAGACGGCCACCTTCTTGTTGAAGGCCCTCCTGGGTTGGCTAAAACACGCGCGGTCAATGCACTGGCAAAAGGCTTAGAAGGCAGCTTCCAACGCATCCAGTTTACTCCTGACTTGTTACCTTCTGATGTAACGGGCACAGATATTTACCGCCAGCAAACGAGTGAGTTTGTGTTTGAGCCAGGACCTCTTTTTCACAATCTGGTATTAGCCGATGAAATAAACCGAGCGCCAGCAAAAGTTCAGTCGGCACTGTTAGAAGCGATGGCCGAGCGACAAATCACTGTGGGAAAAAACACTTACCCACTAGAGCAGTTATTCATGGTCATGGCGACGCAAAACCCACTTGAGCAAGAAGGTACCTACCCTCTTCCTGAAGCACAGCTTGACCGCTTCTTGTTACATTTAAATATCGATTACCCTGATGCACACGCGGAGCTTGCTATTTTGCGCCTCACTCGCGGTGAAGCACTAGAGGGCGATAACGTGGCAGTGGAGCCAATCTCTCAGGCAGATTTATTCCTTGCGCGACAGCAAGTGCTGTCACTGCATCTCGCCGAGCCATTAGAAAAGTATTTGGTGCAACTGATCATTGCAACCCGTGATGGCCGTAACATTGATGACAACCTCGGTAACTGGATTGAATATGGCGCAAGCCCTCGAGCAACAATCGCTCTTGATAAAGCTGCACGCGCCCATGCTTGGCTAAATGGTCGTGACTTTGTCAGCCCAGAGGATATTCAGGCAGTCTTTCATAATGTACTTCGCCACCGCATCATCCTTAGCTATGAAGCCCAAGCTGAAGGCATTACTAAAGATCAAGTATTAACGCATATTCTAGAGCAAGTGGCTGTACCTTAATGCTGAAAATGTCCTCATCACCTAGTAGTGTGCATGAGTGGCTCGCGCAGCTTCACAGTAATGGCCACTCGCTCGCACTCAAAGAGCTCACTTACTATAAGAGCAAAACAAAGCTGCTCAACCTTGCGGTGCGCAGAAAAATACGCAGCCCCTTGAGTGGTCAATATTTAGCGCCACTTAAAGGTCGCGGGATGGAGTTTGCCGAAGTGCGTCATTACCAAAACGGTGATGATGTACGCAGTATTGATTGGCGCGTAACTGCGCGCACGGGCGAAGCTCACACCAAGTTATTTCAAGAAGAAAAAGAGCGCCCCGTTCTGATAATGACGGACTTTAGTGCCAATATGCAGTTTGGCTCTGCGTTTGTCTTTAAGTCAGTACAAGCAGCCCATCTGAGTGCGCTAATTGCGTGGTCTGCATGTGAACGTGGCGATAAACTCGGTGCATTAGTATTTAACGATAATCAACATTATGAGTTTCGACCGCAAAGTCGGGATAAAGCTGTGTTGCGCGTTTTTCATGGCATGCTCGATTGTCATGCCCAGCAACAAAACGCCTCGATAAAAAGCAAACCCAGTGATTTATTGACGCAGTTAAAGCGCCTAAATCAATTAGCAAAACCAGGCAGCGCGGTATATCTGATAAGCGATTTTGTTGGCCTGAGCACATCACACAACCAAGCTATTGAACGTGAATTACAGCACCTTGCTCGCCATTGTGAAGTGGTGGCCTGTGTCATTAGCGATCCGTTCGAGCGTAAACTGCCAAAGTATGAAGAAGCAATCAAGGTGAGTACGGGTCAAGGTGAAATTAGTCTCGCATTAGATGATGCAACATTTCGTGCTCGCTTTAACAAACGCGCGCGACAACTAGGCTCAGCGCGCTTACAGATATTGTCACGTTATTGCCATTCCCTCATTGAGATCAGTGCTGCCAAAGCACTGGAACAGCAATTTTATCAGCGGAGCACATAAATGCAGTCTGTGCCTATCCCTCAACTTGAAGACGTCATCGCACCCACTGAAGTCAGTGCTTGGCCGCCAGGTCCTGCTTGGTGGTTGTTAGCAGTATTACTCATTGCCCTTGTAATAGCCCTCATTGTTTACCTTCGCGCTCGACACAAGCACCTCGGTGCCAAACGAGAAGCCATGCAACTGGCATCAACCGATGACCTATTAGAGCTACACCAAATACTGAAACGATTATGTAAACACTACTATGGCGCACACGTCAGTGCTCAAAGCGGGCAAAAATGGGCCACAACTTTATCGCATTTGAGCAATGAATCGTTTTCCAATGATGAGCTAACAGCAATTTATCGTGCCAAGGCCAAACATGGCAATCTTGGTGACAAGCTCAAGCGTGCCATTGTGCAATTCAAAACCAAGGAGGTGCTCGATGTATGAGTTTCAATGGCCTTGGATGTTATTACTACTACCTCTGCCTTGGTTGTTAGTGTTACTCACACCCAACAAAAACAGCAATGAAGCACTTAAGCTGCACATCCCATCGTTTAATCATGTGGATGTAAAGCATCAGCAGTCGCTCACATCAACACGGTGGCCCCATTGGTTAATCAGCGTTATTTGGATTTGTACCGTGCTAGCCAGTACCAATCCAGTATATCGCGGTGAGCCAATTACACTTGCTAACGAGGGACGCGACATCATGTTGGCTGTGGATTTATCTGGTTCTATGAATGAGCAAGATATGGCCTACCGCGGCCGCTTTGTAGACCGCCTAAGCGTAGTTAAAAGCGTGCTTAGCGACTTCATAAAAGAGCGCCAAGGTGATCAGCTCGGGCTCATACTCTTTGCCGATACGGCGTTTTTACAAACCCCTCTGACTCGAGATCTAGATACGGTGGCGCAAATGCTAGAAGAAGCACAGATAGGCCTTGTGGGGCGTGCTACAGCCATTGGCGACGCACTTGGGCTGTCAGTAAAGCGCTTTGGTGAAAAAAGCCAATCTAATAAAGTGGTTATCTTACTCACTGATGGTCAAAACACCGCAGGTAACTTAACCCCTGAAGAGGCGCTCATTTTGGCTAAAGACGCCAATATTAAGGTCTATACCGTTGGCGTGGGTGCCAATGGGCCTGTCAATACTGGCTTTTTCAACATGTCTTCAGGTAGCAGTCTCGATGAACAGTTACTTACTGAAATTGCACAGCAAACTGGCGGCCAGTATTTTCGCGCCACCGATACCCAAAGCCTCGCAAATATCTACCAAGAGCTAGATAGATTAGAGCCGCAGGCTAAACAAGAACAAACAATTAGACCAACGACACAACTTTTTTATATGCCCTTGGCGGCAGCCTTATTAGCCTTGTTTTTGGCCGTTATTAGAAAACATATTCGGCCAATTTTGTATGCTATGACAAGGAGACAAGCATGAATGAATTTGTATTTCTGCGTCCCCAAGCATTGTGGTTACTCCTACCCGTCATATTCTTTTGTGTGTGGGCTATCGTGAAGCGCTCAAAGGCGCAGCAACAAGGTGAGCTGATAGCAGCGCATTTGGCAACACAAGTCATGAAAGAGACACACCAAAAACAAAAAAGCAGTGGCATAGTTAACGCGCTGTTACTTGCTATCATGGTACTTGCTTTAGCAGGTCCTAGTTTTAGCAAAAAAGAAGTGCCAGTCTATGAAGCAAAGACAGCTCGCGTCATCGTAATGGATATGTCGCGCTCCATGTTTGCCACTGATATTAGCCCTAGCCGCTTGCAGCAAGCCAGATTTAAAGCGCTGGACATGGTTGCACTATTTGAAGAAGGTGAAACTGCGCTCATTGCCTATGCCGGTGATGCATACACTATCTCGCCACTGACCTCAGATGTTAAAACGCTGGACAACCTTATTCCCAGTTTGACACCAGATATCATGCCAGAGCAAGGCAGCAACGTTTTAACAGGGTTAACGGCCGCACATAACTTGCTTGAGCAAGCAGACTACCCGCAAGGGGATGTAATTCTCATTACTGATGGCATTGATTATGAGGATGAAAGTGATATTCGGGATTGGTTAGCCAATACTCCCCATCGATTATCCATTTACGCACTAGGCTCTGAGCAAGGTGCGCCTATTAGTCTTCCAGATGGGGGGTTTTTGAAAGACGATGCTGGGCAAATTGTGATCCCTAAAACCGACTTTGACCGCCTCTCGAGACTTGCCAATTTAGGGGGTGGTCAACTGGTACGCTACCAGCCCAGTAGTGACAATCTTGGCTTGCTCGCTAATGGCGAAAACACTCAAACAACGCGCAAAGCCAAAAATCAGCAAACCCTTTGGCGCATTGATGCGGGTATCTATCTTGCTCTTCTAGCGCTGCCTTTATTGCTCATTCAAATCCATCGTCGCGCTATCATGGTATGCGCTGTATGCGTGCTCTTTCCTTGGCAAGGAGCGCATGCCGCTAATTGGCAATCATGGTTTAAAAATAACGAACAAAATGCACTTCATGCCTACGCACAAAAAGAGTATGAGCAGGCAAGCGCGTCGCACAATCCGCTTCTGCGAGGGGCTGCTTTGTATCAACAACAAGACTATCAAGCTGCGTTGTCTGAATTTAATAAAGACGCATCAGCATCTGGGTTATACAACCAAGGTAATGCGCTGGCGCAGTTAGGGCAAATTGACGAAGCAATAGAGCGCTATCGACAGGCCCTTGAGATAAACCCCAACTTACACAGCGCAGCCACGAACAAAACCTTGTTAGAGCAGCTCAAGAATCAGCAGCAAGACCAGAAGCAAAATGGTGAGCAAGGTGATCAAAACCAGTCACAGCAAGACCAAGGCTCTGAGCAACAGCAAGGCCAACAACAAGGTCAACAGCAAACTAATGACCAACAACAAGACAATGGCACTGAGCAAAACTCGCAACAACAAAGCAGTAGCGACAGTGACAATCAACAGCGTAATGATGCACAGCAAAACGCGCCGCAAAATAGTGCCCAAACCACAGAGCAAGATGACGATGCAACGCAATCTGAGCAAGATGCACAGCAACAATCTGCTAGTGATCCCACTATGAAAGCTGATGATGAACAACCACAAACCAGTGAACAAGACGCTGAAAGCTCACAACAGCAACCACAAGACACTCAGCAAGGCGAACACGGTGAGGGACAAAGTGAGCAACAGGTTGCCCTTGCTGATGCTCAGCTTAGCCCCGAAGAGCGAGAAAAAATGCAGCAGCTAAACCAGTTACTGCGAAAAATTCCTGATGAACCTGAAATTCTATTACGCAATAAAATGCAATTAGAGGCGCAGAAACGCCAACGATATCGTCGTCGCTTGCCACAAGGAGAAGAGAAGTCATGGTAAGAAGTATATTTGCCCTGTGCTTATTATTGATCAGCCACAGTGCCTTAGCGCTGTCAAAAGTTGAAGCCAGTGTTAATAAAAATCCGGTGCTCACCAATGAATTCTTTTATTTGACAATCACCGCCGACGACTCTGTAGACAAAAACAAGTTAGACACCTCTGCATTACTCAAAGATTTTGTCGTTGGCCCTACTTCAGTGAGCACAGACTCTCGCTATGTAAATGGCGTTTTCAGCCGCAAAGATTCTTGGCACATTGAATTAATGGCCCGCAATCCCGGCGAATATCAAATCCCCGCTTTCACCATCGACGGCATCAGCTCTGCACCTTTTACGTTAAAAGTAGTGGCAAGTAATAATTCTCAAGCTCAAGCAGAGAATGCCTTCATCAAAACAGAGCTAACCCCGTCATCTTTATATGTGCAGCAGGCGGGTATTTATACGGTGAAGCTTTATCTAGGTGTTGATTTAGTTGATGGCTCATTAACGCCGCCGACACTCGCTGAAGCGTCCATTTCACAAATGGGACAAGATTCTGAAGGGCAAGAAGTCATCGACGGTCGACGCTACCGCGTTATTGAACGTAACTACCTTATTCAGCCGCAAAAAAGTGGCACATATGAGCTACAAGCTCCCACTCTAAACGCTAAAGCGCGAAAAAATTATCGCACTATTGGTGTAAGTGCCACTGCGCCCGATCAGCTGCTAGACATCAAACCAATACCAGCGCAACAATCTGGCTCTTGGCTACCCAGTGAGCTGGTAGATTTAAGTGAACAGTGGCAGGGCCTCGAAGATGAAGTGCAAGTGGGCACGCCAATTACACGCACTCTGACACTCACAGCGTTAAATGTAACTAAAGAACAGTTACCCGACGTACCTAATGAAGAAGTGGATGACGTGCGCAGTTATCCAGATCAAACAGAACGCACCCATTTAGTCCGTAATGGCCGATTAATAGCGCAAACGAAAACCTCTGTTGCCTATGTGCCGCAAAGACCCGGTACGTATGTGCTACCAGAGGTAAACGTACCTTGGTTCAATACGGTAACAGGGCGTACTCAAATAGCTAAAGTACCCGCAAAGACCATTACCGTAATAGGTGACGCTGTGAGTGATACTGTAAAACCAACTCTAGATAATGATGCCAAAGCGCTGGCACAGCCGGCTGTATCAACAGATGAGAGCACGTCAATTGCCTGGTATCTGGTATTACCTGGTTATATTTTATGGTTGGTGACCTTGTTTATGTGGTGGTTGAGCCGCAAAGATAAAACGACATCAAAAGCACAAGACAACACCCAACCACCTCCTGTGCAGGGCATTAAGAACATCGTGATAGCAATCAAAAATGAAGACGCAAAAGGCCTGTATCACGCAATTGATACGTATGCCAAAGCCAACCATGGCAGTATCGATGCGTGGTTAGAGTATTGGTCAAAAGAGGCGGCTGATGAATTTGCGAAGCTGCGTAAATCACTCTACAGCCCTGCAAATGGCGTTGCTATTAACTACCCCTTAATTGGCCAAGCGGCATCACGCAAAATACCGACCAAGGATAACCAATCTAAACTAGACTCTTTGTATTAGGCGCTCTGCACGCAGCCACTGAGTAAAATCTCACTGGCTGCAAAAAATTTTCCTTTTTAGGAAATAAAAACCCCCCTTCATGGGTCTTACTGAGCATGGCAAATAAACAAAAGCGCTACGAAGCGTTGGTCCAAGTCTATCACAAAGAGCTTTATCGCTTTGCCTTTTGGCTGTGTAAAGATCCCACCGTGGCAGAAGATCTGGTCCAGGAAACATTCTTAAGAGCATGGCGGTCCCTTGACTCCTTGCAAGACGATGCTGCGGCTAAATCATGGCTGCTCACCATTTTGCGTCGAGAAAATGCCCGTCGATTTGAACGTAAACAATTCGACTATAGCGATGTTGAGCAAGACACTCTCATCGATGATTCGACCCCGTCATTGGATGACGAAATGGAGCTTACTGTCGTGCAAAGACACATTCTTGCACTACCACATGAGTACAGAGAACCACTTGTATTACAAGTAATTGGTGGGTGCAGTGGTGAAGAAATAGCAAGCATTCTAAATTTAAACAAAAATACGGTGATGACACGACTTTTTCGTGCCCGTAACCAGCTTAAAGAAGCATTAACGAGTAGTAACGAACAGTATAAAGAGGCCCCCAATGGATGAATTAGAATTTCGTCGGCGCCTGTTCGCTGAGCCAACTGATAAAGATCCACAACTTAAAGAGTTCGCGGAGCAAAGCACCGAGCGTAAAGCGCTTGTCAATGAGCTCAAAGCGCTTGATAAAGAGCTCAATGAAGCCATGAATATTGATGTGCCTGATAACTTGGCAGACAAGATTATTCTTAAGCAAACTATGTTGGAATGCCCAGAGCGTATAAAAGAACTGGGTCAGGCACGCAAAAAACGTTCATGGTATTGGACCATGGCGGCATCTGTTGCCATCGCATGCAGCTTTGCGGTATATCAATTCAGCTTGCCACCACTTAGCGTAGGTGAACATGCACTGGCGCATGTATACCATGAAATTGATTCATTAGAGTCAACACAACGTTTTGATATATCAGAAGTAAATAGTCGCCTCGCTGAGTTGGGCAGCAAGATAAAAGCACTGCCTGGAGAGGTAAAATATGCACGCTTTTGTCACTTTAAAGGACAAAAGGGTTTGCACCTTGTTTTTGACTCAGAGTTTGGCCCGATGACCATGTTTGTTGTGCCCTCGCCCAACAAATACTTGGGAGATAATTACTTCTCAGATCAACATTTTGCTGGACGCGTCTCGCATTTCCCGCAAGGTGATACCATTTTAGTTGCCTCGGCACAGGCACCTATTGATGAATACCAAAGCCGTATCAATCAAGCCATTCAATGGCTGTAGGCCTTAGCAATAAAAAAGCCACCTTCGCGGTGGCTTTTTCTTATCTGCAATGGCGTTAACTGTTCAATTCAGCTTCCACTTTGTCGAACATCTCTACCAACTCATCACGCGGCTGCGTCGTCGCTAACGACACCACAACAATAGCCAGACTTGAGAAGATAAAGCCCGGTACGATTTCATACATCCACGCACTTAACGATTGGCCATCCACCGTGATAGGCGCATAAATCCAGAATAAGACCGTTGCTGCACCCACAATCATACCAGCCAATGCACCTGCAAGGTTCATACGACGCCAATACAAACTAAATAGGATAAGTGGACCAAACGCTGCACCAAATCCTGCCCATGCATTGCTCACCAAACTTAGAATTGAACTATCTCGATCGTAAGCGAGGTAAATAGCACACAATGCAACGACTAACACGCTAATGCGCCCCACCAACACTAACTCTTTCTCGCTAGCATCTCGCTTGACGTAAATTTTATAAAAATCTTCAGTCAGTGAACTAGAGCTCACAAGCAACTGTGACGAAATCGTACTCATGATGGCTGCAAGAATCGCAGCTAATAAAAAGCCCGCAACCAAAGGATGGAACAATAACTGCGAAAGAATTAAGAAAATGGTTTCCGGATCGCTCACCTCGATGCCTTTTTCAAAACTATAGGCGGCGCCACACAAGCCCGTCGCTACAGCACCCAATGCGGCAACGACCATCCATGACATACCAATGCGACGCATCGTCGGAATATCTTTGACACTGCGCACTGACATAAAACGCACAATAATGTGTGGTTGGCCAAAATAGCCTAAACCCCACGCCATAGCAGAGATAATACCCAGTACAGAGCCTGTACCAACCCACTCAAGCATACTTGGATTAACGTGTTCTAAGCTTTGCGCCATAGGCTGGTCTAATAAGCTGTAGGTTACAGTAGGCACAATGATCAGCGCTAAAAACATGATACAGCCTTGGACAAAGTCCGTTAGACTTACCGCCAAAAAGCCACCAAACAAGGTGTAAAGCACAACTACGCCGGTGGTCACATATAAGCCCATCTCGTAAGACAAGCCGAATGACTCTTCAAATAATTTACCACCTGCAACAACACCAGATGATGTATACAAGGTGAAAAATAGAATAATAACGACTGCCGACACCACACGTAACGCGTTTTTAGAGTCATTAAAACGATTAGCAAAATAATCCGGAATGGTAATAGAGTCATTAGCGCGCTCAGTGTAAACACGCAGACGCGGTGCAACTAGCAAATAGTTCGCCCATGCACCAATGATAAGGCCAATAGCAATCCACATTGCGCTAAAGCCGCTGACGAACATTGCCCCCGGTAAGCCCATCAAAATCCAACCACTCATGTCAGAGGCACCTGCAGATAACGCTGCAACACTTGGTGGCAAGCTACGCCCACCTAACATGTAGCCAGACACATCATCGGTCGATTTCTTATAGGCATATAAACCAATGCCGAGCATGGCAATAAAGTAGATAGCCAAGGATATAATTGTTCCTAATTCCAAACTTGCCTCCAACATAGCGCTAAAAGTATGCGGTAAAACTTTACCGCGAAACATATTGTTATTGTTAAGTTACGGCTACTATTAAGGAGTAGCTGCTGCCTTTGGACTATAGCACGGCCCAAGCGTGTAACTCCAATTACTGAGCTAAGGGATAAGTAGACGCAACGCAATTGAGCCTAATTTGGGTAAACGCAATTTTGCAAGGCAATAAATTTATATAATACTTGATGAAAGCAATCTGTTTTTTTCATATATTAATAAGCAATTAGCAACGTGTTTGGATGTGAATAATGAATTTCTACGCTGCTCGCCAACCAATTTTGGACAGAGACAAAGCACTTGTAGGTTACGAGTTGCTGTTTCGTGATGGCATCGACAACGTATTTCCACAAATCAATGGTGATGAGGCCACGTCGCGCCTGATCGAAGGAAGCCAATTTACTTTTGGGCTTGAAGAGTTAACAGGTAACAAGCCTGCTTATATCAACTTCACACTAGAGACACTTGCAAAAGGGTACGCCTCTATGATGGGCAACGAGGAGATCGTTGTCGAAATCCTTGAAACTGTGCAGCCGGGTAAACGCCTGTTAGCGATAACACAGGAGCTCAAAGAAAAAGGTTACACCATTGCGCTCGATGATTATCATCATCAAAACGTATGGCGCCATTTTTTCCCTCATATTGATATCATCAAGATTGACTGCTTAACCTCCAGTAAAGAACATATTCTTGAAGTCATCGAAGCCATCAAACCTTATCCTCATATCAAGCTATTAGCTGAAAAGGTAGAGACCCACGAGCAATATCAACAAGCGATGGACTTAGGCTTCACGTATTTCCAAGGATATTTCTTCTCCAAACCGGAAATGGTACAAAGCAAAGCCCTGCCGCCATCGGAATTAACGCTCGCAGAGCTTCTATATGAAACGTCTACCGCCGATATGGACCTAGAGAAGATCACTCGTGTATTCGAGCGTGACGTGAACTTATCGTACAAACTGCTGCGTTATTCAAACTCAGCCATGTTTAAGCGCCGTGCTGAAATTTCAACCATTAAGCAAGCATTAGTGGTTCTTGGCGCAGGGGAAATCAAAAAGTTTCTTTCTTTGTTATTCACCGCCCAGTTGTCTTCTGACAAACCAGCAGAGCTTATGCACCTCTCTTTGACCCGTGCGCGCTTCTCTGAAGTGTTAGCAGAGCAAAACCCAGGTGGTGTTGATTCTGGTCGGGCTTTCTTGACGTCAATGATGTCACTCCTTGATGCCATCTTGGACCAAGACATGAGTGAAGTAGTAGAACGCTTGCCTTTGGCAACAGATATTAAATCTGCGCTCAGTGAGCGTGAAGGTGACTTAGGTCAGTACATCAACCTTGTTGAACAGTATGAGCAAGCAAAATGGCAAGATGCCAACTCAACCATTGAGGCGTTAAAACTCGACCCGAACAAGGTCCCAGATGCCTATCACGAGGCCATCAGCTGGGCCAAAGAGCAAATGGATGCCATTAGTTAAGCTCATATCATTGATATTAAAAAAGCCGGTGTAGACCGGCTTTTGCGTGTTTGGGTCATAGATTTTCTAAGAAATCGTCATCGTATTCTTGTGCTTCAGGCTCTTCTTGAAGCGGTGGATTGCCATCATAGACCTCATACAACTGACGCTGATAATAGATGTCTTTTACAAAGGTATAAGGGTCAAGTGACTCATTGAGCAGGCTTTCTTGTGGAATGAGTGATGCGCGCGTTTCAACCACTCGCAACGCAAAAACCAAAATAGTTTGCGGTGTAGTCAATGCAATTTCGGGCAACACAAAGTTATCGACCACATCACCTGTAAGGTTTCGTGCTGTGCTCGGCCCCATCCCAGGTAGCATTACATAAGCACCATCGCCAACACCCCATACTCCAAGTGTTTGGCCAAAGTCTTCATCGACACTTTCGAGGCCCAGGCTAGTTGCTACATCAAATAACCCTGCAATCCCCACTGTGGAGTTGACCAAAAAGCGTGCTAACGCAACCCCTGTTCTATCCATTTTTCCTTGTAACGCCGCATTAGCAGCATCGATAGGTGCATCAATGTTGTCTGTAAAATTAACAATAGAACTGCGCACAGGCGCAGGGGTTATCTTCACATACCCTACAGCCACAGGACGCAAAATGTACGCATCCAACACATCCATATTGAAGTCGTATATTGGGCGATTAATACTTTGTAGCGGATCGCGCGGGTCTTCCTTTTCAGGTGGCACCTGCGCACATGCGCCAAGCAACACCGTCATCGCGATTAAGGTTATCTTTTTAAGCATCTTTGTTCCCTATTGAATCAAGGTATTAATCTCAACATCAACCTGTTGCTGCTGTTGGTGATTAAACACCGCTGATTGACCTTCCAATTCACCTAAGTCTACGGCCACATCGCCGTCCTTGGATATACGTGCAAACACTTGAATTTGTTCAAACTCTGCAAGACTTAGTTGTGCCACCATGGCATCTGCTTCACTCAAGGTTACCGTCATAGGCAGCGTGAATGTATCAAAGCGCTGGACCGCAAGCGGCATCGGCGGTCCTGAGGCCGCTTTGGCAAAAACAAACAACACCGAGTTAAGTGGTATCCTGTCTTGCACCTGTTCAGAAATTGTCACATTAACACTCAACTGATGCACAGCCTGTGCGTTCTGAGCTTGCGCAATACGACCGTCAATTTCATCAATTCGCTGCGCAATCATGGCATAGCGCGGGTCAGACTCAGTCATCGTTGCCAGTATGAGCTCAAATGCACTCTTTGCTTCAAGCCAGTCTTTGCGCTCGTACGCTATCAATGCCAACATCGAAATGGCATCCATATTCTGTGGTTGCACTTGTAGCACTTGAGATAGCAGCTTGGCTGCCTGATTCATGCCTTGCTCACTGCCTTGCACCAACAGCGCCTGAGCATAGCTCACTTTTGCAGAGATATTCTCAGGGTCCATCGCCAATACTTTATCAAACGCTTGGCTAGCCATCTCATAGTCATTGATGGTCATCGCTACACGGCCAAGCATTAACCATGCGACTGCATCATCGCCATCTTGAGCTAGTCGGGTGCGCAGCCCTAGCAAAAATGCTTGGCGCTCATTAGCATCCAGCGGCTCGCCTTTACCCAATACAGCACGCTCGCCCAGAGATGGCAATTCCTGCATCGCCTTTTCCCAAGCTGACAGCTGTGATTGATTACCTGTAAAGTGATAAAAAATAGCACTGAGTAAAATTAAAAATGCAGCACCAACGAGTGCCAAAATACGGTTATCACCACGACTTTGAAGCTGTTGCTCAGGCGCTAACTCATTGAGTAATCGGCGCTTTAATTCAAGCAAGGATTCATCATAACTGGTACGCGAAATACGCTCTAAGGCTAAATCATCTGCCAGCTCCTGCTGACGCTGCTCAAAGATATCAATGCGCTCAGCATTCACGCTTGGGTTAGTGGCATCTTTAAACGTTCTAAAAAAAGGCCAGCATACAAATAACAGCGCCAGTAGTAATAGGACTGCAAACGCTCCCCACAATGACAACATTACGCAGACTCCTTACGCTTGTACTGCTTTATCAAATCCTGAAGTAGCTGCTCGTCTGATTCAGACCAGCTTGCCTTTTGTGCCGCCTTTTTTTGGCGCAAAATAATAAACGCGAAACCAGCGATAACAATAAAGCCAGGAAGGATCCACAAAAAGATAGTCGCGGGTGTAACCGGTGGCTGATAATGCACAAAGTAGCCATAGCGGTCGATCATATAATCAATGACCTCTTGTTTACTCTGTCCTTGTTTAACCAACTCTTCGACTTTGTCGCGAAGATCCTTAGCAACAACCGCATCTGAGTCAGCAATGTTTTGGTTTTGACACTTAGGGCAGCGTAGCTCTTTGGTTAACTCAGTAAAAAGTGCCGCATGTTCAGGACTTTGGAAGTCATATTTTTCTTCCACAGCTACGGCTGATCCACTTATTAAAATAAATAAAGACAACAATAAAATACGCATTTTATTCTCCCATCAATGGCGCGAATTTCGCGCGCCACACGCGTGGGTTAACATCACCGGTGTGATGAACTAGCACAGTGCCATCATGATCGACTAGGAAGGTTTCAGGAGCCCCTGAAACACCTAAATCAAGGATAAATTGACGGTCCAAATCAAGCATATTAAACGCATAGGGATCACCTGCTCGCGTCAGCATATCAGCGACTTCTTGTTGCAAGTCTGAGAGGCTGAAGGTATCACCAAAATCTGGGTCATAACCTTGCTCATAATATACGCCAACAATCTTGATACCGCGCTCACGCAATTGTGTGAGATAACCAAGCTCAG
The DNA here is from genome assembly GCF_049257235.1 of Pseudoalteromonas maris. NCBI lineage: Bacteria > Pseudomonadati > Pseudomonadota > Gammaproteobacteria > Alteromonadales > Pseudoalteromonadaceae > Pseudoalteromonas > Pseudoalteromonas maris. The sequence continues at coordinate 382,907 of NZ_JBMMUF010000001.1, forward strand.
CGACACAGGTTGGGCACCACGTACCCCACACATTAATGAGGTATTTTTGATCGGCTAAGTCAGCATTGGTCCATCGTTTTTGCGGCTGCATCAAATCGGGTAAATCAAACGCCGGTAACGCTTGATTCACACGCCCACTTTGCAGTTCACGCGGATCTGAAAATAAGCCTTTTAGCAAAAACACACACAACAGCAAAAAAACTGCCAGCGGTGTCAGCACTAACCATTTTCTGCTCATGCTTGAGCCTCCTTCTGTGCTCGGCGGCGGTAACGGCGGTCAAACAACACTACAAAGCCAGCCAACGCGATTAAAATACCGCCAAGCCACATTACTCGCACATATGGCTTATGATAAATACGCAATGACCATGCGCCACCATTGAGCTGCTCACCCAGCGCCAAATACAAATCGCGTGTTAATCCATCATCAATTGCCGCTTCTGTCATAAACTGCATGCCAATATCGTAACGGCGTTTCTCTGCATGCAAGGTGGTTTCAAATTCACCATCTTTGAAGACACTGACGACCCCTGCATGACCGGTATAGTTTGGTCCGCGAATGGCCGTGACACCGTCAAAGCGAAAATCATAACCACCCAAAGACACTTGTTCTTGTGGTAATACACGCACATCTCGCTCAGTTGAATATGCCGAAGTCAGCGCAACCGACATAATCACCAACGCCAAGCCAATATGGCCTAATTGCATTGCCCAATAACTGAGACCTAGGCGCTTCATAGAGCCCGCTTGTGCTGTTTTGTGCAGCAAATCCTGTGCACTCATAACGATAATCCACAGCGCTAACGCTGTTGCCATAAAGGTGACTGCCGCTATTTGCTCGTAACTGCTGAATAACCATGCACCGGTAGCGACAAGCGCGATAACAATGCCAAGGGCATACTTGTTAATAAGCTGCTTGGCTTTGTTTTGCTTCCAACGTAGCAAAGGAGCCGCGCCAAGTAGCAGTGCAAAAGGCACAATGAGGTAGGTGAACATTTGATTAAAGAATGGCTCACCAATTGAGATGGAGCCTAAGCCCAACTCTTTGTGAACCATGGGTAATAAGGTACCTAGCAGTACAATCAATGTCGCTACTACAAGCAAAATATTATTCAGCCAAAGCGCCACTTCACGTGAAAATAAACTATAGCGACCTTCACTGCTTACCTGTCCTGCACGCAGTGCATACAAGGTCAAACCTCCCCCGACAACAATAGCGAGGAAGGCCAAAATAAACATACCGCGGTCTGGGTCTGAGGCAAACGCATGCACAGAAACAATAATGCCCGAGCGCACGATGAAGGTACCTAACAAACTCAGCGAGAATGCGGCAATAGCCAGTAACACTGTCCAAGATTTGAAGATGCCACGTTTCTCTGTCACTGCCAGCGAGTGCAACAAAGCAGTTGCCACCAACCAAGGCATCAAAGACGCATTTTCAACTGGGTCCCAGAACCACCAGCCACCCCAGCCGAGCTCAGCATATGCCCACCAGCTTCCGATGGTAATACCTAAGGTTAAGAAACCCCACGCGGCCATAGTCCAAGGGCGAGACCACTTAGCCCAAAGGTTATCAAGCTGGCCTGTTAACAATGCAGCAATTGCAAATGAGAACGACACGGATAATCCTACGTACCCCATATACAAAAGCGGTGGGTGAATGATCATCCCCGGGTCTTGCAATAACGGGTTAAGATCTCGTCCTTCCACCGGATAATATGGCAACAAACGGTCAAATGGGCTCGACATCAGCAAGGTGTAGAGCATAAAGCCAACGGCCAAGAAACCAAGCACCGCCAACACGCGTGCTCGCAGCGGCCATGGTAACGACTTTGACAACAATGCCACCGCCGCAGTCCAGCCTGCTTGCATCACCAGCCATAATAAGATTGCGCCCTCGTGACCACCCCATGTCGAGGTGATTTTATAGTACCAAGGCAAGGTGGTACTGGAGTGATGGGCGACATAGGCCACCGTAAAGTCATCCGTTAAACTCGCATAGATAAGCGCTGCAAACGACAACAACACAAAGACAAACTGCCCAACTGCAAGCGAAGGCGCTGCACGCATCAGACGCAAATTCCCCGTATGCGCCCCCCAAAGAGGAAACACAAACAACAGCACACACAGCACCATTGCTAGGGTTAAGGAAAAATAACCGAGCTCTGGGATCATAACTTAGTTGCCACTGCCTTGATTATAAGTTGGTTTTTGGTGCTTGATGCCTTTTACCGCTTCAGCAACCTCTTCAGGCATATATTCTTCATCGTGTTTTGCTAACACTTCAAATGCCTCAATCACATCAGGCTGCACTAGCGTGCCTTGTGCAACAATACCCTGACCTTCGCGGAACAAGTCCGGCAAGATGCCTTTGTAGCGAATGGTCACAAGAGGACCAGTATCAATTAATTTGAATTCCACAAACAGTGAATTATCATCGCGCTTTACTGAACCTGGCACGACCATACCGCCAATACGCAGCTTCTGGCCAATGGTTGGCTTTTCCAGCTCAGGTCCTTTACCGTTGATAAGCTCACTCGGGGTGTAAAACAAATTGATGTTTTCTTGCAGCGCATACAAGGTCAACCCGACCGCGCTAGACAAACCAAATAACAAGGCGATGATAGTTAGTAAGCGTTTCTTACGTCTAGGATTCATAACTGCTTCTCCTGCTGCTTAGCCTTTTCAATGCGTTGCTCACGAGCACTTTGTGCTGCCACCTGTTGCAATAAAACACGTTTTTCACGTAATGAACTAAACAACAGACCAACTAAAATCAGTGCGCAACTACCAAATGACAACCATACGTAAAAGGCATAGCCGCCCATGGCAAAAAATTCAGATAAACTATTAAATTCCACTTTACTTACCTCCCGCCATTGCTTTTACCCAAGGACGATGCTGCTCGCTCTTTAGAATTTCAGTTTTCAGACGGATTAAGCTCACCGCCGCGACAAAACCAAGGAAGCCCGCAAGGTTAACCATCAAGGGCCAAAACATGCTTGAATCAATCGCTGAGGTATCAAATTTTGTGATAGTTGCGCCTTGATGAAGGGTATTCCACCACTCCACAGAGAAATGAATAATCGGCAAATTCACCACACCTACTAGAGCCAAAATAGATGCTGCTTTACCGCCAGCGCGTTTATCTTCAAAGGCGTGATACAGTGAAATCACACCCAAGTACAAAAACAATAGAATGAGCTCAGAAGTCAGACGCGCATCCCATACCCACCAAGCACCCCACATAGGTTTACCCCATGCAGCACCTGTTAACAGTGCGATCAGAGTCATAGCTGCGCCCACTGGAGCAATGGCTATTACGGCCAACTGGGCATTGCGAATTTGCCACACTAAGGCAACCAAGGCGGCAATAGCCATCGATGAGTATGCACCCATCGACCAAATCGCCGAAGGCACATGGATAAAGATGATGCGATAACTGTCTTTTTGTTGATAGTCTGCGGGCGCAAAAGCTAAACCCCAAACCCAACCAACAACAATACCAACAACGGCTACTACCGAAAAATACGGCAGCAGGGTGTTACACAACTGATAGGCTCTTTCGGCCTTTGCATAGGGATGTAACCACTTCCACATTAGTTAATACTCACTTTCAATGCTGATGAAACGGCAATAGGTGCAAGCACGCTGGCAACAGCCAAAAATGCACCTAAAATCGCAAGTTGTCCGCCGTACGCCAACGACATGCTGGCTGTATCAATTGCGGAGGTTGCAAAAATTAAAACGGGAATATAAAGCGGCAGAACCAAGAGGCTTAACAGCACTCCGCCTTTTTGCAATCCCACCGTCAGCCCAGCGCCAATAGCGCCAATCAGGCTTAGTAACGGCGTGCCAATGAGCAAGGTAAGCATCATGGCCGTCAAACTTTGCGATTGTAAATTCATTAATAGCGCAAACAGGGGCGCAAGGATCACCATAGGTAACCCAGTTATGGTCCAATGCGCTGCTATTTTTGCAGACACCGTCAATGACATAGGAAAAGGCGAGAGCATTAGCTGCTCTAAAGAGCCATCGAGGTAATCATCACGAAACATTTTATCTAGGCCGAGCATCGTCGCCAGCAAGGCTGCAACCCATATAATCCCCGGAGCCATTCGCGCCAGTAAATTGGGTTCAGGACCAATACCGAGAGGGAACAGCGTGATCACGATTAAAAAGAATAATAACGGATTGACGATGTCGCTTCTTTGGCGAAACGCTAAGCGCACATCTTTCTTATACACACTGGTCCACACCCGCCAGTAGGAGTTATTTTGCGCTATCAAATGCGATACTCCAGCTGCAATTTGCTGAGATTGTCGAAGTGGGTTGTCAAGTCTTGATGACTGGTAAGCAAAATCGCTCCGCCTTGAGCTAAGTGCTGGGCAAAGCGTTGCTGCAATAAGTTCACGCCTTTTTTATCTACCGCAGTAAAAGGTTCATCAAGGAGCCACAACGGCGCACGATTAAGCCACAAGCGCGCTAACGCGACACGACGTTGTTGCCCTGCAGAGAGTTGTCGAACAGGCACATCTTCAAGACCAACTAATCCCAAATTAGCCAACACATCGTACAAATCTACGTTGGCTTGTAGGCCGTGGGTTTCGAGCCAAAACTGACAATTTTCAAGAGCATTGAGCTGAGTGTTTACACCGGTTTTATGGCCAATGAACAACACGTCTTGCGCATATTCGTCATAATGGCGAGCAATACAGTGATTTTGATACTTTACTTGCCCTTGCATAGGCTCAGCGAAACCAGCCAAAATACGAAGCAACGAGGTTTTCCCCGCTCCGTTTGGACCCTCTAACTGCATGATCTCACCCGAATTTAATTCAAAACTCAGGTCTTCAAACAAACATCGCTCTTGCTTTATACAAGTGACTGCGTCAACGTGTAACACTAACAGGCATTCTCAATGCTTAAAATTGGGCGATAGTCTACCATAATGCTAAGCTAATGCGAAAAAATGCAGACAAAACTTTGATCTCATTCTGGGGGGTATATGTCGGGTCCGTTTGCCCCTATTACTAATCACACGACAGCGCAAACGGTGCAGTTGCAAATAAGCACATCCACCGATGCTTCTAAACAACTGGAACTTCCATCAGGCCAGCCCATTGCTGCGCGCAACATAACCCTAGGACATCACCAGCTGAGCATGGAAGTGAAAGTGCAAGGCCAGTGGCAAACGCTCTCAATCCCCATAAAAAGCCCAACTCCTTCTTTGATTGGCAGCCATATTGAACAGGCACAGGTGAGTTTTAAACATGATGGTACACTGACAATTAAACCAGAGGCCATACAATTACCCGTTGATAAACCACAGCAATTACTCAACTTACTGTCGTACCTGAGCAAACAAGGACAAATTAAAGGTGGCTCATCTGTGCAAAATGCACTGATGCAAAGTACCTCGGCGCAAGGCGCCCCAGTGCAAACCTTACAGCTCAAAGCGCTAAGCACTTCTGGGCAGTCTTTGTCACTGCCCGAGCTTAATGCCTCGGTTAAATTAGATAAAATCGCCGCACAATTAATTGCTCAAGGCGCACAAGTCAAAGCGGTCGAATTAACCATTTCTCAAGGGAAACTACAGACTCATTTACTGCTTAATGATAACGCTCGAACTGAGATTACTTTAACGCCTGCGAAACTAGCGCAGTTAGCTGCAAAATTGGCACCGCCAGCGCAAGTTACTCACTCAGGGCCACAAGCGATGGCACAGGTAACAGCGTTAACAAAGGGAAATTCGGGGCCAAGCCCACTGTTTAATATTAACCTCAGTCGCCCAGCTCTGGCCTTACTGGCAAATCAAGTTCGCCCTGCAAGTATCCACTTAACAAACAACACGCAATTGCAGCTCAATGTGGCCCCCGCTGATATCAAGGTGATAACTTTAAACACCAAGGTTAGCGCAGAAGCGCCTCCCATAGCGGCTCAGGATAAAGCGCCAAGCCTGCGCGCTGATGTAAATCAGCCCTCAACTGCCCCCACTCTCAGACAAAGCTCGAACACCCTGTGGCAGCGCGCACAACAGCACTTACAAGCATGGCAGCAAAGCATGACTGCACGCTTTGGCGGCGATAACACGCAGATTAAAGAATTTACACCACAGGCTATGCGGTTACTGCAAAGCCCAGCTAAAGCGTTGCTTACGCCACTATTGCATCCAACACCATTGAGAATGACCAGTGCAGCTGCGCAAAAAATGGCTCTTATTCAAGACAATGGCGCATCAAACTCGCAATTAAGGGGGCACAGCCCCACGCCTGTGCTGTCATTAATTGACAATATACCCAGCATAGTGCGCCAACGTGCGCCCTTGCTTGAGCTGACTGTACAAATGCAAAGCTTAATCAAAAGCACCGTCAAAGAGAGCGCCAGCCCAGTATTGGCAGTCAAGATGACTACGTTGGCGGCCACCTCGACCACGATAGCGCCGAGCAAGAGTGATTCATTGCCATTAACGTCACTCACCCCGCTGGCTTTGACCAACGAGCTTACCGCCAGATTGCAAAAACACATAGCACCAGCGCAACAACTCAGCCACAGCATTAATACGCTCGATAAACTCATAGCCAATGCACCACCTGAATTAAAAAATCTGGTTAATCAAGCGTTTTCTAGGCTCATCAGTGAACAAATACCAAGCACGGTGACATCCAATCAGGTGATAGCACAATTAAAACCGTGGCAGGTGCCGCACATACTTCATCAATCTAGTTTTGTTGGACAGCTTGATAATTTGGTCACTGCGCTCGCCAGTGCTCCCATTGTCACCGCGCACCCAGCGCTCTCACCCAGTGTGGCGCAAACAGCCCTATTACCGCTGATCAATTTACTGCTGGGCCAAGTCAGTTCTCCCCCTGCAGCAGAGCAATTTGTGCAACAATTGCAATCGCCCAGTGCCCAAGCACTGCTCAGCGAGCTAAGCTTTATTCAACAAAGTGTGACGCCGCAAGCAACCCAATCACAGGCCAGTGCGCAGCAAGACAACAACCCCTTAGTACAATTGTTTTTACCTATGCGGTTACCGCCAGAGGTGGGTCAGACGCATCTGAGCATTGGCCGCTACAAACAAAAGAGCAACAAGGGCGAAACGCAAGATGTGTGGTTTGTACGCATGCAATTTGATTACGCAGCACTAGGTGAACTCAGCGTGCAAGCGCACTTGTGTAAACAAAAGCTTAATTGTGAATTACGCGCAAGCTCGCAATCACTGGCGCAGCTTGCGCATCAACACAGTGAAGACTTGCGTCGTAACTTGCAAAAGCATGGCTTAGGAGTCGCGCCTATTCGAATCGAGCAGGTCAGTGAACAGCAAGCGCTACAATGGCAAAGCTTTTACAAGCGCCATAGTATCGTTAACGTCAAGGTGTAAACATGAGTGATAAATCACAACGCAGTGCTATAGGGCTCCTTTATGAAGCAGGGAGCGCGCCAACGGTCAGTGCTAAGGGCTTTGGTGAGCTTGCAGAGCATATTATTGCTGCAGCTCAAGAAAAAGGAATTTTAATTCACCAAGATGCTGATTTAGCGAAAACGCTAGAGGCCCTAGAGCAGGGGCAAGAAATCCCAAAAGAATTGTATTATGTAATTGCTGAGCTTATTGCTTTTTCTTACGTGTTAAGAGGAAAGTTTCCACCAGGATGGCAAAACTTTAGCAACAAGCTCAATATTAAGGCTTAGGACTTAGCATGTAGTGAGAACAGCAGCTCCGCCTCTGCCCGTGGCAGTTCACACTCTTGCATCACCTCTTCCATTGGCGCGCCGAGTTCGATCATTTTTACGGCGCGAGAGTATAAACGCGCTTGTGGGTCAGACTCGGCGATATTGTCCTGTAACTGCGCCAATTCATCGGTTTTGCCACGTAGTTGCTGCACATGCTTGGCAATATTTTCAAGAGCGCTGCGCACTTCAGCAACCTCAGCTCGCAGTATTTGGCTTTGGTCTTGGGTATGGTGAGCGTCAGTTAATTGTTTTTGCAGTTCATTATGGGCTTGGCTTAAGCGAGATAAACGCGCCCAAACAACGAATACCAAAACCGCGAGAAACAACACAATTCCCGCGGCAATCATTAAAACAGTATTTGCATCTTTCATGGTTTAGAGATTACTCAACTCGTCCCATTCTTCATCGTTCAAAAGTTTGTTGAGATCAACGAGGATCAGCAATTCACCGTCACGATTCGACACACCTTGGATAAACTTAGCGCTTTCTTCAGTGCCAATATTCGGCGCGCTGTCAATTTCTGAACTGCGCAAATATACAACCTCCGCGACCGAATCAACCAAGATACCAATAACTTGCTTTTCAGCTTCAATAATCACTATACGGGAGTTGTCTGTGACTTCAGCATCCACTAAACCGAATCGTGCCCGAGTGTCGATAACCGTCACTACGTTACCACGCAAGTTTATGATACCTAATACATAATTAGGCGCGCCTGGCACTGGGGCGATTTCGGTATAACGAAGTACCTCTTGAACCTGCATCACGTTGATGCCATAGGTTTCTTGCTCGAGTCGAAAGGTTACCCATTGCAATATTTCATCACTGCTGTCGACATCATGCGCTGATACTTTTCTCTCTTCGCTCATACTAAGCTCCATGTTACCGCCTTACATACGCGGTGGGTTGCAATATTGTTTATTTGTTACTGTGCTTGACTGTCAAAGCCCTGCTCTAGTAGCAGCTGTAAATTCTCTACATCTATCAAGGCACACATTTTGTCTTTAATAACGCCAGCAAGCCAGGGGCGCTTGCCATGGCTTTTACGCCATTTTACATCTTCACTCTTTAATGTGACGTTATTGATTAAGTTCTCGGCACTGAGCCCCCACTGGGATTCTCCGAGCATAATCACATACTTATAGTTTAATGCTTGTTCTAAATTTTTGTCATATTTTTCTGGCATTACCCAACGAGCAGTATCAACTAGGTGTATTTTTTCATCGCGATTCACCATCACACCTTTGAACCAAGCTGGCTTACCAAAGAGTTGATTCACCTCGCCAAGCTGATGAATACCGCCAAGGGATTTAAGTGGCACCGCCAAAGTAAGCCCAGCCACATCAAAGAACAAAGCCTGAAACTCACCTTCCATGTATTGCTCACGAGCCGCTTGTGGCGCCCTAAGAGGTTGTACAGGTGGCGGGGCACTTTGTACATTAACTTCTTGATCTTGTTGCGCTTCATCTTGAGATGTAGGCGCTTTGGTATCAACTTCAGGTTGTTGTTGCGGCGCAGGTTCTGGTTCTTTAACCTGTGCTAGTAACTGCTCTATCGGCTTATTTTTTAGGACAGTCGGCTTGTCTTCAACATGCGTTGCCACTGGGGTTACTTGTTTAGGTGTCGCGCTTGGGGCCTTTTGTGGCTGCTCGTCTTCGGTCAATAGTGCGTCTAAATATTGGCGCATCACTTTATCGTTAACGCCACTCATAGCTGCACACTCCGACCATTTTGCAAGTAATCGAGTAAGGCGCGATAGGCTTGAACGCCTCGTGACTTAGCACAGTGTTGACTCGGAACCTGTTGCGCTAAGCTGGCGTCTCGAAACTTGGTATCAATAGGAATAACCCCTGGCCAGACATTATTATGGTAGGTGGCTCGCAGCTTTTTGTAGGCCTCTAAAGACGCTTTAGTGCGCTTATCGTACATAGTCGCAACCACAGTATGCGTGTACGCATTGCCTTTGGTGCTTTGCTGCATCAACTCCATAGTGCGCATCATGCGATCTAACCCTTTGAGCGCCAAAAACTCAGTCTGTACGGGGATCAGAACTCGCTCACTCGCGGCTAACGCGTTCACCATAAGCACCCCAAGTACGGGGGGGCAGTCTAAAATGGCATAATCATAATAATCACTGATTTTAGCCAGAACCCTTTTGAGAATTAGGCCCATGCCGTTTTTATTTCCCATGCTCCTATCTAAGGTTGCAATAGACATGGTTGCAGGCAGGATATCAATATTGTCGACGCCACTTGGGCTAAATGCCTGTAAAATTTCTTCGGCTTGCATGTCTTTACCGCGGGTAAAAACATCGTACGCGCTTATTTCTACTTGCTCAGAGTCGATGCCAAAATAGTAAGTGAGTGATGCATGTGGGTCGGTATCAATTAGCAGCACACGTTTGCCTTGCTCGGCGAGTAGGCCACCTAATGTTACTGTGGTGGTGGTTTTGCCAACGCCCCCTTTTTGGTTGGCTACCGTCCAAACCTTCATTGCTCATTACCCTCACTGCGCGTAGTAATTCGTATGCCGCCATGGGGCAGCTGTATTATTTTTATAGTGTTATCTTCGCTCGGTATTTCTAGTTCAGGCTGTTTTGCCTGCTCTGGCTCTTGGCTCACCTGCTCTTGGCTTTGCTCAGGCTCTGGCAGCGCATACTTAGAAACCGCTATCACAACCTTACGGTTTTGCGCCCGCCCCTGTTCGGTCTCATTGTCACCAAAGGGCGTATACTGACCATACCCCTCAAGCGCCATGCGTGCTGGCGTGATGTCGTGAATCTGTAACTGCTTTACTACCTCGGCCGCACGCGCTGCAGAAAGTTGCCAGTTTGAACTGAATAACTCATTACGAATCGGCAAATTGTCAGTGTAGCCTCGAATCCGTAAATAATTACGCATAGGACGGATCACGTCGGCCACGCGCGCGATTACACCCTGCGCTTGGTTAGTCACAGTAGCACTGCCGCTTGGGAATAACATCCCAGAACTCATTTCGATAGTAAGCCAATCTTCATTAAGCTCTATCTGCGCATCACCTTGGCGAATTTCATTCAGTAACGCGCCTGTAAATTTATCCAATAAACTATCGAGTGGCTCACCCATTTGCTGCTGTGATACTAAGCTCATGTCGGTGTATTCAGGTAAGATTTTACTGCTTTGCGGCGACTCTGGTTGCACACTCTCGCCGTGGAGAACATCATCAGTAGGTGGTATAGGCATGGGCAATAAGCCGTCGGTAGAAACGTTATTACCATCATCGGCTTTGATGTTAGTGGCTTTATCAAAAATTTGTTCTAGGGTTTGCGAAAACACAGCAAATTGTTCGTCTTTATTATTGATAGCTATCGCGTACATGACTACAAAAAAGGCAAACATAATGGTCATATAGTCTGCATAAGACACTAACCAACGATGGGTATGTTGGGACTCCTTGGCATGACCTCTGCGATGACGTAGACGCATGGGTTAATACCCTGCGCTTACATGGCGCTCAGCTAGGTAAGCCTCTAATCGCAACTCAATATTGGCGGGTGACTCGCCAATTTGCATCGCCACGATCCCCTCTGCTACGAGTTCGTGATATTGCATTTTTTCTTCAATGATTTGCTTGAGCTTATTAGCCACCGGCAAAAACAATAAATTAGCAAAACCCACACCGTAAATCGTTGCCAAGAATGCGGTGGCTACGCCCACGCCAAGTTTCTCTGGTTCAGTAATGTACGCCATGGCTTGAATAAGTCCTAACACCGCCCCCAAAATACCTATGGTTGGCGAATAACCACCCATGGCCTCATAAACTCGGGCAGCGTCAAGTAAACGTTCACGCTCTAGCGTTAATTCAATGTCTAACGTATCGCGTAATCTATCTTCTTGCGAGCCGTCAATCAGCAGGCTTAGCCCTTTGGCGGCATATGGGTCCTCAACCGTGAGCGCTTGCTCTTCAAGGGCGAGGTAACCTTTTTGTCGCGCGGTACTGGTCCAAGATTTAATTTGCTCAATACCTGCTTGCATATCATATTGTGGTGGCCAAAATACCCACTTAAAAATCTCGAGCGCTTTTTTAAACGTAGGTAATTGCGATTGCAGCATTACGGCCCCTACTGTACCGCCAAGCACAATAACAAACGCCGGTCCATGCAGTAACCCTGAGATGACACCACCTTCTAGCGCGTAGCCGAAAATGATAGCGCCAAGTGCAACAATGAGACCTATCAGGGAGAGTTTATCCACGCATCACTTCCTTAACTAAGTGGTCAGCTACATCATCAAGCGCCACTTGATGGTCATGCAACCCTGCATTAGCAATTGCTTGTGGCATACCATATACAACACACGATTGCTCATCTTGAGCCCAGATCTTTGCCCCCTGTTGTTTGAGCATACGCGCACCTTCGCGGCCATCAGCGCCCATTCCGGTCAATACTACAGCCAACACATCTGCACCAAATTGTTTGGCACTGCTGGCAAAGGTAATATCTACACTCGGTTTATAGGTGGTGCGGGGGTTATCATCTACGAATACTTTTAAAGACGGTGATGCAGAACGACCATCAAACATCATTTGTTGACCACCGGGTGCAAGGTAGGCTACTCCTGGTCTGAGCTTATCTCCTTGCGCAGCCTCTTTGACCTCTATTTTGCACAGGTTATTTAAACGCTGAGCAAATGCTGGAGTGAATGCTGCCGGCATGTGCTGAATCAATAAAATAGGCAGTGGGAAGTCAGCTGGTAACTGGGTCAGTATTTTTTGTAGGGCAACAGGCCCACCTGTCGAGGTGCCTATAGCCACCAAACGGTATCGTTTCCCAGATGGGCGAAACTGACTCTTTGAGGATGTTGCCTCTGGCGCACTTTGAAATGCACTAGGTTTGCTGGGCGCACTTGTACTTGGAGTACCTAGTGGCTTAGCTGGCGTAAACGCAGTAGACACAGGACGACTCAAACGCGACATTCTTCTGCGCCCAAGCTCTTTGACCTTCTGTCTTAAAATCTCAATGGCATCTTGGTTATTGCGTGCGATGTCTTCAAATTTTTTAGGGAGAAAATCCAGCGCTCCAGCGTCAAGCGCATCGAGGGTTGCCGTTGCGCCATCACGGGTCAAAGACGAGAACATTAAAATCGGCGTTGGCGACTTAGCCATAATTTGTTTAACAGCCGAAATGCCATCAAGAATTGGCATTTCCACATCCATAGTGATCACATCAGGACGCAATGCTGCTGCCTTTTCTACAGCATCCTTGCCATTTACCGCAGTATCTATCACCTCAATTTGCGAGTCACCTTCTAATATTTCAGTGACTCGGCGGCGAAAGAAGCTGGAATCATCGACTATTAATACTTTTACAGCCATGCGTTACTCTATTTAATTTACATTCGAACGACCGGCATAGTGTTTTAACATGCTCGGAACATCCAAAATCAATGCGATACCACCGTCAGAGGTGATTGTAGCGCCCGCCATACCAGGCGTACCCTGAAGCAACGCATCCAATGGTTTAATAACAACCTCTTCTTGCCCGATGAGCGAGTCGACCACAAAACCTACTTGCTGGGTGCCGATTTGCACAATAACAACGTGGCCTTGCGCCTTGCGCTGAGTACGGTCCGCGCCTTTGATTAACCAGTGCTCGAGGTAGAACAGTGGCACGGCCTTTTGACGCACAATAATCGTTAACTGACCATCGACCACATTTGTTTTGGTCAAATCGAGGTGGAAAATTTCACTGACCGCAGCCAAAGGTAAGGCAAATGTTTGCTCGCCAATAACCACCATCAAGGTTGGCAAAATAGCGAGTGTTAATGGCACTTTGATATCCAAACGCGTGCCTTCGCCAAGCTGCGACTGAATGTTGATGGTGCCATTGAGCTGGCTGATCTTGGTTTTAACCACATCCATACCAACACCACGCCCAGAGATGTCTGAGATTTCCTCTTTAGTCGAAAAACCAGGGGCAAAAATCAGGTTATAAGCTTCAGTATCACTCAAACGCGCCGCTTGGTCGTGATCGATAACCCCTTTGCTAATAGCTATTTTCTTGAGTTTTTCAGCGTCCATACCGGCGCCGTCATCCTCAATACTCAGTAAAATATGATCACCTTGTTGTGATGCTGACAGTTTCACTAAACCGGTTCGTGACTTACCCGCTTGCTCACGTACATCAGGCATCTCAATACCGTGGTCAACAGAGTTTCGTACTAAGTGAACAAGTGGATCGGCCAGAGCTTCAACCAAGTTCTTATCAAGATCGGTCTCTTCACCTTCAAGTACGAGTGAAATGTCTTTTTGTAAGCTTCTAGCCAAATCACGGACCACGCGAGGGAAGCGACCAAACACTTTCTTGATTGGCTGCATGCGGGTAGCCATTACCGCACCTTGCAAGTCAGCAGTGACTACATCAAGATTTGAAATCGCCTTACCCATTTCTTCTGAACTGGTATTGTTCGCTAAAGTGACTAGGCGGTTACGCACTAGTACCAACTCACCCACCATATTCATGATCTGGTCGAGTCGTTTGGTATCAACACGAACTGTGGTTTCAGCTTGCGCAGCTGGGGCCGCTTTGGCAGGTGCCTTTTTAGCATCTGCTGCTTTATCACTGGCAGCAGGTGCGGGTTTTGGAGCTGGTGCTGGCGCTTTAGCTGCCGGTGCTGGCTTAGCTTGTTCAGGCGCTGAACTGGCAGCTTTGGGCGCTTCACTCGCTTGAGCTTGTTCATTACTCTCTATAACACTAGGGGCGTTGCCCTTTCCGTGCAGCTCATCGAGTAACGCGTCAAATTCATCTTCAGTGATTTCTTCATCACCACCGTCTGTATCTTTTGCTTGTGTACTCTGATCTGACGTCTCACTTGGGGCAGCAGGTGGAGCTGACTCTTGCTCTGAACTGATTGTCCCAAAGCTACCGGGGCCATGAAGCTCATCAAGAAGGGAGTCAAACTCATCATCGGTAATGTCATCATCTGAGCCACTGTCGTTACTTGACGGCGGAGCGTCTACTGATGGCCCTTTTCCTGCCCCGTGAAGCTCATCTAATAAATGCTCAAACTCTTCTTCGGTGATTTCATCTATGCCATCATCGCTCGTGTCACCGCTATCCATATCGAAAAGGATATCGTCGCCGAATCCCAAATCGACGTCATCATCTTCAGGAGGTGGAGGTGTTGCTTCAACCTCTTGAGGCTCACTTGCCGCAGGAGCAACAATTTGCTCCCCCGCAACTTCTGGCTCACTAAGTTGATGTAGTATTTCGAGTAGGTGTGGATCCGCAGGGTCTGGTTGCTCTCGCGCTTGAATGTGCGCGAACATTTCATTAATGGTGTCTAGCGCTTGAAGGATCACATCCATCAGCTCAGCAGTTACCTGTCTTTTGCCTTGGCGTAAAATATCAAAGACATTCTCAGCACCGTGACAGGCATCGACCAATTCGTTCATACCAAGAAAGCCCGCACCACCTTTCACGGTGTGGAACCCTCGGAATATAGCATTGAGCAAATCTTTGTCGTCTGGATTGTTTTCTAATTCAACCAGTTGTTCTGACAGCTGCTCTAATATTTCACCCGCTTCAACAAGGAAGTCTTGTAAAATATCTTCATCTACTTCAAAGCTCATGCAACCGCTCTCCTCTTAGAATCCCAGACTCGACAATAAATCATCGACTTCATCTTGCCCTGATACCACGTCATCTCGGGCTTCACTATCGATAATTGGCCCTTCAGCGCCTTCGCCTTCAACTGGGGTGGTTGGCTTGTTGCGCTCAGCAGTATTGACGTCAACGTCTTCGCCAGAAAATACCTTTAACATGTGGATAAGACTGTCTTCCACTTCGCGCACTAACTCCATTACGCGACGAATTACTTGGCCTGTAAGGTCTTGGTAGTCCTGCGCCATCAGTACGTTATTGAGTAAATCGTGCAACTCTAAGGTACTGGTTTGTGAGCGAGTCATGAAGCCATCGAGCAAATGGCATAATTGTTTAAACTCACCGATATCCAAATCGCGACGCATCAACTTATCCCAACTGGGCTTAATCTGATGCAGGTCGGTAGATAATTGCTCTGCGATAGGTAAGCTTGCTTCCACAGCGTCCATGGTTTTATTGGCTGCCTGCTCTGTCATCTCGATGACATAATTGAGGCGCTGCTTGGCATCAGGAATGGCTTCTTGAGTCAAATCATTGATACGCGTATCAAGTTGGAAATTTTTCAATGACTCATGCAACTGCCGAGTGAGTTTCCCCACTTCAGCAAACAGTTCAGACTGCTCCTTAGAAGCAGCATCAAGGATTAGCTGATCAGCTTTTTCCTGCTCACCTTGCTCAAGAAAAGTGACGAGCTGTTTAGCTTGCTCTAGGGTAATGTGAGGTGCAGCGGGAGCCGACATATACCTCTCCTTAAATGGTTAACCTAAACGCTCAAACACTTTATCCAGCTTGGTTTTCAATGTCGCTGCGGTAAATGGTTTTACGATGTATCCGTTTACGCCTGCCTGCGCAGCAGCAATGATCTGCTCCTTTTTCGCTTCAGCAGTTACCATCAACACAGGAATATGTTTTAGGTTATCATCAGCACGAATAGCGCGTAATAGGTCAATCCCCTGCATACCTGGCATGTTCCAGTCAGTTACCACAAAATCAAACTCTTGATTTTGCAACATAGGTAACGCTGTACTGCCATCATCAGCTTCTTGTACGTTTGTGAAACCTAAATCACGTAAAAGGTTTTTGATGATTCTTCTCATCGTTGAAAAGTCATCAACCACAAGAATTTTCATGTTCTTATCCAAAGTATCCTCCAGTGAGGTATGAACCTATTTTTATTTACTACTAATTGACCCAGTCACTGACTTTCGCTTTGAGCTTAATCATTGCCTGACCATGTATCTGACTTACACGGGACTCACTTACGTCCAGTATTTGTCCTATTTCTTTTAAATTCATTTCATCGTTGTAATACAGCGACAGCACGAGCGCATCACGTTCAGGTAGCGACTTAATCGCATCAACAAGGGCGGCATTAAAACGTTCCCCCTGAACACTGTTAAATGGCTTCGTTGCATCAGATTGGTCACTGTGAGTGTGAATAACGTCCTCATCCACACCCAAATCCTCAATGCCCAACACTTTTGAACAATTTACATCGTTTAAAATATGATGGTATTCATCAAGGGAAATATCAAGTTTTTCAGCTACTTCAATGTCTTTAGGTTCACGTCCTAATAGCCCTTCGAGCTCGTTGATAGCGTGTGCCACAGCACGGCTATTGCGATGCACAGAACGCGGCGCCCAATCACCACGGCGTATCTCATCAAGCATCGCGCCACGAATGCGAATACCAGCAAAGGTCTCAAAGCTGGCGCCTTTTGTTGCATCAAACGTTTTTGACGCTTCGATCAGGCCTATCATTCCAGATTGGATTAAATCATCCAGTTGCACACTGGCAGGTAAGCGCGCTAGCAAGTGGCACGCAACGCGTTTGACCAACGCCGCATGACGCTCGACAAGAGAGTTAAGCTGTTGTTGCTGCTGATACCCGGCGACTCTATTCATACTGGAATTAACCGTTAGTTATTAACTAATTTCTCAATAAAGAACTCGAGATGACCCGATGGCTGATTTGGAATGGGCCACTTCAGTGCTTTTGTTGCCAAGTTTTTGAGGGCGACTGATGCTGGCGAGTTGGGGAAAAAGTCCACCACGGCTTTTTGACGACGCGTCGCCTTACGCATGTTTTCATCGTAGGGCACAGTTGCCACCAGCTCGAGGGCCACATCTAAAAATCGATCGGTTACTTTGGACAGCTTCGCAAATAAGTCCTGCCCTTCACGAAGGCTGCGAACCATATTGGCAACTATCTTAAATTTGTACACACCGTGTTCTCGGCTTAGCACTTTAATAAGGGCGTAAGCATCGGTGATTGATGTTGGCTCATCACACACGACGACTAGCACATCTTGCGAGGCACGTGAGAAGCTCAGTACCATGTCAGATATACCCGCTGCGGTATCTACCACTAATACATCGAAGTCACTATCAAGTTCGCTGAATGCGCGAATAAGGCCTGCATGTTCCGCAGGCGTCAGCTCAACCATACTTTGTGAGCCTGAGGTCGCAGGGGCAATTTGGATCCCCGCAGGGCCTGTGACCAAGATATCTCTTAAATCACACTCGCCGCTTAATACATGAGAAAGGTTCTTTTCCACGCGAAGACCAAGCATAACGTCGCAGTTTGCCAGCCCCAAGTCAGCATCGAGCACTAACACGCGCTTTCCTTGCTGCCCCATGGCAATGGCCAAGTTGAGCGAGACATTGGTTTTGCCCACGCCACCTTTACCCCCGGTGACTGCAATTACTTTTACGCCTTGACTGTTATTTTGATTCATTCTTCGAAGGCCGCTTGCTTGATCGTGTACTGTGTTAATCATACATTCCTACTGCTTGTGGCGCCACTGACTGACGCCCCATTGGAGCCGCTGTTTGTTTTGATTTTTGACGTTTAATAAACAATTGCTCAGCTTTTCTAACCATTTTTTCTGAGTTTGCTACGCGAATATCCTCTGGAACGCGCTGGCCGTTAGTAAGATACCCTATTGGCAAGCGATTTTGAATCGCTACACTAATAATCTCACCTAAACTTAGACTTTCATCAAGTTTGGTGAAAATACAACCACTTAAGTCAACTTTTTTGAAGTGCTTAATAGTCTCTTGCAACACTTCATGTTGGGCTGTGGCACTGAGTACTAAATAACTGCGAATATCGGCTGATGCACTGCGCATTAGCGTGTTCAATTGTTCGCTTAAACGTAAATCACGTTGGCTCATACCTGCTGTGTCAATTAATACTAGACGCTTATTACGAAGTTGATAAAGCGTATCAGCAAGTTCATTGGCATCTTTCACCTGTTTTACTGGACAACCGATAATACGACCGTATGTTGCAAGCTGCTCGTAGGCCCCAATACGATAGGTGTCAGTGGTGATCAACGCGACATTATTAGCACCGTATTTTTGCGCACCAAGTGCCGCCAGTTTGGCAACCGTCGTGGTTTTGCCCACACCAGTTGGACCCACTAATGCGTAAACACCACCATGGCGCAGAATTTCATTGTTCGTGGTGTGCATTTGCTTATGCATCATCTCCATTACCACATGCCACGCTTCTTTGCGCGACAAGTCGTCGGGCACATAACGCACCAATTGCTCCGCAACATCCGCATTAATACCCATACCTTGAAGGCGATCAATAAAGCAGGCGCGAGTTGGGTCGCGTCGCGCACGGTCTTGCTGAATTAAGCCTGACACTTGGTTCTCAAGCAGCTGACGAATCGCATTCATCTCTTCGCGCATCACCATCATTTCATCATGCTGTTCTTGGCGCGCTAAAGGGGCTTTTGCTTGAGCGGTAAAATCGTCAAAATCATCACCATCTAGGTCATCATCAAGATGGGTATTCACAGGTGCACTGTGCATTGCTGGTTGTGACATAGGAGCCGAAGCCCTAGAAGGCGCCGCAACCTGCTGCGCAGCAGTGTGATGGTTACCATCACCATGTGTGCGAGTTGCTGCTGTTAAGTCGATGCCTGATTGCGAAAACATATCTGCCAATGCGGCATTTTTAGGCTGAGGGTTTTGACGCTCCAGTAGGGCTTGCAATGAGTCTGCGACACTACTTTGTTGGTCTTGCGGCTGTGGGCGCGCAAAACGTGTTTGCGGCTGAACCACACGACTTGGGTGTTGCACACTTGTTTTGGCTGCTGGAGCATTGCTCTGAGGTGCCTTAGGTGCCGCTGGACGTTCATGATCAATGGCCGCGACAATCTCAACGCCATCCGCCAATTTTTTGTTCGACATGATGACTGCATCAGCGCCAAGCTCATCTTTAACTTCTTTGAGCGCTGTGCGCATGTCTTTTGCAAAAAAACGTTTGATTTTCATAAGTTCACCCTCTGCCAATCGGCACCTTACCAACTAGCTATTCATCGTGGTTTAGCCCTTAGGCATCACCGTTTGTTTATTGCTGTCCTACGGAGCTAACTATCTTAATTTGACGCTCATCTGGTACTTCTTGGTAAGACATTACCTTCAAGCCTGGAATGGTGTATTTAACAAAGCGTGATAACACCGTTCTAAGCATTCCCGAGGTCAATAAAATTGAAGGTTCACCAATCATTTCTTGATTTTGGTGAGCTTCGCTAAGTGACGCTTGTAGTCGCTCAGCTAAGCCCGGCTCGATGCCTGCACCTTCGTCTCCCGCGTTCTGAAGTGACTGATGCAACATCTGTTCCAACTCAGGCGCCAATGTTATGACAGGAATTTCAGGGCTTGCGCCGACCGCATCTTGAACAATTAAGCGGCGCAGAGAAATACGCACTGCGGCTGTGAGTACATCAGGATCTTGGCTACGTGGACCATACTCCACGAGAGTTTGTACAATAGTACGCATATCACGAATTGCGACACCTTCATTGAGTAAGTTTTGCAGCACTTTAACGACGGTCGTCAATGGCAAGACATCTGGTACAAGTCCTTCCACTAAGCGTGGATGGCTCTTACCAAGCATATCTAGCAAACTTTGTACTTCTTCATGCCCAAGTAACAAGGACGCATTATTGGTGAGTAATTGGCTAATATGCGTAGCCACAACGGTAGCTGCATCAACTACGGTATACCCTAATGATTGCGCTTCATCTTTTTGATCTGGCTTAATCCATACAGCATCCAAGCCAAAGGCCGGATCCTTGGTTGCAACGCCATTGATAGGGCCAAATACTTGACCCGGATTGATAGCGAGCTCATCGCCATGACTCAATTCACCGTCGCCACTGCCCACGCCCATCAAAGTGATGCGATAGGCATTAGGGTCTAATTCTAAGTTGTCTCGAATATGTACAGGAGGTACTAAGAAACCAAACTCTTGGGATAGTTTTTTACGCACCC
The DNA here is from genome assembly GCF_049257235.1 of Pseudoalteromonas maris. NCBI lineage: Bacteria > Pseudomonadati > Pseudomonadota > Gammaproteobacteria > Alteromonadales > Pseudoalteromonadaceae > Pseudoalteromonas > Pseudoalteromonas maris. The sequence continues at coordinate 403,572 of NZ_JBMMUF010000001.1, forward strand.
CTTTGATACGGCTCAGTAATTCCCCACCTTGTGCTTGGTCAACAAGTGGGATTAAACGATAGCCAACCTCTAAGCCGATGACGTCAACTTGTTGGACATCATCCCAGCCCAATTCACGAGGTTCATCTCGGGTTGCTACGTTAGTTCCAGTACCTTGTTTCGCATCCTCTTGCTCTTGTTCTTTGGCTAAACGTGCTTGTTTTTGTGAGTAGTAAGCAACGAAACCCAGCAATGCGCCAAGGCCAAGGAAAGCAATATGCGGCATACCTGGAACAAGACCCATGGTGATCAAAATACCCGACGCAACCCACAGGGCTTTATCGTTTCCTAGCTGGGCTTTAACTTGCTCACCCATGTTTTGCGATTCGTTTTGTCGGGTGACTACAATTGCGGTGCCGATAGACAGAAGCAATGACGGTAGTTGAGCAACGAGGCCATCACCTATGGTTAGCAAGGTGTAGACTTCCATAGCTTGGGAAAATGGCAGGTCATGTTGGATCATGCCAACAAATAAACCACCGACGATGTTAATTACCAAGATCACGATACCCGCTATCGCATCGCCTTTAACGAATTTACTGGCACCGTCCATCGAGCCATAAAAATCTGCTTCGCGTGTGACTTCTTCACGGCGCTCTCGCGCTTGCTCTGCACTGATAAATCCAGCATTCAAATCAGCATCAATAGCCATTTGTTTACCTGGCATCGCATCCAACGTAAAACGTGCTGATACTTCAGAGATACGTCCAGCACCTTTGGTGATAACCACGAAGTTAATGATGATCAAAATTAGGAATACGACCAGACCAACTGCATAGTTGCCGCCGATCACCACAGAACCGAATGCTTCAATTACTTTACCCGCTGCATCACCACCTTGGTGACCTTCAAGCAATACCACCCGGGTACTGGCAACGTTGAGAGCCAAGCGCATGATAGTTGCAACCAACAGCACCGCGGGGAACATGCCGAACTCCAGCGGCTTCATGGTATAGACCGTTACGAGTAATACCACTAGCGCAAGGGCGATGTTGAATGAAAACAAGATATCGAGCAAAAACGGTGGCATCGGCAACACCACCATCGCCAGCGCAGCAAGCACTAATAACGGCGTACCAACCCCTTTGGCATACTCTTTTCTATCTCGGTTAAGCTGGGTTAAAACGGCCTTGAAATCCATAAAATGCGATCAGCAAAAAATTGACACTGATGCTGATTCTGCAAAGACTAGGCCAGCTTTGACTGGCCATTCTTTAGAGCATTCACATTGCGCGATTTTTGAACTTATTACCTAGGGTCTGTTGACCTTTGCTGTGTGTTTTTGCAGCTGTCATTGGGGCATTTTGGCAAGGCAGAGCCTGCGTCGCATAGTCATTCTATGTAAGTCAGGCGATAACGCCGAAAAAATCCCCCAATGGCGCTGCCCAAAGGGTTCAACCAAAGGCTTACACTGCTCTGTCATGGGCTATTAACATAGCTCACTATGCAACATAACCCATTCCTTGCATTGAAAGCCTTTGATTTGAACAAAATTCATACTTCAAAGGTCAACAGACCCTAGTATTGTTGACCTTTGCTGTGTGTTTTTGCAGCTGTCATTGGGGCATTTTGGCAAGGCAGAGCCTGCGTCGCATAGTCATTCTATGTAAGTCAGGCGATAACGCCGAAAAAATCCCCCAATGGCGCTGCCCAAAGGGTTCAACCAAAGGCTTGCACTGCTCTGTCATGGGCTATTAACATAGCTCACTATGCAACATAACCCATTCCTTGCATTGAAAGCCTTTGATTTGAACAAAATTCATACTTCAAAGGTCAACAAACCCTAGTATTTATAATCGTCTGGGATAGGAAGACTATCGCTGAGTTTGGTAGGTCGTTTACCACGCCCTTTTTGGAAGCGCTTAAGTTGATACACATAGGCAAGCACTTGCGCTACTGCAGTAAACAATTGCTCTGGTATTTGCTCACCCACTTCGGTGGTGTGGAAAAGCGCACGGGTGAGCATCGGCGACTCAACAATGGGAACATCATTGCCCTTGGCAATTTTTCGTATTTGCAGAGCGAGTTCATCACCACCTTTAGCGACCATAATGGGGGCACCCGCTTTGTCGGTGTCGTATTTTAGCGCCACGGAGTAGTGTGTCGGGTTGGTAACCACCACGTCTGCATCGGGCACTTCTTGCATCATGCGTCGCTGCGACATTTCACGTTGTGTGCGACGAATACGCGCCTTAATTTGCGGATCACCTTCAGCGTTTTTGTACTCATCTTTGACTTCTTGCAGGGTCATTTTCAGCTGCTTGTGATGGGTGTGACTTTGATAAGGGACGTCAATCGCTGAGACCACAAGCATGGTGCAGCTTAATGCTAAAAACATCCAAGAGATAATCTCTAATGCATGTGCAATATTACCCGGCATGGTCTCAATACTCAGATGCAAAATCTCATAAAAATACATTTTTATAAGAAATACCGCACAAGCAGCGACCAAGGAAAACTTTAAAAGTGCTTTGACTAATTCCACCGCAGCTTGCGGCCCAAGCATACGTTTGAGCCCTTTTGCAGGTGACAATTTACTCGCTTTAGGCGCCATTGCTTGCCAAGAGAAGTTAAAGCCCCCAAGCATGGTATTGCCGATAAAGGCCGCGAAAATAATCACCAAGACAAACATCCCTAGGGGGTATATCAGAGAATCCCCTACCGCTCCCCAAGCCGCAAACATTTTGGTGGTGTCATAGGTTTCATTGCGACTGAGACTCAGCATGCGCTCCATGATAGTGTATAAACCATGGCCGATATCTGGGCCATAAATTAATATAGACACCGCAGACATGATCAACACAAACGTAGTGCCCAACTCTTTAGAGCGGGCTATTTGCCCCTTTTTCTTCGCCTCTTGCAGCTTTTTGGGCGTGGGTTCTTCGGTACGTTCTTGACCTGAATCTTCTGCCATAACAAGTCCTTACGGAGCACAACCGACCATAGAGCACATTAACTCAACCATGCGTAACCATTGTGCCTCAAATTGTGCCATGAAATTACCTAACGTAGCCCAAATGATGGTTAAACCCGATACCAGTGTAAATGGGAAACCGATTGAGAAAATATTCAGTTGTGGCGACGCTCGCGTCATTACCCCAAAGGATAAATTGATCACCAACATTGCAGTTAAAGGAGCCAGTGCCAACACCAGCGCCGATGCAAACATCCAACCACCCCAATTGACTATGTCCCAATAGTGATCAACCGCCCACCACGAGCCATCAATGGGCACCGCAATAAAGCTGTGCACTATCATTTGGATCATCATCAAATGACCGTTAAGTACAAAAAACAATATAGTCGTCAATATCAAGTAAAACTGACCAACGGCGGGCACATTCAGACCATTACTTGGGTCAACAACCGAGGCAAAACCCAAGCCTGTTTGCATCGCTAATATTTGCCCTGCAATGATAAAGGTATTAAGTAACAACAGTGACGCAAAGCCCATGGCAACACCTATTAGAAGCTGTTGCACCACGACGAGGATCATTTCAAAGGAAAACAAATTGGTAAATTGCACAGGGGGTAATACGGGGACTGCCACCATAACAATAACCAGTCCCAAACCAAGTTTGACTCGAGACGGAACATTCCTAGCACCAATCCCCGCCATTACCATCAACATAGCAAGCACACGAATAAGTGGTAGTAGGTAATCACTTAGCCATTGTAATATGGTAGTAAAAGGGTATTCCATCACTACCCCGCTATTTCGGGGATCGACATTACCAAGCGGTTGAAAAAGTCCATCAACTCCTGTGTGAACCAGTGTCCACCAATAATCAGTACAGTCAAAGTTATTAACAGGCGAGGTAAAAAACTCAAGGTTTGTTCATTGATAGATGTTGCGGCCTGAAACACCGCGACCACAAGACCAACAATAAGACCTGGAACGATAATCGCCGCAACGAGTTTGATTACCAAAAACAAGGCATCACTGAGAATATCGACGAAAATTCCCGGTTCCATAGTTAAGTCCCCAAGCCAAAACTGCGTGCCAATGTCCCCATCACCAAAGACCAGCCATCGACCAGAACAAACAGCATGATTTTAAATGGTAACGATACAATCATGGGCGAGAGCATCATCATACCCATGGCCATCAGGACACTGGCCACCACCAAATCCACTATCAAAAATGGAATAAAGAACATGAAACCGATAATGAAAGCCGTTTGCAGCTCGCTAGTAACAAAAGCTGGGATCACTACAATCAGCGGCGTATCTTCAGGTGAGTCTAATTGCTCATAACCTGCTATTTTTGCGAATGTCTCTAGATCACTGATGCGGGTTTGCGAGAGCATGAATGCTTTCATTGGTTGCTTTGCCGCTTCAAGCGCTTCCATGGATGTCATGCGCTCATCCAAATAAGGCGCGATTGCTTGGTCATGCACTTGATTATAGATTGGCGCCATAATGAAAATACTCAAAAACAGCGACATTCCCAGTAACACCTGATTGGACGGTGTTTGTTGTAAACCAATCGCTTGGCGCAAAATAGCCAATACCACAATAATGCGGGTAAATGAGGTCATCATAATCACAGCGGCTGGAATAAAACTCAGCGCCGTCATGATGGCTAATACTTGTAAAGTAACGGAATAATCTTGGCTGCCATCGGCATTGGTTGTCACGGTAATTGCGGGCATTCCTTGCTCTGCAAATACGGATGGGCTAAGGAGCATAGCGCAAAAAAGTATTAGCCAATATTTCATAATCTTAGGTCTTATTTTTAGTATTAAGTATGTGGCTCAGTTGTTTCGCCAAGGGCGTCATTTCACGCTCTGACAAAGGTTTTTCTAGCTCATATAAGTAATTAATAGCATTGGGTGTTACACCCAACAAATGCTGCTTGTTATCAATTTCTACCACTAATAAGCGCTCTTTGGTACCTAAAGCCAACGTACGAACGACTTTGAAGTCGGCAGAAGCGGTCATATTTGGGTTCAAACGCTTAACAAAAAAGGCCAAAATCAAGATGGTGATCACCACCAAGGCCAAAGACATCAGCATGGAAAGTAGGTCTAGATTTAATCCAGTCCCAGTTTGCGCCGTCCCCGTATTGGCACACCCCCACAGCGGGAGCATTGCAATCATTAACAAGATAACAGCGCGGCTCATCGTAGCTTCTTGATACGCTCTACTTGGCTAATAACGTCCGTTAAACGTATGCCAAATTTGTCGTTCACTACAACCACTTCGCCATGGGCAATCAAGGTGCCGTTGACTAATACATCCAGTGGCTCACCAGCAACGCGGTCAAGCTCAACCACTGAACCTTGGTTTAGCTGTAATAAATTACGGATATTAATTTTCGAGCGGCCCACTTCCATCGAAATGGTCACTGGAATATCTAATATGGTATCTAGCTTGCGCTTTTCTTCTGCCGTTACTGGTTTGTCACCAGCAGATAGCTCATCCAGCTCAGCAACTTGTGCATCATCGCCTTGTTCGCCACCTTCGCCTTCTTCAGCTTCGGCTAGGGCTGCTGCCCATTCGTCCATGGTATCTTGATCATCGCTCATTACATACAACCTCTGTTGCTACGCATAATCACTATGCGCTATTTACCAATCTAAATCGACCCCTTCACTTAAGTGAAGATCATCTTCTAGTTCTGCCAGTTCGGCATCTGAATCGAGCTTTTTGCCGCCTTTAGTGAAGACATGCAGCTCTGATTTGACCGACTCAGGGCGTTTAATTTTTTCTCTAATTTGCAGTGCAACCATATCGCGTGAGCGTCCCATCTTCGCTCGGAATGTGGGCAACTCTTCAACAAATACAGTTATGTGCTCTGGCATTTCCACTGGGATAACATCACCCGCTTTGAGCTCCATGACTTGCTCCAGTGACAGCTCAACGTCGAGTAAACGCGTTGACAACTCCACTTCCACATCCATGATTTCATCACGCAGCGCTTTAGACCAACGCAAGTCGGTGTCTTCAGTATCTGATTGCACACCTGCGTCAAGCAATTCACGGATAGGTTCAAGCATCGAATACGGCAAGGCAATGTGGAAATCGCCACCGCCACCGTCTAGCTCAATATGGAACGAGCTAATTACCACGACTTCGGTCGGGCTTACGATGTTTGCCATCGCTGGGTTTACTTCTGAATCTAGGTATTCAAAAGACACATCCATAACCGGGGCCCATGCTTCTTTGTAATCTTCAAAGATTATTTTCAACAGCATTTGCACGATACGACGCTCAGTCGGCGTAAATTCACGGCCTTCGATTTTGGCGTGATAACGACCATCACCACCAAAAAAGTTATCCACTAAGATAAAAACTAAACGCGCTTCCATGGTGATAAGCCCGGTGCCCTTAAGAGGACGAAAACGCACCATGTTCAAACTGGTTGGTACAAATAAGGTGTGGATATATTCACCGAATTTGATCATTTGCACGCCATTAATCGACACTTCAGCAGTGCGGCGCATCATGTTGAACAAACTGATACGCATGTGCCGTGCAAAACGCTCGTTAACAATCTCAAGGGTTGGCATACGACCGCGCACAATGCGGTCTTGCGAAGAGAAGTCATATTGCAGAGCGTTCTCACCAGAACCGCCGCCTTCGCTAACATCTTCTTCTTCGACTTCATCTACACCGTGTAAGAGGGCATCGATTTCGTCTTGAGATAATAAGTCACTCACGCTTCACCTCGTTACTGCATTACAAAGCCGGTAAACAGAACTCGCTCAACTACTTTTGAGTTCTCTACGCCTTCTAATGCTTCTTGAACCTTTGTCACGGCCTTATCACGCAATGACTCTTTGCCTGCAGCAGTACTTAGCTCATCGGCATTGGTGCCAGCAAACACACTCAGTAAGGTACTTTCAATTAACGGAATGTGCTTTTTAGCCGCTTCCTCATTACCTTCGCCGCGAACAAGTAATTGCACTTTGATTTGCACCACGCGGTCACGCGCGGCTCCTGGCACGTTAAATACAAACGGCCTTGGCATCGCAACATACAGCGCACTGCCTAGGTCAGCTGAGGCCACAGGCCCTTGCCCACCTGTCGCACCCGCTTCTTGGTCTAAGGTTGCAGGAACAGGCTCATCTCCGCCAGCAAACATAAAATAGCCACCAGCACCGGCCACCAACAACACCACAACGGCAATAATGATAATGAGCTTTTTCTTAGAACCACCTTCTTCAATTTGAAGATCGGCTTTATTGTCTTCGGCCATGGGCTGCCTCAAATAAACGTATTTAAAATGTATAATAGCAATAGTTATTAAGCATAGAAATCAATTCCTTGCTCAGACTGGGCGTTTTTCCCAGGCATTACAGATGGGCTTTCTTCATTGCTTATTTCTTCGTCTAATGCGCCCTGTTGTGTCCCTGCAAATTGCGACTGTTCATCTTGCTCACCTGCGCCGCTAGAGTGTTGCTCAACATTGGTATCACCGAGTGCCAATCCTTGCTGCGCCAATAACTCACGTAAACGTGGCAGCGATTGTTCTAGGGCGTCTTTGGCTTGCTGGCTTTGCACTACGAAATTAACGTGCGCTTGTTCGCCTTCACTTCGCACTCGCACTTGCATGCTACCTAATTCTGGAGGGTCTAAACGAATGTGCGCTTCTTGATTATTCATATTGAGCATCATGTTGACGCGCTGATGAAGTGCGATAGCCGCATCACTTTTAGAAATATTAATAGCCTGTAATAGCGCTGAATCCAATGGCGCACTGTGTTTTTGTACTGCACTCATACTTTGAGCCGAAGCTTGATTCACACTGTGTTGCTGTTGCCAACGCGCAAAGTCTGTTTCAATCGCATCACTGACAGTCGTTTGCCCTTGCCCCAACACTTGGCTTACCAGCGCTTGTGCCAGTTGCTGAACTTTAGAGCCAACAGATGCGTGCTCTTTTTGGCTCAATTGCTCTGCAACATCCTCTAATTGCATATCAATCGTCGATTGCGACACCTTGTCTGATCCCACATTGATATTGTGCAGCGCTTGCTCTTTAGTTACCGCGGCACCACTGACCACGCTCCCTTGATTGGACGTAATTTTTTGCTCACCTAATGCACTGACCAAACGCTCATTAATACTCTGCGCTTGGGTACTTTCTAACTTTTCAGAGCGGGCAAATACATTTGCAGGTGCCTCTGATTTAGACGCCTGATCTTTTTGCACCTGCTGCAATTGTGCCGCTAAATGCTCAGCCGATGATACTTTAGTTTGAGTCTTTGCATTGTCAGTTACCTGACCTTTTATATCACTGGCAATGGTGCTGATACGCTCGCCAAGCTTTGCCTCTGCGCCTTCGGTGGTTTGTGCCTTTGCCGCAGCAATCGCTTCCACCTTCGCTTGTGCTTCTGATTTGGCTGAAACAGGAAGTTCGCCCTTCGCTGTTGCAGACACATCACCTATGTGTTGGCCTTGAGCCTTAACAGCACCTAATGCCACGTCAGCAAAAGCCTTTTTATCACCGCTTTGCATCTGCTGCTCGATTGCCTCACCCTGCTCTAAATGCATAGCTTGGGGGAGCACCTCTGGCGAAGCCTTTGGGAATGCTGCTTTGGCGTCTCCTTGAGCGATCATTGCCTGCAGGTGCTGACTTAGCTGCGTTAACAGCTTAGCGTCAACCCCTTGAGCTTGACCTTGCTGTTGAATCAATACGTTAAGTTGCTCAAGCTGTTTTGGTGTGAGCTCGGCCAGTGCACTTTCTAGCTCGACAGGCAAAGTCATGATTGGCCCTGGTGTGATTGGCATATGCGCATAGTCACCCACCAACAGTTGATTCACTTCTTTTGCCACCGGCTTTAGCTCTGCACTGACATTGAGCTGGGCAAAAATTTGCTGATAAAAATCATCATTGCTAAGCAGGATGTCATCACTCAGCTGTTCCGTTTGCTCATTGGCAATGGAGATATCCTCACCTTGCACTTGCGTTTCAAGTGACTGTGATGCAATGTTTTTTGCACCAGTGACCTCATCTAGTTCAGCCACAGCGTTGGCCTGCGCATCATGCTCTTGAGACTGATCTGATGTTACTTCTTGAGCATTTTCTTGGGGATGCACTTTGGCATCTAGCGGCTTATGTTCGGGCTCTTTTCTAAACGAAGGGTCCACGGCTTTTAATTCATTTGCAGATTGGTCGTTAGCGCGCACAGCCGCTTTTTGCGATTGCTCTTGAACGCTGGCCTGCGCTTGGCCATAAGCGTCTGCAAAATCTGCACTGCTGCCACTTTGAGCTTCGCTAGGTGCAGCTTCACTGCCTTGCACAAGGGTATTGAGCGGTAACGCTGATTCTATGTATGACATGTGATGAAACCCTTTTAAAAGGGGCAAAGCGCTGCCGCTTTACCGCCAAAATCACTTATTACTCACAGGGTAGCAAGTTACGTACCAGTGTTTTGTGCAGCCCGCCGTGCGAAAAACTGGTTAGTAGCAAATTCATCCAACATTTTCTGCTCGGCCTTAGCCATTTGTATTTGTTTTTTAAGAGCTTGCTTCTCAATTAACTTGGCGACTGCCTCGGTACGAATGCGCTGTTGTTGCCACTGGCTTTGGCGCTGTTCAGCCACTCTTTTCGCTGTGTCTACAACCTGAGTTTGCTGCTCAATAGCTTGGTCAATTTTACTGATGAAGTTTTGATAGTGACTAAACCCTGCACTAGATAAGCCAGTTTGAGCCTTAGTCATCAATTGCTGCATGTATTCACCACGGAATTGATTCAAACCCGTGAGCTTTTGCTGATGCATACGCTGATACTGCTGTGCGGCCAAAAAGTCAGCGCGTAGCTTTTCCTCTTTATCACTTTCTAACTTGTGTAACACACTGAGTTTAGCCACGGTTGCCTCCTTGGCCGAATAAGATAGCCAACGAGTTCAGACACTCATCATATGGCACCACATCTTTCATACCTTGACGCAAAAATTGATTGATCATGGGCATCATATCAATAGCTTGGTCGAGCACTTGGTCGGTACCTTTTTGATACGCACCCAACGTGATCATGTCTTTGTTTTCTGAATACAGTGCCATCACCTGTTTGAGTAAACGCGCTTGCTGCATATGTTGTTCAGACACAACTTGCGGCATCACACGACTTATCGACTTTTCCACGTCAATCGCCGGGTAATGACCACTGTCTGCAAGCTCACGAGAGAGTACAATATGACCATCCAAAATGGCACGCGCGGCATCAGCGATGGGGTCTTGTAAATCATCCCCTTCAGAGAGGACGGTAAAGAATGCGGTGATCGCACCTTGGCCTTCGCCGCCATTACCTGCGCGCTCAATTAACGCTGGCAGTTTAGCAAAGACAGAAGGTGGATAACCCTTGGTTGCTGGCGGCTCACCTACCGCTAGCGCAATCTCACGCTGGGCCATGGCATAACGTGTCACTGAGTCTAAAAGGAGCAACACATTCAACCCTTGGTCTCGAAAATACTCAGCGATTGTCACGGCGCTTTCACACCCTTTTAAACGCATTAGTGGTGAGGCATCCGCAGGAGCAGCAACCACCACCGAGCGAGCGCGCCCGTCATCTCCCAAAATCTCTTCAATAAACTCTTTTACTTCGCGACCACGTTCGCCAACAAGGCCAACCACAATCACATCAGCGGCACTGCCGCGTGTCATCATGCCAAGTAACACCGACTTACCGACACCACTACCTGCAAACAAGCCCATGCGCTGGCCCTGACCCACTGTGATCACTGAGTTAATGGCTCTGACGCCCACATCCATGGGCTGACTTATAGGTCTTCTCGCGAGCGGGTTAATATTGTGCTGAGCAAAACGCACATAGTTTTGTGTACGCAACGGGCCAAGACCATCCAAAGGTCGACCCAAGCCATCAACTACACGGCCAAGCAAGCTCATTCCCACTGGTAAACCAGGTTGTTTAGCTTGAGGTATAACGCGCGCGCCAGGCAGCACCCCTGAGATTCTATCGTTGGGCATTAGATATAAAATATCATCATTAAAACCAACAACTTCAGCCTCGACCATACCTTGATTAGTTTCCACTAGGCATTGGCTGCCTATGGGGGCATGTAGGCCCTTGGCTTCGAGGGTTAAACCAACCACGCGGGTTAAGCTCCCCGCCACTGCTACTGGGGGTTGGTGAATGTATTGGCGCTTACTTTGTAGGCGTTCTAACAAGGAAGTTGACATGGCTTACTCCTTGTCCTTCACATGCACACCGGCATCTTGCAAGAAGTTATCAATAACTTGGTTGATACGCCCCGCCAGGGCCATATCAATTGATGAGCGCTGTTGTTTGATGTGACACCCACCACGTTCCATTGTTGGTTCACTCAATAGTTGCCAATGACGGTTAGCAAGTGCTTGCTCATCAAAGTGACGTTGCACTAATTCTAAGTCCTCAGGATGCAGGTAAATTTGGCATTGTGCATCGTTACTCGGCAACGCATCCGTTGCTGCTTTAAGCGCTGCTAAAATGGTCTCAGGATGAGTCTTGATTTCATTCAAGGTAATGGCTTTTGCCAACTCAGTTGCGAGCAAAATAACTTCGCTTTCAACTTGCTGATCAAGGTGTTTAACCGGCTCATCAAGGGCTTCTAACAGGGCCTTTAAGGTTGCCAGTTGCTCGTCAATTAAAGGCTTAGCTTCTTGTAGCCCTTGCTCTTTTCCTTGATTAATACCTTCTTTGTAGCCTGCTTCTTTGCCTTCACTTACGCCTTTTTCAAAGCCATCGATGTAACCTTGTTCGTTGCCCTGTTTGAGGCCCTCTTCATAGGCATCTTGGCGAATTTGTTCAAGCTCTTCCATAGTGAGCTTAGGCAAGTCTGGCTCTTGAGGTGTTTGCACCTCAACCTCATCACCGTGATGCGCGTCATCCTCGAGCACATGTTTTTTGTACAACTCTTCTAGTGGTGTACCAAACGCAGTGGAACGGCCTTTTAGCGCCTCAACTTTCGCTGTGACCTCAGGTATGGACCAGTTCTGTAACAACTCTTGTGCTGCTTCACTGGCATCCAATTTTCTTCCACGGTGCAATTTGATGTCGCTCATGGCTTATAAGAACTCCTCACCACCACCACTGCCAAGCATGATTTCACCTGAATCTGCAAGACGACGTGCTGTAGACAAAATTTCTTTCTGTGCCGCTTCAACTTCACTGACACGCACAGGACCCATGGCTTCAAGGTCATCACGCAACATTTCTGCAGCGCGTTTAGACATGTTGCTGAGGATCTTATCTTTAAGACCATCGTCTGCGCCTTTAATTGCACGCATCAAGACATCTTGTTGCACTTCACGCAAGATTGCTTGAATACCACGGTCGTCGACATCCATTAAGTTCTCGAATACGAACATCAAGTCTTGGATTTGTTGCGACATTTCTTCGTCGTGTTCGCGGATTGAATCCATCAACTGACCTTCGATATTGGTATCGAGGTAGTTCATGATATCTGCTGCCGCTTTGAGACCACCCATCTTCGCCGCTTGCGCACCTGCTTGACCTGCGAACTGTTTCTCCATGATTTCGTTTAGCTCTTGCAATGCTGCTGGCTGCACTTCTTCTAAGTTGGCAATACGCATGGTCAAATCAAGGCGTACTTTCTCTGAGAATTGTGCCAAGATTTCGGCGCTTTGCTCTGGCTCGAGGTACGACAACACGATAGTTTGAATCTGAGGGTGCTCATTACGAATAATGTTCGCAACTTGCTTCGAGTCCATCCATTTTAATGAGTCCAGACCTTTGGCACCTGAACCCATCACGATTTGGTCAATTAAGCTTGCCGCTTTGTCTTCACCAAGAGCCGCGGTTAGCGCCTTCTTAATGAAATCTTCTGACTGGAAGCCAATCGTACTAAATTGCTGAATTTGTTCAATAAACAAGTTGTGTACTGCGCTGATCTTAGCCTGACTCAAATCAGTCAGTGAGGCCATGGTCATACCCACACGTTGCACTTGCTTTGGCTCTAAGTGCTTGAGTATTTGTGCTGCATCTTCTTCAGATAAGCTCAGTAGTAATATGGCGGCTTTCTCAACCCCATCAAGCTTATCGACATCGAATTTTGTGCTAATTGTCTCTTGTTCTTCAGTCATCTTCGCTCAACCATGCTTTAACTACTTGTGAGGATAATTCTGGCTCATTTGCCACCAATGCGCGAACCGCTTTGAGTAAGTCTTCATCACCATGCAAATCTGGAAGTTGCAATGTGCCATCTGGGGAGAAGCCCACTGACGACTCATCAAAGTTGGTGTTAAGCATATCCAGTGTGGCATCACCAATATCAACACCTGAGGTCAATGATTCTTCGTCATAAGCTTCAAGCGTATCATCAGGGTTGATAAGACGTTTAAGCATTGGGCGCACTACCGCAACAATCAGTACGATGATTACTAAGAAGCCTAACGCCATACGGACATATTTTTGGAACCAGTTTTGCTCCCAAATCGGCAATTCAGCAATTTGGGTTACATCTTCACGGACAAACGGTACGCTCACAACTTCAAGCGCATCACCGCGTTGCAAATCAAAACCCACCCCGCCTTGGAGTAAACGGCGAATATTATTCAATTCTTGCTCAGTGCGTGGCGCAGCCACATTTTGACCGTCAGCGCCTTGAGTTTGCGTATAATCAACCGCCACTGACACACTGATACGACGGATCACACCGGTTTGCTTACGCTTGTGCGAAATCGTGGTGTCGAGTTCATAGTTGCGCGTTGCCTCTTTGTGGTTACGCGAAGGCGTTGTAGTTTGCGCATTTTGTTCGCCCACCGCATTTTCAGGGATGTTTGAATTAACCGGTGGCTGGTTAGTCAATGCGCCTGGAATGCCCACAGCTAAACCACCAATATTATTTTCTTCGAGGGTTGTCTCGCTACGTACCGCTGGCAAATCTGGATTGAAGCGCTTTTGTGTTTCTTCAACAGCGCTGAAGTCCATCACCAAATCAACTTGTGCGGTGTAGTTACCTAGGCCAACCACTGGGATCATGATGCTGTCGATTTTTTCAATATATTCTTGCTCGCGCTGGCGCTCAATTTCATATTCTTTGCGTGAGCGAGCAGACAGTGAGTCTTGCGAACCTGAGTTAAGTAAACGCCCATTTTGGTCGGTTACGGTAACGCGTGAAGGCGATAATCCTTGCACTGCAGAAGCGACAATATCAACTACCGAATCAACTTCTTCACCATTAAGATTACGGCCACGTTTAAGCGTTACCACAACCGTTGCAGAAGGCTTTTTCTCGATACGCGCAAATACGTTTTCTTTAGGGATAGCAAGCAACACTTTGGCACGGGTGATCTTGTTTAGCTCTTCAATCGTACGCGCAAGTTGCTGCTCACGAGAATGCTTGAGGCGCTCACGCTCTAAGCGCTGTGACACACCAAAACCCATGTCTTGCATGAGAATATCCGTGCCTGAGTCTGGACCCTGCGTTAACCCTTCACGGGTCATTGACAGTTTAATATCTTGGTACGCATCATCTGGCACCATTACGATATTGCCATCTAGCTCGTAATCAATTTTTTGTGCATCAAGAAAATCAAGCGTTTGAATGAGCTCTTCGGTTGGCATCTTGCCGAGCGGGCGCATATCAGGTTGGCGCGCCCAAATGATAATGAAGATTGCAATAGCCACACAAATAGCCAAAGCAATAATTAAGGTCACCTGACGCAGCATATCGATACCGCTCATTGCGCCAAGGTATCCTGACTTTTGCTCCGAATGATTGTCGTTGCCGGGACTTAAATCGACACCGCCATCCGCCAGAGCGAGATCAGTTGATTGGTTTGCTTGCGCCACGACTTTTCTCCACTATCCGTTAAACAGGCATATTCATAATGTCTTTGTAGGCTTCAACCAGCTTGTTACGCACTTGCACGGTTGCCTCAAAGGCCACTGATGATTTTTGTGATGCAATCATTGCTTCAGCTAACGACACACGGCGATCACCCATTTCCACAGCCGTTACTTTCGCTTTGGCGTCTTTTTGTAGACCATTGACTGTATCAATTGCGTTGCTTAGGAGTTCGCCAAACTGTGCCGACGACGTAGTTGTTTGTGGCACGACTTGCTTGAGAGGGTTTCTTGCTTGTGCTTCTTGAGTCAGCATTTGCATTTCTTGGAACAATGAATTGGCTTCAACTTTCATTTTGCATATCACAAATTAAATAAAACTTAGTTTATGAAAAGCATTAAGCGTGCCAACAATAAAACCAATAAAAACAATGATTTGAGCGCTTTTATTTTTGACACTGCTGGCTTTTTGAGCTGGCAGAATTTTGACTGACAAAAAAATGCCCAAACGAGGTTTGGGCATCGTAATGATATTTTAGGCGGGCAGCTGAATACCTTGCTCACGCATTTGCGCAATTTTATAGCGCAAGGTGCGCGGACTTATTCCCAACGCATCAGCAACATCTTTACGCTTACCGTTGAAACGATTAAGCGTATCGAGAATGATTTTATGCTCTTTATTCTTGAGTTCATCTTTAAAACTCGCACTATCATCGAGCACCTTCTCACTCTCATTAGCAGATGCAGGCACATTCAGCTCTTGGGGAGTACTGTGACCAACAACGGGGACGTTACTCATCGTTTGCAGCTCCCCTGCAGGCACTAACTCTTCAATGTAGATTGCATGTTCTTGCACCACATCACCTGATTTTAAAATTAGCGCCCGTTGAATAACGTTTTCAAGTTCACGAACATTACCCGGCCATGCGTGAGACAACAGACGTTCTTTAGCTTGCTCGCTTAAACTCGCAATAGGCTGCTTGGCTGCTTGGCAATGGCGCTCGAGCAAATGCTCCGCTAGCGGAATAATATCCCCAGGACGTTCACACAACGGCAACCACTTCAATGGGAAAACATTAAGGCGGTAAAACAAGTCTTCACGGAATACTCCCTCACGCACCGCTTCTTTCAAATCGCGGTTAGATGTTGCGAGCACTCGCACATTCAACGCAATGGTTTTACGACTTCCCAAGCGCTCAACTTCACGCTCTTGCAGCACCCGTAATAGCTTTGCTTGCAGGCTTAAATCCATTTCGGTAATTTCATCGAGCAAAATGGTACCATTTTGAGCTTGTTCAAACTTACCCGGGCAGGCATTAATAGCCCCTGTAAACGCGCCCTTTTCATACCCAAACAAGGTGGACTCAAGCATATTCTCTGGAATGGCTGCACAGTTAATCGCGATAAAGGGTTCATTGGCACGAGAAGATTGGTCGTGAATGAAGCGCGCCAGCACCTCTTTACCACTACCGCTTGGCCCCATGACCATCACACTGGCGTCACTATCAGCCACTTTATTCGCTAAATCGAGGAGCGCTAAACTTTTGGCGTCCGCCACCACAGGCCCTTTGTGAGCTGGTGCCTCGGCAGGCAAGTAGCGACTAACCAAGTTCAACAGCACCTCAGGTGCAAACGGCTTGGCCATATAATCAATTGCGCCCATGCGCATCGCTTCAACCGCATCATCAATGGTGGCATAGGCTGTCATCATCAACACCGGCAAATCAGGGTAGTTAAGTTTAATGCTTTTAAGTAGCTCAATACCGTTAATACCCGGCATTTGTACATCACTGACGACCAATGAAACATCATGCTCTTTGAGCATCATGATCGCATCTTCACCACTTTTAGCTGCAATACACGCCACGCCAGCTAACGACAACGTGTCGGTCAGCGCTTCGCGTAAACCGGGATCGTCCTCGACCACTAAGACATAATTACTCATGTTTGTCCTCCTGTGGGTGAATGTTAAATAGCGGTAAACTCAAGATGAACTCTGCACCGCCATGCTCTGCATCTTTAATCGATACCTGCCCTTTGTGCGAACTCATTACCGATGCAACAACCGCAAGACCTAGTCCGGTTCCTTGGCGTTTGGTGGTAAAAAAGGGCTCAAAAATCTTGTGTTTTAGCTCATTGCTAATACCAGGGCCATTGTCACGAATAATAATATTGACCTTGGTGTCATCCTCTTGGCAGCGCTGTGCACTCATGTGTATTTGCGCATTCTCTGGGATCACCTGCAGGCTATTATGAATAAGGTTGTTGATGGCACTTGCAAGGGCTGTGCGATTCCCCATAACCTCAGCATCTGGCTCTGGCAATTGCACGTGCAACTGCGCGCCATGTTCACATAACATTGCTTCCGCACCTTGTTTTACATCGCTGAGCAGTTGACCCAGTGACATAGGCTCAACCACTTGTTGCTCGCCGCTTTTAGCAAACAACAGCATGTCATTCACTTGGTTTTCCAAGTCTTTCAATCGCGACATCAGCTTTTCATGAAAATGCGAACGTGACTCGCTATTGAGACGCTCAGAGCCTAAATTAGCGCCGTAAAGCATCGCTGCAGACAGTGGCGTGCGTACTTGGTGTGCCAAAGTAGCGACCATCTTACCGAGCGCACTTAAGCGCTGCATATGTGCTAAGCGTGCTTGTAATTGACGCGTTTCGGTTAGGTCTGTCATCAGAATTAACTGCCCTGGCTCAGGAGCCAAAGCACGAATTTCGAGTTTAATACGACGTCCGTCTCGCAATGACACCTCATGACCATCGTCTTGCTGGGGACGGAACGAGCGCTGAATAATGCTAAACCACTTCTCACCCTCAAGTGGCTCACCTAACATATCAATGGCAATTTGGTTGGCTTTGGCTATCATGCCTTGACCATCGAGCACCACAACGCCCGCAGGCATAGTATCAACAAGGTGGCTAAGCCAACTGGCCTGCAAACGCAAATCACTGAGCTCACCTATATAGGCCTCGTGAGCTAATGCGGAGCCAAACTGTCCTTGTGGAAAAATGTGCGGGGTTAATACACTCGCTAATGCCATGGTAACTTTCTCTTAAACACAGGGTTTTCTAAACAAAAGCACAAAGCGTACCAACTTTAAAAACCTTAAATATCAATAATTTAGAGTTATCAATTTAAAATCAAAAAAATGACACTGTATATAAAACCAGTTAACTGCTATGGTAACAGGGTGATGATAAAGACGCCTATTTCAAGGATAAGAACATGTGTAAACGATGCGATTGGGTTGATTTAAATAAAGAAGATTACGTTGCCTATCACGACAGTGAGTGGGGTGTGCCGGTATACGACGATGATACCCTTTTTGAGTTTTTGACTTTGGAGTCGGCGCAAGCAGGGTTGAGCTGGTACACCATTTTGAAAAAACGCGACAACTATCGCAACGCATTCGCTAATTTCGATGCCCGCAAAATCGCAGCGTTTGACGATAAAGATATTCAAAGGCTACTCAATGATGAAGGCATTGTGCGTAATCGCCTGAAGATTCTCGCAACCATTAATAACGCCCAACGCTTTTTAGAAATTCAGCACGAATTTGGCAGCTTTAGCGACTATCAATGGCAGTTTGTAGGCCACAAACCACGTGTAAATTCCATTCGTTCAAAAGCGGATTATGTTGCCACCAGCGAACAGTCCGATGCGTTTGCCAAAGACCTAAAGAAACGTGGTTTTAAGTTTCTGGGCTCTACAACCGTGTATGCACACATGCAAGCCTGCGGCATGGTCAACGATCATCACAATGATTGTTTTCGCAAAGAAGAAGTGTTGGCTATGTATAAGCAATGAAGATAAACCTTAACTCACATAAACTAGCCCTAACTAAAATTGCCTACTGCAAAGTAACTTGATAATTTGTTGGTGCAGGTGTGTTATTTATAACCGAAGCTTGCTTACCAATGATCCCTGTGTGCCACATAAATGCAACTATGGAAGGCTTATGCGCGAAGAAATTAAAATACCCTCACTACCAGAACAGGGATCGTCCGCAAGCATCAACAAAGTGTATGTAAATGAAGGTCAAATAGTTACATTCGAGCAAATTTTATTTGCCGTTGAATCAGATAAAGTGATTTTAGAGGTTGTTGCTCCTTGCGATGGCATCATTGAACAAATTCTCATTGCCCAAGGAGAAGTAGTTACCCCTGAACAAGTCGCAATGAGGCTGCGCCAGCATCAAGTGTCAGCAGCTCAAGCACAGCGAATACACATGACAAATGTGGAAAAAGATACTCAAAAAGTGGCTAATAAAGAGCTTGATGATCGGTTCTTACTCGATAACCCCAGATTGCTTTGGATAATAGTATGCCTTTTTATTGGGATCACACTTTTGGCAATTTTGACTCTTTCATGACTGACTCATAAACCGCATACAAGGATGTCGGAAATGATTTCACTGTTTAGAAAAAAGCCTGTCATTGGGCAAGAGATAGCGCAATGGTTCAGTTGACTACAGTTATCAATAACCACCTAACAAAGTACGGTCATGTTGGCCTTAAGTCATCGCATTCTGCATAATAAATTAAATTATAGATATACTAGGCTCAAGTAGCACATGGCTGTGATCTACGGCAATTTTATTGGCCTTTTCCCCCATATGAACTGGGCTATTTTTGGGGTTTGAAAGAGTACATAATTAATTGTGATTGCTCTAACTTTTTGTACAGCTCTACTCGTTGCTGAATCAAATTGATTTCCAGGCGGATATTATCGATAAGTTGTATCACATGCTGGTTTTTTGGATGAATGCTAGCGAGTATCGCTGACTCTGCCTGCAATTGGTCAATCTGTTGCTGTGATTTTTGATAATACTCGCCATTAGGCACTAAGGCATGCGCTGCACTACTCAATGCCAATAAAATAACACTACAGGTTAGGGTTAATTTCATCGTGTTGACCTCGCTGATTCTGGGGCGTTACTTAAACGCGACTTCATCAAAGTGTGGGTTTTTAACTGTGACTTTTAAAGTCGCGATGCTATCGAGGACAACCAACACATCGCCTTGATCTGTGCTTATTTTAATGCACTCCTCCTTGGCCGCATTTTGTTGCGTATCGAGCGCCCGACCCACAACAAAATCACCACAGCTAAGCTGGATTTCAATGGGATATTGAAACAAGCACACAATCTCTACGTAATCATATTGACTACAACTTATCATCAACACCTCCGCTGTATGCAAATTCAATATTATAGAAACAGAGCATACCTCAACACGGTTGCCGATACACAGAAAAGCATAACAAGCTGATTTTCGCTAGGGCGTGTTGAACAGCCTGATTCGAGATCAGGCCAATATAAACTGAAGCGAAGAACTCACAACAAAGGCTTGCTTTTATAATCGACTACACCTGAGGGAGCCGTTAATTCAAAGAAGGCTAATCCCGATTAAGGTCGTATTTCTTCATTTTTTCCACCAAGGTAGTGCGGCGGACTCCAAGAATTTCCGCAGCTCGAGCGACCACATAATCATGACGCTCTAGCGCCTGGGTAATAAGGCTAATTTCCAACTCGCCGAGATAGTCTTTAAGAACAATACCCTCATCAGGTAGTAGACCCATATCTGCAGAAGATGCGTGCTCAGGAGCGCTTGGACTATCGTCCTCATCAACAAAGCCTTCGCCAAAAATATCATTGAGAGCTTGGCGTTCAAGCAACTCTTCAGGATACTCGGGGACGAATGCCTCCACGTCGACGTGTTGGTATTTAGCAGGTAAATCTGGCACATCAACTACTTGGTCAGGGAACATGATGACCATACGCTCTACCAAATTGCCAAGTTCACGAATGTTGCCCGGCCAAGAATGGGCTTGTAGGCTTTCGATGGCTCTATCAGTAAACTTTACTCCCTGTCCGCTTTGCTGTTGCACGCGCTTAGTGAGTTCTTTAAGTAATAAACCAATGTCAGCAGCACGCTCTCGCAATGCTGGGTTTTCGATAGGGAATACGTTGAGGCGATAGTATAAATCTTCACGGAAGTCGCCCGCTTCAATCATTTCTTCTAGGTTACGATGTGTCGCGGCGATGACGCGCACGTCGGCCTGTATGGCTTTGGTACCGCCTACTCGCTCATAACTACGCTCTTGCAATACACGTAGTAACTTAACTTGCATTTGCAGCGGCATATCGCCAATTTCATCAAGGAAAAGTGTGCCACCTTGAGCGAGTTCAAAGCGACCTTTTCGGGCAGAAATGGCCCCTGTAAATGCGCCTTTTTCATGACCAAACAACTCACTTTCAAGTAACTCTCCAGGAATAGCGCCACAGTTCACGGGAACAAACGGACCATTACTGCGCCCTGAAAGCAAGTGCACGTTACTTGCGACCACTTCTTTACCTGTGCCCGACTCACCTAAAATAAGGACATTGGCATCTGTTTTAGCAACCTGTGAGATTAAAAAACGCACGTGGTTCACAGCTTCGGTGTCACCGACTAGGCCGTTAAATGCTTTGGGACTTTTTGCTGCATGTGCACAAGGTTTCATGCGCAGATACTGCTGACAGTCGTGCAGAAGTTGGGTTGTAAAATCGTGGCTAAACGGCTCACAGATGAGACCAATTACATTGGCTATCTCAAGTAGAGGATTGAGCGTTTCGCCAATAAGTAAAAATGGTAACTCAGGGTGTGCCTTGATAAGTTGCTGATGTTCGTTGTGCCCCAGTGCCCCGAGCACGACTATTGATTCTTTGTGCCTTTGTGTAGCGTGAGCGAATTGCTCCAAATTAATGATTTCATTTGCTTCTCCTACAAATGAAAGTGCATAACTTAAGCCATTTGCCCGTTTATTATTATCATCAAGAATCAGGATCATCCTGCCGCCATTTTAAAACTAAGCGATTGTAATATCTCTAGATTGTATTGCAGTGACGACAGGATTCAAGGAAAAGTGGCATTTTTTTGACGTACACGCCAAAAATCAGACACTTTTCCTACACTTCTTTGATTTGAGTTAACTGATGAATAAATTTACAACAGCCCTAGTATTGATGCAGCGCTTTGATTTGCTTGCCCTCGCAATGCAATAGACGCTTGGCTGAGAATATCATTGGCTGTACGTTCACTCACAGCACGCGCATAGTCAGCATCTTGGATACGACTTTGACTGGCAGCAATGTTCTCATTTTGCTGCGACAAACTACGAATATTGCTCGAAAGTGCATTTTCAAACGCGCCTAGTTGCGCACGTTGCTCATTAACTAACTGCGACGCATCATCGGCAATTTGCAAGGCTGAATCGACTCCTGCTTGAGTTGATATATCAATAGTGTTAATCGCATTTAGAAAATCGCTATTTGGTGCGCTCAGAGTATTGGTTTGATTGGCATCAGCACCAATTTGGAAACTCACATCCTCACCATTAAACAAAGGTTTTCCTGCGAAGTTTGCCTGCTCTAGGGTGGTGCTTATCTCATCTTGCAACTGCACGACTTCCTCTTGCAAAGCCTGACGGTCGCTATCAGTCAAGGCACCATTACCCGATTGGATTGACAACTCACGAATACGCGATACCGCATCATTCACATTCCCTAGTGCCGACTCGCTCACCTGCGCATAAGAGATACCGTCGTAAGCGTTACGGCTTGCTTGCGCATAACCATTTTGCTGCGACGTTAAACGGTCAATAATTTGCAACGCTGCGGCGTCATCCGCTGCCGAATTAACGCGCTTACCAGAGGCAAGTTGTTGATCCAATTTGTTGAGATTATTGAGCGCTTGGGTGTTCAATGCACTCGAAGGTTGACCTACTTTCATATCACTCTCACCTAACTATACAGCTAGCTCACATAGCTATAAGTATAGCCAAATAGCGGTGACAATCTATTTTCAAATAGCGGTCCAGCCACCGTCTAAATAAAGTGACTGTCCTGTCATATAGTTAGACAATCCTGAACTCAAATACGCTATGGCACCTTTGACATCTTCCTCCGTCGCCATGCGTTGCATTGGCACTTTTGCGTTGTATTTGTCTAAGAAGCTTTGCGGTTGCCCTCGTTCAATACCCCCCAACACTATATTGTTAATGCGGACCTCAGGAGCGATATTCGCAGCCATCCATTTAGTCAATTGCATCAACCCTGCTTTACTCGCAGCATACGCGGCGGGATTGCCCATTTCGGTTCCTGCATACATGTCCATTTGTGGGCCAACTACAGCATAAATAGAGGAAATGTTGATGATACTGCGATTCGCACCTTGCGTTTGTTTCATCAAATCAAATGCCAATTGACTCAAAAGAAAAGGGGCACTGAGATTGACATCTAAACATGCCTTAAATGTCTCAAAGGACTGTTTTTCAAAAGGTACACACCAACCTGTCAGTTTATCTGTACCAACGAATGCGGCATTGTTGATCAGCACATTAAGTGTGCCCTGAGTAATACTTGCAACCTGTTTCATTGCAAGGTGAATACTCTGCTCATCGCTGAGCTCACAACACACACAATGCACGGATTTAGCATGTTCAAACTCATCAGCATGAACCTGATTTAAGTATTGTTTATCTCTGTCTAGCAAGATAACGTTCGCGCCAAGCTCAAGTAATGCATGCGCCGCAGCGCGTCCAACATGCCCGGCCCCACCTGTTATCAAAACCCACTGTTGGGTCATATCTTGAAGCTGAGTTATTGTTCTCATTAATTGGATTCCTGTCTTGCAATTAGCAACTGTGCCAAATCGAAGTCCAGTTGTGTGTCGATGTCTACTGCACGTTCAGGGGGCACACAAATGCTCGTAACCTTTCCTGACAAAACACCCTTCCCTGACTCAACATAGCGACTTTTGGCCGCATACACGACCGTTGTTATATCAAACACTTCAGGGGCATCTTGTCGACGCAACACTTTAGTGTCTGTGTTTATCACCAACTGCACCTCGCCACTATCTTGACGGGTGACCATATTGAAATATGGGCTGCGTGAGGCTGGTGTGATCGAGATGCATATATCCGCATCTGTTGCATTAAGCTGCTCAACTGCAGCGATAATATCGTCCTTGATGCGCAGAGGACTGGTCGTTGGTAAACTTACGAAGGTCTCAAATGCACCATATTTGCTTTGCACCCATGTGATAGCGTGTTGCCACGCCAGCCACTCAGATGATGTATCTTGTGCCAACTGCGCAGGACGGTCTATTACCTCAGCCCCATACTGTCGCGCCACATTGGCAATTTCTGCATCATCGGTGGACACAAAAATTCTTGTAAATATCCCCGCTTGTTTAGCGCTGTCTATCGAATGAGCCAATAAGGGCTTTCCAGCCAAAGGCAAGACATTCTTACGAGGTAGTCCCTTTGAGCCACCACGAGCGAAAATAAAGGCATTACGTATCATGATTGCATCTTTCTAATAGTATCTATCAAATCCAAAACCTCAGCGGCTTGTGACAGTGATACGCACTGATTCGGTTGTGCATCAATATTGTTTTGCATGTCACGCACCATCGCCATGTACATATCATTAGCTTGCCAATCTGGGTAATCAAAAACATGAATCAAACCAGATTCATCGGTCCAATCAATGCGATTTAAAAGTAAATTCCAATGCACCTTCCCTGCACTACAATGCACCGTACAGAAGCGCGATGGTTGGCGCTGTAAAAAGTCTAAATGCATATGAAGATGGGCGCCGGATTGGCTTGCAAACCCAACATCCACAAGGTCTTCCACTTCAAGTTTCAGTGTTTTAGAGTGCTTAATAGTGGCCTGCAGCGGAGTTAAAGGCCCAAAAAGCCAGTTGGCGTAATCTAACTCATGACTCAACTCGAGTAATGCGCCACCGCCGAGCTCCTTGCGCGCAGAGACCGTTTGACGAAAGTCCGTGTCAGGGCGCCAATCAGGAAGATACTGGCCTACTTCGATGTGGATCGAATATATCTCTCCTAATCCCCCTGAATATACGAGTTCTTTCATTTTGATTGCACTTGGCATGTAACGCAGACAATAACCCACTGCCACAGGAGTTTTTACGCCTATAAGCGCATCCATCAGTTCCTTGGCTTGAGTACTATCAGCGCATAATGGTTTTTCAACGATACATGCCACTCCCGCTTTGAGCAGTACTTGAGCATGGTAGTGATGCATGGGTGCGGGGGATGCGATTATAACGAGGTCAGGCCTTGCAGCAACGAGTTCGTCAACATTACTTACCATCGCATCCGCGCATTGAGGAAGGCTCGTTATTGGCCGACCACTCGCCGACATGGCAAGAACTTGAGCATCAGGGTACAGTGCTTTTAAGTTACGTCGATGACGATTGGATATATTGCCAAGACCAATCACTGCCAATGTTTTCATTAACTCAACCCAAGACTTCGGATATCAATTTGTGCCCGGTTAAAATCATCCATACGACCAATATCAAGCCAATACTCGTGGATCGGGAACATCAACACCTGTTTATTAATGTCGATTTGTTGTTCTAGTATGGTAGGCATATCAATATTGAAGTTGTAAGGCACTGACTTAACAACTTGTGGTGATACCACATAGATCCCAGCATTGACAAAAAAGCGTTGAATGGGCTTTTCTTCCATATCAATGATACGGTTTCCTTGGCCGTTAATAACACCATATGGGATTTGGTATTCATACTCGCGCACGCACATAGTCGCGTCAGCTTGATTATCACAGTGGAACTCTAATAAACGCGCAAAGTCTACTTTGGTTAGCACATCGCCATTCATCATGATCAGTGGCAAGTCATCTGGTAAGTCTTTGGGTAACAAACCAAGCGCACCACCAGTACCAAGTGGCGTGTCTTCGTACACGTACTTAATACTCACCCCCCACTTACTGCCATCACCAAAATGATCTTCAATTTGCTCGGGCATATAGTGAGTGGAGATATAAAAGTTCCGAAATCCCGCCTTAACAAAACTTTGCAACACAGTTTCTAAGATTGGTTTACTGCCTACTTGCAACATAGGTTTTGGGCAGTCATCGGTCAGAGGCCTAAGCCGAGTCCCAAACCCTCCAGCCATTAGAAATACCGGGTTATCATATTTAGGTTTGCTTAAAAACTGCTGAAGCGTCTCAAGACCTACCACTTTGCCATTGTCGACAATCGGGATTGATAAAATCCCTTTATTTTCCATGATGTCGATCAATTTGTCCTTGTCTGTTCCTTTAGCGGCAATAATGGGATTGGTGTTCATTACTTGCGACAGCGGTACGTCTAACCCTAAATTTTGCAATAAAGCACGACGAATATCCCCGTCAGTAACCACTCCTTTCAGTTGCTGGTTTTCATCAACAACCAAAACAACCCGAGAGGCTTGGGTATTGATCACTTCCAGCGCTTCTCTGAGTGGCCGCGATGGACCTAATAAAATTTTCTGCCAAGCAAAGCTCATGTGCTGCTCCTTTGTTGGACGGTTGCGCGCGCACCATATACGGTGCTCGGCTGGTCAATATCTCTGTCTACTAACGCATTAGCACCAATGATAGTGTGGCTGGCAATACGCACGCCGGGTAAAATAACCGCCCCGGCTCCTACAAACACATGTTGGCCAAGATTTACACCGCCACATAATACGGCTGCTGGGCCTATATGCGAAAAAGCGCCAATAGAACAGTCATGCTCCACTAAGGCGCGTGAGTTCACAACAACATGTTCCGCAATTATTGCGCCTGTATTTACCACGCAAGCAGGCAATAACTGCACGCCATCGGCAATCTTCACTTGTTCCGCCACATACGCGGCCTCAGATATAACCTTTGCAAATTTAAAGCCAAGTTCCTGTGCAAAAGATACCAGTTGGGGTCTAACATCACCGTGCACCCGAGGACCCACACCGATCACAACTTCATGGGTTCGTGGGTCAAAGTGTTTAAGTTGGTCATCAGATGAACAGTGTTTGAGGTGTGTAAGAATGGGGCTATGCACTTTACTCGGGCTAATAACCGCTGCTATATCCTGCGTACCGCGCATAATCGTGTCCGCCAGAACACTCGCATGGCCACCTGCACCCAAAATGATAACGCGTGAGTTATTCATCGAGTAAATCACCGATGTTATAGTCTTTAGACGCTTTTACACCGAGTAATGACCAGTATTTATGCGGAGACATACCCGAACCTGGGCGCTTAACTGCGAGATTACTTTCGCTAAACACATCACCGCATTTGATGCTCTGTGCTGCAACTAAGCTTTTACGTGCGACCTCTTTGTTACCAAGCTCACTTACAGTTGGCATTTTAATACCATTTCCCAAAATGACTTCTGTTTGTCTGATAGCACAAATCATATTGGCAAGTTGGTCAGGCTCTAAAGAGGCTTTATGATCTGGTCCAGGTAATGATTGGTCCAAGGTGAAGTGCTTCTCTATGACGGTTGCTCCTCTGGCAACTGCCGCCACAGGCACAACCCAACCATCACTGTGATCGGAATACCCTACTTTTAGAGAGAATGCATGACTCATAGTATTCATGGCGCAGAGGTTTATTTCATCTAATGGCGCAGGATATTCAGTTGTGCAGTGCAGTAACGTTACTTTTTGTTTAAGTAGAGCTTGCCCCTCAGTGCTGGCGTAAGCCTGTGCAAACGCTATCTCATTGCCAGCATGCGCTTTAGGGTGCAGCATACCAAATGCAATCACCCCGAGTGCCTGCTCAATTTCAGCGAGTGTTGCCATTCCTGTAGATACAATTAAGTCGCAGCCACATTGTGCATGCTCTAACAATAGCGGCGCATTTGTTAATTCCCCAGAGGGGATTTTAAGCCTTTTGAGTCCAAGCTCTTGGGTCAAAAATGCCAAACTCTCTGAGTCAAAAGCCGTCGATAAAAATTCAATGCCAAGCGTGTCACACAATGACACTAATGCATGATGGTGCTCATAGCTAAGCTCGAGGCGCTCTAACATACTTAACTGGGATTCCTGTTTCCCCATATTGGCGGACTGATACGCGGCTTGCTCAGCTCCTGCTGTAACTAAGTTTTTAGCTTTGAAAGTCTGAAATTTAACAATGTCTGCACCGGCTTTGTGTGCCTCACGTATCAACTCAAGCGCCATTTCCTGGTCGCCGTTGTGATTCACACCCGCCTCAGCGATAATTAAGGTTCTACCGTTCATGAACCTGCTCCTGTTCATAAAATCCTTTTTTACTCAGAGTGTTAAAATCAATGCTAGCGAGTATCTCAACGATTTTCTCTGCGCTATTACCTTGTCCGTATGGATTAGTTGCTTGCTGACAGAGTTGTTTAAACTCCTCACTAGTTGCCTTTTGCAAACTTTCTTCAACTAATTTACTTTCCATCTCAATATCAATGATGCTCGCACTGCGAGGGCGACCGTCCTGACGAGAGCCGATATTGACAGTAGGCACATGAAAGCTCGGCGCTTCAATGATACCGCTTGATGAATTACCTAACACACAAGCAGTATGAGACATAACTGTGAGATAACGCCTAAACCCTAACGAGGGCTCAAGGCGAACATGAGGGAGATGCGCTAGCTTTTGCCACTGTTTAATCATCTGTGCGCCCAAACCATCTGCGTTAGGGTAAGTGACAATAAAATTAAATTGTGTTTGGTTTTCAATGGCCGTAAGCAGTGGCGTGATATCATTTTCACTCGCATCACCGCGCGTCACAGGATGATAGGTAACCAACACCAAAGGTGATTGTGAGGGGAAGTTGATAACATCAGCCACCTCTGATTCACAGGCTCCTCGTGCACTCAAAATGTTGTCCACTCCAGGCGCACCAACAACATGAATGCTTTTAGGAAATTCCCCCAGCCGCTCAAGGCGTTCGGCGAATTGCTCAGCGGCGCAGAAATGCACGCTTGCCAATTTACTAATGCAATGGCGCAGAGCATCGTCAAATGCGCCTTCGGTTACTTCGCCGCCATGAATATGGGCTATCGGTATATCAAGGAAAAAGCTTGCCTGTGCCGCTGCAAAAATCTCATAACGGTCACCCAATACCAAGACACAGTCGGGCTGTTCAGCAGCAAACGCATCCGTAAAACTAATGACAGCTAGGCCGGTAGATTTTGCAACTCCAACTTTCGAACTCGATGACAGCAACATTTCAATTGGCCTTATGTTGTTTATTGAATTCGCTTTTAGCTCATTGATTGTCATCCCAAACTCTGGAGACAAATGGCTTGCGCATGCGAAGACACAGGTGTCAAATTGAGGGTGTTGTTGTAGCTTTAAAATGATTGGGCACAATAACCCAAAGTCTGCACGAGTACCGGTAACTATGGCTATTTTTTTCATTTCACCTCCGATACGGTGGGCACGGAGCTGGGTAGGTTTACAATGCGCTCTGCCAACCAAACAGACATATCCAATGGTCCTCGAATGGCATTTTTGAACATCGGCAGTGTGTGCATCAACTGCCATACAGGACGGGTCATCACTCCCGCTTTATTTGTCATTTCAAGGAACTCATCTCGATGATGCTTATCCGCACAGATAACTGCATTTAACCAATAATTCGATTGGGCGTGCTCTGGTTCGCAGACAAACTCTAGCTCACTGCCATCAAAATGCGCTTGATAAGCCAGCGCCAACGCACGCTTTGCGCTTAGATAAGCGTGTAATTGCTCCATCTGCCCACAACCCAATGCCGCGTTAATATTTGGCATACGAAAGTTGAACGCAAGCTCATCGTGATAAAACTCATAAGCATGGGCCACTTTTGCAGTGGTCGTGATATGTTTCACGCGCTTGCCGACTTCCTGTGACTCACATAGCACCATGCCACCACCACCTGTGGTGATCACTTTGTTACCATTAAAGCTCAATGCAGCAAAAGGTGAAAAGGTGCCAGTGTGTTGACCTTTATAAAACGAGCCAAGACTTTCCGCAGCATCTTCAACGACAGTAATACCAAACCGAGCACAAACACGATTAATTTCATGTATTTGTACAGGATGACCAAAGGTATGCATTGGTACAACCGCTGCAATACGTGAACCACTTGAGTGAAAACACATACCTTCCTTAAGGTGACAGTGTTGATCTAAAAACGTCTCTAATGCACGTGGGCACATCCCCAATGTTGCGCGCTCCACATCAACAAATACAGGCTGAGCACCAAGCTGGGCAATCACATTACACGTTGCGACAAACGTCAGAGCTTGGGTGATCACGAGCTCGTTTGGTCGCACTCCTGCAACATACAGAGCACTGTACAATGCCGCCGTCCCGTTGACGGTCGCGATTGCACTCGAAGCATTCGTAAATTCCGCAACTTGACGCTCAAACAGATCGACATACGCACCCACACTGGAAACAAAGGTTGAATCTATCGTATCAAGCACATAGCTTTTCTCATTGCCGTTAAAATGAGGAGCATGCAGTGGAATAAACTCATTGCTTTGGTAAAACTCTCTGACAAAACGAATAAGACTCTGTGTGGAACTCATCACATTTTACCATCCAGATATTTACCGACCTCGGCATGACTAAACTCTGGCATCAGATGACAAAACAGCTCAACAAGGTCAACTTTTTGCCAGTGTCCCTTTTGCTTCATTGCGTTGATTTGCTCCGTGAAATACTCAAGTTCATCGGTATCATAATTGGCGTTATTTTTAACAATACCCAAATCTTCAAACCGTGACATATCGAGTGTTTCGGTATGCGTGTAAAACTCTTCAATGTCTTTTTCACCCGTTGTATCGCTCTGGGTGAATAAGCAGGGCCATTTTCCTTGTTGTGGTAGTGTTTCAGCCAACTCCCTAGCCTGCTGCTCTGACTCACATAATACCGGCTCGTAACCTCTTTGCTGCAGATAGGCTTGTGCTATTTCGGAAAAAGTGAGTAAGTGCAATTCATCACTTAGTTTTGGGAAAAATATATCTCGATTATCACCTAACAAACAGGACATTAGGCACAATTGACCCGACTCCTCTGGAGTGACGAAGTACCGTTTAATATCACTGGGAGCCACTAAGGGTTGCGCTTTTAATAGCCTTTGGTTGAAACCGTGTAATAACGAACCATCACTAAAAGCAACATTAGCGAAGCGCGCCATTGAAACTGGAATATTTTCACTTCCACGCATCAGAAACATTTCCATAATACGTTTTGACGCACCCATCATATTTACTGGATTGGCAGCCTTATCCGTAGACACACTAAAATACTTTTGTGCATGAGAGTTTATCGCTTGGCGTAAGGTCGATTCGGTATTAAAAATATTGGTGTTGATCATGCGCATCAAAGTAAATGGATCTTTTTCACTGCGCACATGTTTCAGTGCAGATAAGTTCAATACATAATCATAATGAGGCATGGCATTGATAAATGCCTGATATTCGACACTGCCAATATCTAGCGCAAAGGTTTGAAAGTCCCCTTTGATATAACCTAAAGACGAGCGAATATCACGCACCAGCTCAACCATGTTGTTTTCACTAATATCAACAATATGCAGAGCCTTAGGCTGACGTTTAAAAATCTCCTTACTCACCGCCTGCCCTATGGTTCCCGCTCCACCAAGCACCAAAAACCGTGACTGTGCGACTTTGTCGGAGAGTTCATCAGCAAATGCCTGCAAATCATTGCTAAACAAAGGCTGACTGCGATGAACTAACTTCAAGACGTCCATTATGAATCCTTTTTATAGTTCTCGTACTGTGGCTTTGTCCACGTGCACTTAGTGCGCCAATTCTTGCGGAAGTCTTCTTTGGCATCTTTAACAAATTCTAACCATAACGAATGCACTTCATGAAAGTGTTTCAAAGTCTCTTGCTCATCTTCAAACTGATACAAGAAACAAATCATGGGGCAATGAAAATAAAGCAATGTGCCTTTGAGCATTTGGAAAAGGTGTGGCGCCTTAGATTGCTTAAAGGCGTAAATAACGCGCTGTTGCGCCTTTAGCGCTGCATTTGCTTCGTCTCGTGTGGTAATTGGTCGCGTCCCAAAATCAATGATGTAATCACACAACTCATCAAACTCATCAAAACTCATGAGTTGTTCGATATCGCCAAAGTCCACCGGCTTAAAGAAAGTCGTTTTAATGTTCTCAACGAGCGTCTCTTTATCATCGATTTTTGATGTGAGTATCACGTCACTTTCGCGAATGGCCGTAGCCCCACGTAATTTTGCACCGTTACCAACATTGTATGCGTGTACTTTATCCCCCAACGCGGTCAGTAACCTGTCAAAACTTGCCTTTGACATGGCCATAAGCGAGGTAGCCATAACATCATGATCAAAGTTGCCAGCAAGGCGAATATTTGCGCCTTCGAGCACTTCCATCGGTTTGTCTTTTTCCTCATAAATAGACAGTTTTGAGTGCGTTTGGCCACTGAGGTGATAACCATTGTCGATGCCCAACATGTAAATGTCCTTAAAGCCCATCATGGCAGCAAATGACAGCGCCGTATTAGACACAAATGGACTACTGGCGATTAACTCTGTGATAGACATGCCATAGTTTATATAGCTAAATAAAGATAAGAAAACCGTTGCGGCTTCTGGACCCTTGAGCCCTATTCCTGACCATTTATACAAACCCAATACATCTGGGTACATGACATCGACTGTAAGTAGGTTCAAATCACCATACCCTTGCTCAGGTTCAATCACCTTAGCAATATCGTATGTTATTTTTGGCCGCTCCACTAAAACATGGAAATCAGGTGTTATACCTGCTTTGAGTAAACTTTGCAGCGCGGTACCGGCCGCAATAATAATTGCTTTGTTTTGATTCTCACGGATAAGGTCTATGGCCTCATCCAACGATGGCCCATTACCAACAATAAATACTGGCGTATCACTGACCAATTTTTTTGCTTGCTCAGTTGCGAACAGAAAGTTTGCACCCGACTCTACATTGAGTACCGCATGGGCCAGTCCGGTTATGGCGTCGTTATAAAAGCCATAACCTTGTTGCAATTGATAGTAGTTATCAAAAAATGACTTTATTAACTCATTTACTTTGACTGATGGATAATGCTGGTAGCAGAAACTATTAATCGCAGAGAATGAACCAATTTCATTCGCTATGCGGTAAATTTCGTCAAAAAATTCGTCATAATCAACACCTAAACTCAAGAACAAACAACCGCCTTGCTCATCCACTTTGGTGATAATGTCATGCCAGTCTATACAAAAAAGGCTAGCAAAAAATAATTCTAAATCTGGCTCGCAAATAAACATGTAATCAAAGCTATGACGGCTCATCAATTCAGGGATGTGGTAGCCCAGACCGATACCAAAAATCAGTGCTGTAGGGTAATGCGGTGGTAACGAGCGAAGTGGTTTATTTTGTTGAGTGTCGATTCGTGAAAGTGCCTCACTTAGACGACGCATAAATTGTATGTGTAATCGGGAGTCGTCACTTTCCCAGGGTGAAGCGCCCGTGTAATCAGTGCGACCAAAATTCGCCTTTTGCGTATATTTATCTACTTGGGCTATGGTTTGAGCAATGGGATCTTCACTGTAAAGCGGCACTTTCTCGCCCTGAGGAACAAAGTTGCCGTGTCCAGATTTAGTTACGTGCAGACAAAAGTCTTCTCTGGTTTGGAATTGACTAATTGCTTGCGCAATATCGGGATAAAATTTTTCGAATGCACTGAGGTTTTTCGCAAAACGTTCATTGGCTTGCTGCGCAAAAAGCGCTTCGCGTTGTTGGTGTTCTTGGCTTTGCTTTATTGATTCTTCGGCTTGAGAGAGCAGCGTCTGTAATTCGTCTTGCTGATTTGCCATGTATTGATCACTCGTCATTTTTGACTGTTATAACAATAAACTAGCGTAAAGCAAGTAAAGTGCCAAGTGCCTACCCGTTACTTTGAGTAGGCTTTAAGCTTATTCGTATTGGCTTTATATTGCGACAACTGCTGCTTCGCAGCTTCTTTGTCTTTGGTGAGCGTGGCAATAGCGCCAATCATTTGTTCATTCAGAGCGGCAAAATACGCTTGATGCTCTAGCAGTTCTTGCTGGGTCAGATTTGTAATCACCTCACTCAACTGTTCAAGCGCACGCTGTGCGCCATCAATGTCTGATTTTTCAAGTGCCAAAGTCAGTGCCCGACTAACTGGTGCACTCGAATGCTTTTTATCTCGCATTGACACTCGCTTGAGTTGGTTCTGTGTTTAGTGTCTGGTGACGCACATCTGCTGGGATAGCATCCCATGCTGATTTGATTTCCTTCAGTAACACACTGACTTCTTCAACTTTTGCTGCATTATTTTCAACAGTGGCGTCGATTAGCTGGTCGAGCATGTATGAATACAAGGCATATAAGTTTTCACTCACTTCACCGCCAGCTTCAAAGTCTAGGCAACCACGTAATGCATCTATAATCGAAGACGCCTTTCCCAAGTGCTCTGCTTTGGCTTCAAGGTTTTTATGCTCTATCGCAACTTTTGCATGCACCAGCTTCTCCAGTGCCCCCGCCATCAATATTTGGATTACTTCGTAACGATCAGCACCTGCTAGGCGCGTTTTCAAAGCTTCTTTTTGATAGTTCTTTACTTTCGCGTTGTACATAATTTACCGCCTTATTTACGAAGAAGATTTCGAGGTTTTAAAACCAGGCAAGCTTGCTAATTGCGCAGACAAGTACTGTTGAGTCGACTGCATCTGTGCCAGTAATACATCTAAGCCTGAGTATTGTTTACGAAGACGCACCTCAAGTTCTTGCATTCTATATTCATGATTAGCCACATCATCTTCAAGGTCATCAAGTTGGTTGTTTATGTCTTCTTCTCGGTCTTTCAAAATGCCGCCTGAATCAACAAAAACACCCAATAATTCATCTAGCTTTGTGGCAACTCCATCAGTTCCTGCAAATGCCTTGCCAATATCATCATAGTTAGAATCCATTGCTTCATCTAAGCTACGTACTAGACTCGACTTCTCAAGGTAACCTTTATTGTCAACGGTCAAACCGATATCAAAAATACTGGTAAATGGGCCTGCATCGGTTAACGTTGAAGATAGAGTGCTGATTAATTGGTCACTCAGAGTTCGCATAGTACCATCACCACGAAGACCCACAGTTCTTTGGTCATCATAACTAGTATGATAAGCGATAGTGCCAACTAGATTGTTGTAGCTTTCAACAAACTTATCGATAAGTTCCGTTACACTTTTACGATCAACTGCAATATTCAATTGCGCTGTCTCCCCGGCCTCGCTCACTTGCTTAGCGGTGATAGTCATCCCCTGAACAGCGTCAATAAATACATTGCTATCGTTTACAATTTCAATGCCATCGACTTCGATAATGGCGTCTTTGGCTTCATCACCCGCAGCGATGCTCATACCTCCCGCGCCACCTGCGTTGGCGACCGTAGATACCGCATCCAGTTCAGCATTGTCATTGGTGATTACTAAATCGTTGCCTGAGCCTGTTTCATTAGAAGTGAGCACTAGCTTTGACTCG
The DNA here is from genome assembly GCF_049257235.1 of Pseudoalteromonas maris. Taxonomy (NCBI): domain Bacteria; kingdom Pseudomonadati; phylum Pseudomonadota; class Gammaproteobacteria; order Alteromonadales; family Pseudoalteromonadaceae; genus Pseudoalteromonas; species Pseudoalteromonas maris. The sequence continues at coordinate 438,750 of NZ_JBMMUF010000001.1, forward strand.
GTGCCCGTATTGATGATGTTAGCCGTTACGCCGAAGTTATCAGCAGAATTATTGATGGCGTCACGCAAGTCGCTAAGAGTAGCACCTGCATCCACGGTTAAATCGAAGCTATTGGCTCCAGCAGCAAAACTAAGTGTGCCACCGCTGGCACTAACAACCGCCGTTGAGTCGGCAAATGCACCTGCTGCCGACATTGCTCGGCTGCCTTGTGCAAGCTGCATCACTTCGACGTCAAAATCACCAGGGGTGATGTCGCTAGAAGGTGAGACAGAAATAATATCACCGCTTGCTGGCTGCGTAATGTTGGCAACACGGTTGTTGAAATTTTCTGGATCTGAGAGCTTCTCCATGATGTCTTTTAATTGCGACAGCGCAGACTTCACTGCTCCTATCGAAGACAATTCAACTTGAAGCCGTTCTTCACGTTTAATGAAAGACAGCATTTTAGGAGCGTTTTCAGCTTCAACAGACGCACTTATGATACTCTCTAAGTCCAAACCTGAACCTACGCCGGCTGATGTGATTAATGGCATGTAAACCTCCTAAAAAAACTGCTATTACGCAGACTGATTGAATATCATCCCGCGGTTATCTAATTTATCGGCAAAATCTTCTAAAGCTTTAGCCATTTCTCTGAATTCGCGAGGAGGTATTTCACGGATAACCTCTTCACTGTCTCGGTCAACCACCTTAATCACTGGTGGATCGCCAAGCTCATCGAATTCAAAAATCAAATTAGTAGAACGAATGGGGATGAACTCATTGAGCTTTTCTAAGCTTTCCTTAAGTTCTTCCATGCGCTCTTGTTGCTGCTGAGTAACTTGCTCAACAAAGCTAGCCTTAGAGTCCGTTTCATTAGTCTCAGCTAAAGGCTCAGTGACTCTCAATGGCACTTTTGCTACATCCTGAGGTGCTGGATTTGAGTCCTCAGTTTGCGTGTCTTGTTGGCGATTTTGCACAGGAACCTTTTGCAAAATGCTTGCCACATCTTGATTTGGTTTAATCTCTATCATGGGGATCCTCCAACATCACTAAGTAGGAGTATAAGCCATAACCCCACGTCGGTCAGTTATGGCTCATAATCACTCTACTAGCCTAAAAGTGACAGAGCGACCTGAGGACGCTGGTTCGCCTGACTTAGGATAGATTGACTCGCCTGTTGCAAGATTTGGTTTTTCGTTAACGCCGCTGTTTCTGCTGCGAAGTCCGTATCACGAACACGTGAACGTGCTGCAGATAGGTTCTCAGAGATATTAGCTTGGTTACGAATTGTAGATTGGAAACGGTTTTGTACCGCACCTAGCTCTGCACGCTTCTTATCTACTACTGCAATCAACGCATCCATACCCGCCATAACTGCTTGCGCGTTACCTTGAGTTGATACACTGATACCTGTTTCAGTAAATACACCTGCGAAGTTGTAAGTAGTCGCTGCAGCTGTACCACCAGCTTCACTCACACCCGCTACGCCATCAGAAAGTGCCGCACCTGTTACAGCCGATGCAATACCCGCGATGCCTGAAAGCGTGAAGCCGCCGTTAGCTGTCATAGTGTTGGTTGTTGCACCCACATACTGCATACTAAAACCAATAGTTTGAACTGCATCCGCACCCACTTGGAAGAATGCTGAGTAAGTACCATCTAACAGGTTTTGACCACCAAACGTTGTATCAGAAGCAACACGGTTTGTTTCTTCAGCTAGTTGACGGATTTCTTCTTGAAGTGCCAAACGGTCTTCATCAGTGTTTGAACCGTTTGCTGCTTGTTGTGCAAGAACACGAACACGCTGGAACATGCTCGTTACTTCTTCCATCGCACCTTCAGCAGTTTGAGCAAGTGAAATACCATCGTTGGCGTTACGGTTACCCTGTTCCAAGCCATTAACTTGGCTACCTAGACGGTTTGAGATTTGCAGACCCGCTGCATCATCAGCTGCGCTGTTGATGCGTAGACCTGAAGACAAACGCTTAAAAGAAGTATCAAGCGCATTACCTGACGTCATTAACTGCCGTTGAGCATTCAATGAAGACACATTAGTGTTTACGTATAAAGCCATATTAGCCTCCGCTTTATTGACAAGAGGGAGTGCAACGGGATACCCCTACCCAGTTACAAACCCTTTAAGGTTTAGAGCCCTAAAATTACAGTTCTCTAATCTCTTATCGACGAATAAAGCGAAAGCTTTAGCTTTTTTTTTTAAAAAAACTTTAAATTAATTTTTTACTAACCCTGTAATAGGCTCAAAGCCGCTTGTGGCCTTTGATTCGCCTGACCTAATATCGTCTGGCTTGCCTGTTGTAGGATCTGATTTCGCGTCAATTGTGCTGTTTCTAACGCAAAGTCGGCATCTTTAATTCGTGATTTTGCCGCAGCAACGTTTTCAGAAACGTTTGCTTGGTTACGAATCGTAGACTGGAAACGGTTTTGTACCGCACCCAACTCAGCACGCTTTTTATCAACAACAGCGATCATAGCATTCATACCTGCCATAACGGCTTGTGCATTACCCTGGCTCGACACACTGATGCCTGTTTCAGTGAATACACCTGCGTAGTTCCACGCACCCGCAGCTGCTGAGCCACCAGCCTCACTCACACCTGCTAAATCAGCTGATAAAGCAGCACCATTTACTGCAGAGGCAATATTTGCAATACCCGAGATAGTAAAGCCGCCATTAGCAGTCATTGAATTAGCCGTGCCACCTACGTACTGCATACTAAAACCAATCACCTGAACTGCATCAGCCCCGACCTGGAAGAATGCTGAATAAGTACCATCAAGCAAATTTTGACCACCGAATGTCGTATCAGATGCCACTCGGTTTGTTTCAGAAGCTAATTGGCGAATTTCTTGTTGCAGTGCCAAGCGGTCTTCATCAGTATTGGAGCCGTTCGCGGCTTGTTGCGCTAACACTCGAATACGCTGGAACATAGACGTCAATTCTTCCATCGCACCTTCAGCGGTTTGCGCGAGTGAAATACCATCATTTGCATTTCGGTTACCTTGGTTCAAACCAAGGATTTGCGTTTGCAGTCGATCTGAAATTTGCAGACCAGCCGCATCGTCTGCGGCGCTGTTAATGCGTAAACCAGAAGATAAACGTTTAAACGACGTATCTAGTGCATTACCTGAAGTCGACAGTTGGCGCTGTGCATTTAGCGCACTGACATTAGTATTTACATATAAAGCCATAATAGCCTCTCTTCACTCTCTATTTGTCATTAACCGCTGCACGCGGCGATATGCTCTCGCCAACAAAGTTAAGTGGCGGTAACTTTACGCCGCTGTCAGCACAGGGCTGGGCAATTAGTTGCCGTTTTTGTCCACGCTAGCTGCGTATGTAGAGTACTGAGCAATAAATGCGCCAAAATGAAAAAAGGGCCTAAAAAGGCCCTAATGTTTGAGAGTGAAATTGGCTGCCAATAATAAATTAATTACATTGGCATAATAACTGCTTATACTGGGATAAGTTGGTCAGCGTTTTGACGCTCTACCAACTTAAGGATTTTTTTAGCAATTAGCTTCCGCTTTAAAATCCAATATAAGCGCCCTTGCCAATACCCCATCAGCAAGGGCGCTGTTCTTTCTATTAACCTAGTAAGCTAAGTGCCGCTTGAGGACGCTGATTTGCCTGACTCAAGATTGTTTGGCTAGCTTGCTGTAAGATTTGGTTCTTAGTTAGGTTTGCAGTTTCTGCCGCGAAATCTGTATCTTTGATACGAGACTTAGCTGCACTTAAGTTTTCTGAAACGTTTGCTTGGTTACGAATTGTAGATTGGAAACGGTTTTGTACCGCACCTAGCTCTGCACGCTTCTTATCTACTACTGCAATCAACGCATCCATACCCGCCATAACTGCTTGCGCGTTACCTTGAGTTGATACACTGATACCTGTTTCAGTAAATACACCTGCGAAGTTGTAAGTAGTCGCTGCAGCTGTACCACCTGCTTCACTCACACCCGCTACGCCATCAGAAAGTGCCGCACCTGTTACTGCTGATGCAATACCCGCGATGCCTGAAAGCGTGAAGCCGCCGTTAGCTGTCATTGTGTTAGCAGTAGCACCCACATATTGCATACTAAAGCCGATTGTTTGAACTGCATCCGCACCCACTTGGAAAAATGCTGAGTAAGTACCATCCAGTAAGTTTTGGCCACCAAACGTTGTATCTGACGCTACGCGGTTAACTTCTGAAGATAGTTGACGAATTTCTTCTTGAAGTGCCAAACGGTCTTCATCAGTGTTTGAACCGTTTGCTGCTTGTTGAGCAAGTACACGAACACGCTGGAACATGCTGGTTACTTCTTCCATCGCACCTTCAGCAGTTTGCGCTAGAGAAATACCGTCGTTCGCGTTACGGTTACCTTGGTCTAGACCCATGATTTGTGAGCCAAGACGGTTTGTGATTTGTAGACCCGCTGCATCATCAGCTGCGCTGTTGATACGAAGACCTGATGATAAACGCTTGAAAGACGTGTCTAACTGTAGACCTGAATTCATCAACTGACGTTGTGCGTTTAGTGAACTTACGTTGGTGTTTACATAAAGTGCCATGATATTTCTCCCAGTAAACTGTTAATTTACTCTCAAACTGTCAAATCTTGAGCGAAAGCTTGTATTTTTGACGTTTTGCTTAAGTTACTTAGGTTATCGGGCGGCAATTATTTTCCTTTAGGATTTTTTTGAATTTTTTTATAAGTAGTTGTTTTTAAGTTTAAATTAAATAAACAAATCATGTGGAGATGGGCTGATTTGTTATGTATTTCACATGAGTACGCATTAGTGAATAATTAAAAAAGGCCCTTACGGGCCTGTTGTGAAACTGGATTATTATCTTAAGTAGTCAAATAGGGAAAGGTTTGATAATCGATTAAAGGTTGCTTGTGACGCTTGCAATGCCGTTTCTTGACGAGTGAGCTCTGTTACCGCTTCCGCCATATCCACCTCAACCAAGTCTGCGCGTGCCGATTTATTATTAATATCTACATCGGCATTTGAGATTTGAATACGTTGCGCAGTGTTTAGTCGACCTCCTAAGCCAGCTTGAGTCAATGAAACTTGGTTGAGCGCATTACTTAGTTGTACCAGCCCATCCGCCAACACTTGCTGATAGTCATCATCACTAAGCCCTTTAGTTGTCACTCCTGCGATCAAATCTTCCAAGGTATTTAAAACATTTTCACGCTCAGGTCGCGCCAAATCAAAACTAACTTGTCCAGGCACAGCTCCTTGAAGTTTAATTTCCATTCCTCCAAGCTTAATAGGTTGCCCAGGAGTATAGGTCCCCGTTATTGCAGGAACCACTGGGACACCATCTTGCAACACTTGATAGGTCGCGGGCGCACCAGCAGCAATATCAACAGTCATGGTATTGGCAGTCGCTGGGGCTGCTGGGTCAGAATTGTAAAACTGCTGGTGAAACTGGTTAAAGGCATTTTGCTCTTTTATATAGGCAGTTGCTGCAGTTACGCCACCTGCTGTAGTCGCCGTATTACTGGTAATATTAAGGCGGGCTGGCACTTTCTCAAATACATCAAAGCCATTATCCGATGATTTAATGCTCACGCCTTGGGCAACCGTTACCGCATGTTGGCCTTGGTCACCACCATATACATACCGCCCTGTGGCACTGTCAAACTGATACGTTTGGTTATTATCTTGGTAGCCCGAGAAAATGAACTTCCCATCTTCAGATTTGGCATTCATCAAATCAAGAATGTTTGCTTGCAGCGCTTTGAGTTCTTGCGCTAAGCCTTCTCTATCTTGCTCAGACAACGCGCCATCACCGGCTTGAATGGTAAGGGTGTGTGCACGCTGAATAGAATCTTTAATGTTAGATAGCACGCTTTCTTCTGTTTCTAGACGACTGGTCAACAAGTTAAGGTTTTTGGTGAGCTGCTCATTGGTTTCAATGGCGTCTCCATACAAAATGGCACGAGTTATCGCTGATGGGTCATCCGACGCAGTGAGTACTTTACGCTGCGAGTTAATTTGCTCTTGCGCGCGCGACACCTTAGATTGACTCTCTAGAATACTGTTGAGGCCTTTTTGAAAAATCTGGTTGTTAGAAAGACGCATAGCTATTACCTCGCTGAGCTAAGTAAGGTGTCAAACACGGTTTGCGCGGTGGTTAAAATACGCGCCGACGCTGAGTAACTCTGTTGGAAACGTAACAAATTTGCCGCCTCTTCATCCAAGTTCACCCCCGCCATGGATTCATACCACGCATTTGATTGATCCTCTAATGCCGAAAACGCAGCAAAACTGGTTTTTGCTTGATCCGTAACAATACCAATATCAGTCACGATACCCGCAAATGCTTGATTGAATGTTTTTAGGTTATCTGCCGTGGTAGAGGACAACACATTCTCACGCACCAAATCTTGCGATTGTAATCCTGAGAGCTTTAAGCCATTACGGTTATCATCAAAGCCACCGGTGTTGAACTCTAGCGTAAATTCATCACCTGCTTGGGGTGAGCCTTCAATATTAAAGTCGAAGCCATAGGTATTATAAGGAGCTCCCGCTTGCGCCAAGATATTGTCAGCAGGCGGTGTAATGGTAAATGTTGTGGTGCCATTGCCATCTGTAATGCTGTATTCATTGGAATTGGCTGTTTTTACTAACGTGATTGGGCCATTGGTTAAGCTCGGTGGTGGACCTATTGTGATCCCCGTCGAATTAGCAATATCAGTCACTTCTCCTGGTGAGATGGATGCTTCACTAATGTTGTTTATCGAGGTGGAGGTACGAATAGGTAAAGCTAACGCCAACTTTTCAGGGCGCATTGTCGCCAACTCCATTTGCGTTGCAGCTGCAGCATTGAGCTTGATATCAAATTCATCCCCTGCGGCACCGGCACCAGTCACATTGATTTGCAAGCCAAAAGATTCACCACTGGTGACCGTTGTTGAGTCAATGACGCCAGCAACAATATCCGCTGTTGACGGTGTACCAACAGGTTCACCTTTGTTATTCAAAGGTACAATCTCAACGGTGGTCGCTGAGGTGTACGTAATACGAAAATCAGTAGCGGGGATATTGGCACCAAAACCAGGCTCTAGCGATGCGACCAAATCAGCTGTCCCTGTATTGGTTGTGTGCGCCAAGCCGTTAGCAGTGGGTAAAATAAAGAGGTCTTCACCAATTTCGCCGTTGGCATCCATCCCGAGGTGATTCTGTTGATTGAAGGCATCCGCTAGCGACAGTGCGAGTTGGCCAAGCTGATTTTGCGCAGGAATAAGTACTTCGTCGCGGTACGCTAATATGCCACCAATCTCCCCTCTCAGTGCGCTGGCATCAACTTCTAAACTGATGGCGTCGCCTTTTGTCACATCCAATCGCAACTCTTTAAGGTTAGGATCAGGGTCGCCACGTAACGAAAACAGGTTAAAAGTGCCGTTTTCCATAACAATGGCCTCACCGGTGCTCATAAACACCAGCTTTTCGCCATTTTGTCCGTCTAATGTCTCAACGTTCATGAGTTCAGACAGCTCTTTAATCGCTTTGTCGCGCTCGTTATACACGGTGCTGGCTTGATCTTGGGCGTCAGTACCATGTACACCAGCAATCTCGATATTAAGCTCACTGATTTTTTCAATGAGCTCGTTGGCTTCGCCAGCAAGAATTGACACCTGATCATTGACGATTGTTTGCTGCTGCGCAACCATGCCGCCAAGGCGGTTTAATTGGTCCACATAGTTTTGCGCATTAGTAAAGAACAACGAGCGGGTCACACTGCTCGAGGGCTGATTGAGTGCCTCTTGCAGGTTATTGAACATACCGTTTAGCTGTGTCGACAAGCTGTTTGATTCTTCTGAAAACTGGCTGTCTACACGCTGCGCCTCTTCCATAAAACGCTCAAAGAAAGAGCGGTTGGAGGTATCACGGTTTAACTGGCGCTGAGCAAACTCATTGAGCAAACGAAAGGTTTCTCCACGACCAACTTGGTTATCAAATATGGTGCTGTGCTCAGTGCGCTCACGCACATACCCTTCGGTATTAACGTTAGCAATGTTCTTACTCGTGGTATTGAGCAACTCTGTGTTTGCACGAATACCTGAGCTGGCAATATTAAGTAAGCTAAATGACATGATTTAGTCTCCAAGGCCTAGTAGATCGCCTACCAAAGCCTTTAATTCAGGTTGTGCGAGCACCCTCTTAACCTTGCTCGCATAATGTGGATCTGTGGCGTAACCCGCTTCGCTAATGGCATCAATAAAAGCAGCTGGTTTGTCTGCTACGTCTAACGCCTGCTGATAACGAGGGTTTGACTGCAAAAAAGAAACAAAGTCATCAAAGCTTTGCTGCAATGAGTCATACACCCGAAACGGCTCTTTTTTTCTCACCGCCACACCTTGTTCATACTCAACGGTGGTTTTGGCAATGCTGCTGCCCTGCCAATCTCGGTGCGCCTTGATATTGAAAAGATTGTTAGAACTTTGGCCATTCGCCGCAGTAATAATATGTTTACCCCAACCAGTCTCGAGCGCCGCTTGAGCAATCATCACACCTGGATGAACACCAATTTTTTCAGCCGCCTGCTGAGCAAACTGCCAAACACCGTCAATAAATTCTTTAGCATTAGTAAATGATGGTGCTTGCTGTTGTTGCGCTTCAGATGAGCGTTTTGTCTTGGCTGGTTGCTCAGCACTTGGCAACGATGCATCAGGTGCAAACTTTTGCCCCCCGCGAAGTGCACTTGCTGGCATAAAGTTATTTTGCTGCGGCGAGAGTTGTTGCACGATTAAGTCAGCAAGTCCCAAGGAACCATTATTTGAGAGTTCACTGGCCAATTGTTGATCATGCATATCTTGAAAATATTTGACGCTGCTAGCGTTGAATGGGTTATTTTCATCCTCAAACGCAGCATTCGCTTGGCGCATACTTTTGAGCAGCATTTGTGTAAAGATAGATTCAAATTGCTGTGCAGCCTGCTTCAACGCCTGACGTTCGCCATCACTGCCTTTGGGCTGTTTTAGGGCGTCTTGGCGCAACTTATCCAAGCTAGTTAAGTCAAAAACACTTTGCTGTTGTAGTTGATTTGCATCCATCATGCTGACAATCTTGTGACGACATAATGAATTCTTTGCAATATACATACCAAAAAGCCCGCAGTCGCGGGCTTTGGTTGGTCAATACAGTTACTTGTATCTGTGCGTGGGAGCTTAAATCACCACCAACTGGCCATTAATTGCCCCTGCTTCTTTGAGCGCCTCAAGAATCGCCATTAAGTCACCGGGCGCAGCACCTACTTCATTTATTGCCCGCACCAAGTCATCTAAACTCACACCGGGGTCAAAGACAAACGCCCGCGAGTCATCTTGGCGCACATCAATAATGCTTTGATTAGTGACCACAGTGTCACCACCTGCCAATGCGTTAGGCTGTGACACTTCTTGATTCTCAGAGATAGTAACAGTAAGCCCACCATGGGTGATGGCCGCAGGTTGGAGCTTCACGTTCTTACCAATAACAATCGTGCCAGTGCGTGAATTTACGATGATTTTGGCTGCGTTATCAGCCGGTTCAAATTCTAGATTCTCGAGCGTCGATAGGTATGCGACGCGTTGAGATACATCTCGAGGTGCCATCACTCGCACCGACGCAGCATCCATTGCCATTGCGGTATCTGGGCCCACCAAGTTATTAATGGTGTCTGAGAGGCGTTTGGCAGTCGTGAAGTCAGGGCGATTTAGATTAAAAGTAATAAAATCGCCTTGGGTAAATGGACTCGGGATAGCACGCTCTACCGTTGCACCATTAGCAATACGCCCTACCGTCGGGGTATTGATCACTACTTGGCTACCATCAAGGCCTTGTGCTCCCAAGCCACCAACAACCAAACTACCCTGTGCCATGGCGTAAATATTACCATCAACACCTTTTAGAAAAGTTTGTAACAAGGTACCGCCACGCAAGCTTTGTGCGCTACCTATAGATGAAACGGTAACATCCATTGTTTGCCCCGGCTTTATAAAGGCTGGCATATCCGCATGCACCGCCACCGCAGCAACATTTTTAATTTTTGGTTGTAAGTTTGCAGGAAGCGTGATGCCAAAACCATTGAGCATGGCTTTAAAGCTTTGTTGCGTATAGCGGTTTTTCTCACCCGTTCCCGGCAAACCAACAACGAGACCATAACCTACTAGCTGGTTACTACGCACACCTTCAACCATAGCAACATCTTTGACGCGCTCTGCGAAGCTTGTGGTTGATATGACGCTCAGTGATAACACTAAAATTACTTTTAGCCATTGCATAATCATTCTCCTTAGAACGGGAACAGCGTGCTCATAAAGAAGCGCGATAGCCAGCCAGCACTTTGACTTTCTTGCATATCACCCTTACCTGAGTACTGAATACGCGCATTGGCGATACGGTTACTCTCGACGGTATTGCCCGCACTGACATCAGCAGGGCGAACAATGCCCTCCAAACGAATGAATTCTTGTCCGGTGTTGAGCGTCAACCATTTTTCACCGCGAATGACCAAGTTACCGTTGGGTAAAACGCGCATCACATTCACGGAAATATTACCCGATAGGCTATTTGACTGATTGGACTTACCTTCACCCGTAAAGGAGTTACTACTGCCCACACCAAGCCCAATGCTATCATTGCCGATATTCACAGGGTTACCGCCTAAACCAATGACCGGATCTAAGCTAATGTCCGTTTCTCGGTCGGTTTCAGTTTTCGCTGTTTTCGACGCTTGTGTTGACTCGCGTAACACCACGGTAATGATATCGCCCGTGCGCAATGCCTTTTTATCCGCATAAAGATCATTACTGAGCATCGGGTTGAACAAGCCACCGGAGGTGGTCATGCTCGCCGGTGCTTCTTGCGGATACATAGGCGCATAATAGGGGTCGTTCTCAACCACAGTTTCATTTTGTGTAGATACGCAGCCGCTGGTGAGTAGCGCACTAGCTACTATTGCTAGGGCACTGGCAAACGACATAGTCGATGACGTTGTCATGCTCTGTATTGTTAACCTAGCCATAATTAAGCCGCCTTACAGTTGCTGATTAATATAACTAAGCATCTGATCTACTGATGAAATAACTTTTGAGTTCATCTCATAGATGCGCTGCGTTTCAATAAGATTCACCAGCTCTTCGGTGACATTTACATTTGATGTCTCCAGCGCTCCTTGCACGATAATGCCAAGACCATCAACACCCGGGTTACCCTGCACAGGCGCGCCGCTCACCGCAGTTTCGGTGTAGAGGTTTTGGCCCATAGGCTCAAGACCGGTTGGGTTAATAAAGTCGCTGATCACCAATTGGCCAATAACGACATTGTCTGGCTGACCTGCAATACGCACCGACACTTCACCTTCTTGCGAGATAGTGATGGACTGGGCATCATCAGGCACGTTCATTTCTGGCTGAACTGGGAAGCCTGCGCCACTGGTCACAATGCGACCGTCTTCATCAGTTGTGAATTGCCCGTTTCGACTGTAGGCAATATTGCCATCAGGCAGTAACACCTCGAAAAAGCCTTGGCCTTGGATCATCCAATCAAGCGAATTCTCGGTACTGAGCATGTTCCCTTGAGAGAAGTTCTTTTGGTTTGCCACGACTTTAGCACCGGCACCCAACATTAAACCTGAGGGCATTTCGGTGTCAGCTGATGAACGACCACCAGGCTGATTTATATTTTGGTAAAGTAAGTCTTCAAAAATCGCACGGCTCTTTTTGTAGCCGACGGTACTCGCATTAGCGAGGTTATTTGAAATCACCGAAATATCGGTTTGTTGGGCATCTAGGCCGGTTTTACTGATCCATAATGCAGGGTTCATAGTGATAACTCCTCGCTAATATTAAATAATGCGCAGCAATGATTCAGCACGCTGATCATTCTCTTCTGCGGTTTTCATTAGCTTGACTTGTAATTCAAACTGGCGTTGGTGGCTTATCATGTCCACCATCTCATGTACTGGATTGACGTTAGACATCTCAAGCGCTCTTGGCACGATTGAGACATTCTCTGAAACGTCAATGTTTTGACCTTGGCGCGGACGGAACAAGCCATCATTGCCCTTTTCAACTTGGTGCCCTGTCGCTTCAACAATGCGTAAACGGTCTACTTCTTCGAGGAAGTTAGCTGGCGCACCTTGAGGGCGAACTTGAATCATGCCATCCGCACTGAAGCTAATTTTTTCAATGGGCACGGGCAAGATAATAGGGCCCCCCTCACCAATTACTTGGCGGCCGTCTCGGTCCTGTAAAATACCCTCTTGGGTCATCACCAAGGAGCCTGCTTTGGTATAAGCTTCTTGGCCATTAGCATCTTGCACCGCAAGCCAAGCATGCTCACTCATCGCGATGTCTAAATCACGTCCAGTTTGTGAGATGCCACCTGCTGTCGTATTCGTTCCTGCGCGCTCTTGCAATGCGAAAACGCGTGTTGGCAACCCTTCACCAAAGGCTTGCATTGAGCGTGCCTGAGCGATATCCGCTTTAAAGCCTGTGGTATTGGCGTTCGCAAGGTTGTTACTTTTGACCCCCATACCAATGAGGCTTTGTTTAGCTCCTGATGTCGCTATGTAAAGCATCTTATCCATGCACTTGCTCCAAATAATTCTAACTTGTTAAGCAAAAGCAAGATTAATACCAACTACTTGATAGTCGTTTAAAGGGCAGTAAAAAGAAGATAAAAGCGTTGAAAAAGCGCTTAGAATCAATGAACTTCAACAAGTGGTTCACTCGGCAGATATGAACCAAGGGCATAGCCAAAGGCGAGTAAACATAAGACAACAAATTAATGACGGATAAAAAAGGCCACTGTCGACGTGGCCCTTTGGATGGAAGATGGAAATTATCGGATCTGCAGAATAGTCTGCTGCAGCGTCGAGTTCACCTCCAAGGCACGCGAGTTAGCCTGGAAGTTACGCTGTGCGGTGATCAAATCAACCAGCTCGTTAGTCAGGTTGGTATTTGATTGCTCGAGCGCAGACGAGTTAATAGTACCGAGTGTACCTGTGCCTGGCTCACCAGCAATAGGCTCACCTGAGTCGATACTCTCTTTCCAGCTGGTGTTACCGACCTGATTCAAACCTTGTGAGTTAGGAAAGCGCACCATCGCGATTTGACCAAGGAAAGTCGAGTCACCATTACTGTATGACGCCACCACTTTACCGTCGGTACCAATATCAATGCCCGCTAAACGACCCACTGTTGAACCATCTTGCTCTAATGCTTTGACTTCAAAGCGACTCGCATACTGAGTGGGTATTTTATTTGCCGTGTTACTTTCATCACGCCAGTTCAGTTCCACCCCCGTGGCAGGAAACGTCGCACCATTATCAAGCAAGGTTGATAACCCTGTTGCTGGACCGGCTGGCAATAACACTTCGTCAAAGGTAGTTGCATTGACGTTAGGCACACCGTTGGTCGTGATTGGTAAACCACTTGAGCTAAAGCCCATTTGAATCAGTGGTGTGTATGGTGCAGCTGCCTGCTCCGTGCCCGTAGCTGGGTCTATCACTTTACCGTCTAGTGTGCCATATACTTCCCACTCGTTCGGGTTCGTTGCAGGGTCCATCTTTACAAAAAAGTACTGCAAAATATGTGGCTCACCCAGTGAATCATACACTGTGGTCGATGTTGACGAGTTATACGTCGCACTTTCATTTGGATCAAACTGAAGGCCTGGGGCATCCGCCGTCGCATCTAAGTTAAATGATAGATACAAGTTTTGCGTTGCTCGTGGAGAACCTGATGCATCTGGAATTTGAATTGGATTTGCTGTACTTAAGCTTACTGAAGACGTGTCACCGGTTGATGGGTCTACAGGGAAACTTTGTAAGAAGTTGCCTTTTGCATCGACCATAAAGTTATCGTCATTTAGCTTAAATGCACCCGCACGAGTGTAGGTTAAATCTGCTGATGCGATACTTTCAGTCATGGCAAAGTAACCGTCGCCAGTGATCGCTAAATCCAGTGCGTTATTGGTAAATTTTAATGACCCTTGGTGGAACTGCTGCGCCACCATTGTGGTTTGCACACCGTCACCATTTTTGGTTCTACCGGCACTGAACACCGAAGCTGCGTACACATCTGCGAACTCAGCACGAGACTCTTTGAAACCAGTCGTGTTTACGTTAGCGATGTTGTTCGCTGTAGTATCAAGGTCTTTTTGGGCCGCCGCTAGCCCTGTTAATGCAATATTGAAACTCATGTTCCACCTCGTCGATTAGTGCCTATCGGCAAATTCGTTACACAGAAATCTCAGCTACTTCAGACAGACGTACCGCGCCTTCTTTGGTATTGATGATAATGCCATTTGCGCCGTTAATATTGACGCTCTCGATATTCTTAAACGTGGCCAGAGGCAATGAAGCATATTCACCATTCATACTTCCCTCTGCCACAACTTGGTACTCACCCGGAGGGAATGGTTGACCGTTTGCGTCTAGACCATCCCATTGAAAGCGAATTGCACCCGCACCCTGCGCGCCCATATCGACGGTATCGATAATTTGCCCAGAGCTATCTTTAATCGTTAAGGTCAGGTTATCTACTGGCGACTGGGCCAATACCGTGCCTTTACTTACTTCACCGCTGTTTAACTCAATGCTGTTTGACTCGAGTAATGCTTTTTTACCTACAAGCGTCGATGCTTGAAGTGCCGAGTTCGATGTCATTGAAGCAGCTAACGAGTCGAAGTTCTCATTGAGTTTTGAGATCCCTTCAGCCATGGTGAAGCTTGTCATTTGCGCAATCATCTGGTCATTATCTGCCGGTTTACTTGGGTCTTGATAAGACAACTGTTGCGTCAGCAAGCTAAAAAAGTCTTCTTGCGTTAACGTATCTTTTTTCTCTTCGGTTTTAGGCTGTGTATCGTTATTCCAATACAACGAGCTCAAACCGCCAGAAGATTGCACATTGGTAGTCATGCCCTATCCCTCACTTTATCCACGACCAAGCTGCAATGTCTTTGTAAGCATTTGCTTGGCTGAATCTGCTATTTGCACATTGGTTTGATAAGAGCGTGAAGCTGAGATCATGTTGGCCATTTCTTCCACCACATTGACATTAGGCTTGTAGATATAACCATTTTCATCTGCCATGGGATGGCCAGGGTTGTATTCGATTTGCAGTGGTTTGTTACTTTCCACTACACCCAATACTTTCACACCTACCGACTCACCATGCTGCTTCCCTATTGCTTGTTGTAACTCAGCTGCAAAAACTGGGTGACGAGCGCGATAAGTTTGCTCCACTGAAGAGCTAATCGAGTTAGCATTTGCAAGGTTACTAGCGGTGGTATTAAGGCGCACATTTTGCGCACTCATCGCTGTTCCTGATACATCAAATACGTTAAATAAACTCATGATTATGCTCCTTGACCACCTAGGGCTTTTTTAAGACCCGAAATTTTCGAATTCATAAAGCTTAGGCTGGCCTGATACTCTATTGAGTTCTGTGTATACAAATTCCGTTCCACTTGCACATCAACATCGTTGCCGTCACCTGTATCTGGTTGATTTGGAACGCGAAATTTTGTTTCCGAGCTACTTAATTGAGTGCTTGCACTGAGGTGATCGGCATGAGTTCGGGTTAAACTATTGCCGCGCATCTGCCCACTTTTTGCCGCTTTTAAAGCGCTGGCAAAGTCAATGTCTTTGGCTTTGTATCCAGGGGTGTCTGCATTAGCAATATTCGACGCTAAAACTTCTGCACGTTGGGAGCGAATTAGCATGGCGTGCGGGTGCACACCAAATGCTTTATCGAAACTGATAGCCATAATCTCTCCAAATTTTTGACTCTTTGGAGAGTATTACAGCAATTCTTGTACCATTGGTTATAAGATTATGATTTTATGTCTTTTTTTGATAAATGATGCCGGGGTTACACCGGATCATTTCAAATTGATCGCTCAGTCCAGTCATGGATTCACTGGCGCCAAGGAAGAGGTAACCTCTAGGGTTTAGGGCCTGTGCAAATTGGCCAATAATTTTTGCCTTAATCTCAGGTGCAAAGTAAATGAGTACATTACGACAAAAGATAATGTCGAACTTACCCAATAGCGCATAAGAATCAAGTAAATTAAGGTGGCGAAAGCTCACCATACGCTTGATGTTGTCGTTCACTTTAGCCATGCCGTTGCCACTGTCGGTGAAAAACTTTTTCCGCCGCTCCGCGCTCAACCCCCTCGCTAAGGCAAGAGAGTCATACTCCGCGTTTTTACAAATATCCAGCATGGTATTAGAGATATCTGTACCAACAATTTGCGCACCAGAGCCAAGCGCTCCTGGCTTGCTTTGTTGATATTCCGCTATGGACATGGCGATAGAATAAGGCTCTTGACCCGACGAGCTTGCCGCCGACCAAATTTTTACCGGGCGGCGTAACTCTCTAAACTCAGGCAACAACTTTGTTTTGAGCAGCTCATAAGGATATTGATCACGGAACCACAAAGTTTCGTTGGTGGTCATCGCATCAATTACAGCGGCACGAAGTTGCCGCTCATGAGGACTCAGGGTTTTCGTAACGAGTTGAGACAGGCTTTGTACATCAAAGCGCGTCATAAGAGGGGCAAGCCTACTTTTAACCAAATAGAGTTTATTATCACCAAGCACAATACCGCATTGCTGCTCCAGAAATGCGCGAAATTGATTATATTCTTTAAGCTCTAAGTGCTTATTTTCCAAATTGCTCTCTCTCAATGGTGGTTATATGACTATATAGTTGCTGCGCTTAATCGCTGTGCACCCATTTTTTTACTGCTGTGGCCAACTCATCTGGATTGAATTTGGCAATAAAGTCATCCGCTCCCACTTTTTGTATCATGGCTTGGTTAAATACCCCACTCAGTGAAGTATGCAAAATAACATGCAAAGACGACAACTTTGGATCTGCTTTTATTTCAGCAGTCAGGGTATAGCCATCCATTTCAGGCATTTCTACATCAGAGATCAATAGTGCGACGCGCTCTGTAATACTGTTTTGACAATCTAACTCAGCGATTTCTCTGAGTCTTAGTAGCGCCTCTTTACCGTTTTTGGCTAATTCAGTTTGCACGCCCAGAGGTTCTAGCGCACGTTTTACTTGATTTCGTGCTACCGCAGAATCATCGGCAATGAAGACGATACGCTCGCCAATGTCGCGCTGCATTTCACCTTCAGAGATAAGCCCCTCACTCACTTGTGTATTAATAGGGGTTATCTCGGCAAGAATTTTTTCAACATCGAGGATCTCAACCAGCTCATTGTCTATTTCAGTAACAGCTGTGAGATAAGAATAGCGACCCGCACCTGAGGGAGGTGGCATGATCTTTTCCCAATTCATGTTCACGATACGTTCGACGCTGCCTACTAAAAACCCCTGCACTGAGCGGTTGTACTCGGCAATAATAACAAAACAGTTTTCAAGATCAGTAATAGCTGGGCCACCGACGGCCATAGATAAATCGATAACAGAAATAGTTTGGCCACGAATGTGCGCGACCCCACGAATGTATTGATTACTTTTGGGCATGCTCGTGAGATTAGGGCACTGCAAAACCTCGCGCACTTTGAATACGTTAATACCAAAGCGTTGGCGTCCCTTGAGCTTGAACAATAATAGTTCAAGACGATTTTGACCCACGAGCTGGGTGCGTTGATTGACAGAATCTAAAATGCCAGCCATCAGACTCTCCTAGCATTGACTTTACTACTGCGTGTTTGCGCCAGACAGGAACGCTTTTTGCTTATTATCTCTAATATCAGCATAAATACGGTGTTGCGCCTAGTTTTTGACGCCCCGTACTTATACCTTGTTTTACCCAATAAGCATAGTCGAAACACAATGAGTATGTTCAAAAAAATTCAATTATTCCACAGCTTAACGTTACTTTTGGTTTGTGCTGTGACGAATACCGCAACAGCTCTGGAAACTGACCAGACTCTCTATAGTCGTGCGCAACTTCAGCAACTTGCACAACAACACATTAGTACAATTGCGCAAATTAAACCGGAGCAAGAGCTTGTTGTTCAAGCCATCGAGCTAGATGCGCGAATTCCAGAGCGCTATTGTTCGCAACCATTACAGTTGGAAACAAACAATGAGCCTCCTTTTAATCGGCAGGTAACCGTACAACTTAAATGTAATTCTCCGGCATTATGGACTCAGTATGTCCATGTTCGCATTGAAAAACTCTCTCCTATTGTCGTGGCCAATGGCCACATTGCACCGGGACAAATTATCAATGAGCAAGATGTTAGCGTAGAATATCGACCACAACATTTTGTGCGCCCCCGATACGTAGAGCAACCTCAAGATGTAATTGGCAGTCGCAGTAAACGCAGTATTCGCTCCGGTTTGCCTATTAACACAGGACAGCTGTGCATGGTATGTAAAGGTGATAATGTGACTATCATCGCAACCATTAATGGTTTGATGATTAAAACCACCGGTGAAGCCCTTGAAGATGGGGCAATGGGAGAAAATATTCGAGTGCGCAACCGTAAGTCCGGTAGACTTATCAATGCGCAAGTCACCGCCGTTGAAACTGTTTCAGTGAATATTTAATTTTTATGCTAAAGTTATGGCAAATATGGCCGATACCTTATGCAGAGGTCAATTTAGCTCAGGTATAGCAAATGGTAAATCAAGTAAACAAGAGCCAACAGGGCTCGGTGTACAACACACCACAACAAAAGGTTGAACAACAGAAGACAGCGCAATCTGCTAGCACAGACGCAAGCAGCAAAGCGAATGTCAAAGCAGCAACAGATTCAGTTAGCCTAACTCCTCAGGCACGCCAAATGAAATCTCTGCAAGAAAAGGCTGAGCGTTCATCAGGTTTTGACGAGCAAAAAGTGGCTGAGCTGAAAAAAGCGATTGCTGAAGGAAAGTATCACGTCGACAGTGAAAAACTGGCGAAAAACATCGCTGCTTTCGAGTTTGATGTGTATGGCTGATTCTGCTTTAACTGTTGCACTTAACCAACAGATCACGAGTCTGACAGACTTGCTTGCACTGCTCAAAGATGAGCTCAATGCAATCGCCGGTCGAAGTGGTGCGCAGTTAAAGGAAATCACCCCAAAAAAAGCTCAAGCGCTAGGGGTTATTCAAAAGCAGGATCAACACATTGCCCAACTGTTAACATCTCAACCTGAGCAGGATGAATCAGAGCAAGCCTTGATCGCCCAAGGTCGTGCTTTACTGATGCAGTGTAAAGAGCAAAACCAAGTCAATGCCCAAGCTGCGCATCAAGCGCAGCTTAGCGTTAAACAACTTAAAGACATTCTTATCGGTGCCCCAAGCTCAGTGACCTATGCAGCTGATGGCGCTATTCAACGCAGCGATAATAAGCTGGTCCGCAACCTCAAAGCGTAAGCCTTCAGCATCGTCTTGCACGAGCTGTCATGCACGGCGCGCGCACTGTCCACTTAGAACAACAATCATCGCCAAGCCCCAAATACCACGAAGTAATACCAATCAACTTCAATCGCTAATCAGTTTGGCGGGCTAAACATCGTGCTCACATAGTTATGCCCATTGGTGTAAAACGATACCCTATTGATAAAGGTGTGACTGTGATTTTTGAGGGCAGCGCCCGAGGGGGGATGGTAATACCAATTGCGTTAGAAAAGTGAGCAAGGATAGCGCTGGATAAGTAGCGTGATAGCAAGGCATAATTTTGTGTATGTAGTTATTCTACTTATTAAAATTATAACGTAGTGAGCATGCTCTTTAGCGCGCTAGGCAGGTTATTTATTTAATTCAATTGGTATAGTTACTAAGAGATTTTTCAGATTAAATCTGGATGCCCGAATGCTGTATTACAATGCGGGGTGTTGCCTCACCCCGCGAGCTCTTGCTTACTTGCTTAGTAGTAGGTCACTTTTTTAATTTTACGTGGCTTGGTCTGTGTTACGTAGAGGTCATACACTAACTTCATATCCAACTCCAACTCGGTAGCATAACTGTCACCCACCACATAACTACGCGTCACTCTAGCGCCTCGAATAACTCCCTGAACTTTGGCTTGCAGTACATCGTCAGAGGCTATGGCATTAGCCAAAGATGTATTTCCTTGCAGTTGTTGACCATAAACCTGCTCAGCGAGCTCTCTATAGGCCTCTATCTTTGACGCCTTCATCGCCATAATAGACTTTTGCTGGGCACTGCCTCCTGGCTGTGGCGCAATAGGCGCATAGCCAATGGCGCGCAAAATGGGATAGCTATCAGGTTGTTGTACTTCGTATTCGACGTGCTTATCAAACACGCTGCTGCATCCTGATAAGCTCAGTAAGATGATGATAAATCCAATTAGTCGCAGCATTTGTCTCTCCGCCGGCAATGAGTGTGCTAATAATAAAATCATATGCACAATAAATGCCACCCTTATCAATCCCCGCCAGTAACTTGGTACACTCTTTGCTAATTCATTACTATGACTATTTAGTGTGACTGTTTTTATGCGCCTTGTTACTTTTATCACTGCTACCTTATTAGCGTTTATGACTTTACCCACACATGCCCAATGGCTTGAGGCCACAGGGCGCGCGGTGCTTGCAGATCAATCCACTGAACAAGCACGTGCGCAAGCAGTGAGCGACGCGATAAAACAAGCGCTACAGTACTCAGGATTATCATTATCAAGCGTACAGACGCTCACTAATGGGGTACTCACTGAAGATCACTTATCCTTGCAATCTCAAGGCGCTATTGGGCAAATACATATCCTTGAAGAACAACAAGAAAATGGTATTTTCAGCATCACACTGCAAATGGAAGTGTATGGTGATCAAAGCCAGTGTAAGCAGGCTGATTTTATCAATCACTTTGCCCTTACCCGCACAGCATTAGTTAATCCGCAACACGCCCGCGATGGTCAAATATTTGACATTCCTTATGCCTTTACCAAGCAACTGTATGCTCTAATGAGCCAAGCTCAGCTGAGCATTGCGCCTACCGCTTTTTATCAAAATCCAGTTGCCGTGGCTGACTTTTTTACTCATCAGCATGCGTATGACCAGAGCGTGATTGACTATATTCGCAGTGCTAGCAACAGCCAGTTTGTTTTGTTTTCCCAAATCACCGACACATCCCTCGGTCAAAAGCGTGACAATGGTTACGCATTCTGGCGTGATGACAGCTTTCAACGTTACTTCAATGTGGAATTTATCTTATTTGACGGTTTGAGCTTCGAAAAACTGTGGCAGCAATCATACCAAACTGAAGCACAGTGGGAGTTCGACAAGACCGCCCTAGTAGATGTAAACAGTGGTATTTTTTGGCAAAGTAAGTACGGGCGCAGCATAACCAAACTCAGCGAACGTATTATGTACGACCTCAATAAAGTGACTCAATGTCTGCCAACAAAAGGACAAATAAAGCATATCGACGGTGAACAAGTGATCATAAACCTTGGCAGTAGTAACGGCCTACAGCAAGGACAGCAGCTGACCTTGGCCTACAGCAACAATGTGATTGATAGCAATGGCACCACTTTGCCCAGACAAGTAACATCTTTGTATAAAGTTGAAATCACCCAATTACATCAACACAGTGCGCTGGCTAAAAACATCTCTGCTCGCCCACTGAGTAACATTCAAATTAACGACCTAGTGCTCGTGCGGCATTAAACGATAAAGTCATCTACACTACTGGTTGGCATCAACATATTAGGTACGTGTTAGTCGCCACCGAATCAATCGCAAATACCGATTGCAGTAATTTATTTATACCTTTTTACCGATTAACAATGAGTATGTCATACTATCGTCATTGTTTTAAAAGGAACTCCCAATCATGACAGAACTAACTAATCGCGAAGGCCTTCGTGTTCCAGACGTTACATTTGCAACTCGCAAAAATGAACAATGGCAAAAGGTAACCACTGACGACATTTTCAAAGGCAAAACCGTTATTGTATTTTCACTTCCGGGGGCGTTTACGCCGACGTGCTCTTCGACGCACCTACCGCGCTACAACGAATTAGCCAACGTATTCAAACAAAATGGCGTTGATGACATTGTGTGTATTTCAGTGAATGATACCTTTGTAATGAACGCATGGGCTCAGCATCAAGAAGCTGCCAACATTACCTTGCTGCCAGATGGCAACGGTGAGTTCACCGACGGCATGGGAATGCTGGTTGATAAAAACGATCTTGGCTTTGGCAAGCGAAGCTGGCGTTATTCCATGCTAGTCAAAGACGGGGTGATTGAAAAAATGTTCATCGAGCCAAACAAACCGGGCGACCCCTTTGAAGTGTCTGACGCAGACACCATGCTAGAGTACATCAATCCAAATCAAGTGAAGCCACAACCTGTGACCTTGTTCACAAAACCTGGCTGTCCGTTTTGTAGCAAAGCCAAAGCATTGTTAGAGCAAAAAGGATACAGTTATGAGGAGATTGTACTGGGTAATGCAGTAACGCTCACGAGCTTAAAAGCCGTGACCGGTCGCGACACAGTGCCACAGGTATTCATTGGTGGCGAGCACATTGGCGGCTCAGATGATTTAGCAAACTATTTCAGCTAAGTTCTGTTGCTAATGTGGCGGCCCCTGCAGGAATCGAACCTGCAACTACCCCTTAGGAGGGGGCTGTTATATCCATTTAACTAAGGGGCCACTGGCCCCTATTATCTTCCAAATTCTATTTAAATAGCAACAGCTTATAGTCACCTCATCGGCTATTAAATAAGCACTTAACTCTTCGCCATTAGCTCGTTAATAACGAAATACGGTATGAACTGGCGCGCCGTTGCTTTAACCACTTTATCGCGAGTTGCCACGATGCGGGCATGAATCAATACCCCATTCGGGCGATAAACCATAGTGCCAGTAAGTACATGGTCGATACCCACTTGCTTGCTCAGTGCAGCATCATCACGTGTTAACACAAAGTCACCGCTTTGCAGCACTTGTATGTTAGGCATGAGTTTGTGGTCAACCGTGGCATAACCAAAACGCTGCATATCTGCCATTAACTCTTGCGCGATTTGGTTTCCAAGGGCATTGGTGTTTTGTAGGGTGTGGTCAAAATCAACAAAGCTGGTAATAGCTATATGGCTAACATACTGGCTTGAGATGCCATCGCTTAGGGCCAACGCTAACTGCTGGGTGTAATCGCCAAGTTGTTTGTGATGTGCTTTATGTGCCTTTGTCGACACATCAATATGTGTTGGGTTGATATCTACCGTATTCGCTTGCGCCACACTGCTGCCAGCGTCTGCAGTACTGGCCATCCCTAGTGCTAACAAACTACAAATTAATCTATGCACGCTTACGCTTCCCACTTAATTAGCTTTACCTTGTATCGGCTAACAAGTGGGAAACTTTAGGATCAATTGCCTTGTTTTAACTCGACTCCTGCATAACTCGATGTGCTTAGCAATGAGTCCACTACATCGTGAGGGAGTAGGCCTTGTGAGGTGGCAATAACCATCTTGCTATCAACACTCACAATCCTCGCATTCACTAGCACGCCGCCTTGATGTTTAACCAAGGTGCCAGCCAACACGTGAGGCATATTTTGCTCACTTTGCAGCTCTAGAAAATCGCGACTAAATGTGAAATCCCCCGTGGGTGTCACGCGAATATAGTCTAACGTTTTAAAGTCTACGACAGGCACACCAAATTCATGAAGCTCATGAATAAAGCTCTCTGCTAACTGATTGCCCAACAAACTCCCTTGCTGATAATCACTATCGAGGAATACAAAACTGGTGACCGCCATGGGCATCGATAGAGCACCTTGATCAATATTACTCACCATGTCTTGCATCAACGCCTGCACATATTGATTAATATTCTTCACTGTGTGATTAGTATTCACTTGGCGCTGAGTGTGAATTTGAATTGGACTGGCCATGCTTTGATACTGCGCGACATTCGCCTGTTGTAAATCGCTCTGTGCTGCGCCAATAATCTGCACTTGCTGATTTGCTTGCTGGTGCTGTGCAATAGCTTGTTGCTTGACTTGCTCTTCGCTGGCCATCCACCCTTCGATGGTCGAGCAACCGGACAATACTGTCGTAAAAGCAAGTGACATTAGCATTGATGATCTGTTCATGATAATTCCTCGTTAGTATGCTCGGCGTTGCAGCTGACCGTTGTTAAGACGCACTTTGTCCGCTCGTGTCAAAATGGTGTTAGGCAGGTAATCAGTAGCAGCAGCAACCACTTGGTTATTACGGCTATCAATCATGCGCACATTTACAACATAAGCATCTTCTTGTTCGCTCAGCGTTCCAGTAACGTAAAAATCGATTTCTTGTCGATTTGCTAGTACGTCGATATTGCGTGACAACATCACATCTGCGTGATTTTGCAACGCTATATGATCGCGGGTGCGATACTCAACCACCGCAAAGCCCATTTGAGAATAGATGGTGATAAAGCTTTCTTGTAGCTGCAACGCAATATCTTGTTGTTGCCATGGCACAGAATCTGGTTGCAATGTTTTTGGTGGCAAAAATGTGCCGACTGCCACTTTAGCTCCAGGCGCCACTGAGCGCAGTGACTCAGCCATGGTGTTAGCCAAACGGATACTGTGCTGATGAATGGTATTTTGCTGCACAGGATGAACTTCTGTCACTCTGGGCACGATTTCTATACGCTGGCTAGGAGCACACGCCTGTAATAAGGCCCCAACAAGCAAAATTAGGATGACACGCACACTCGCCTCACTGTTTGCATCAAGTCTGAATGGCAAAAGCGATGCAAAATAAGTGCCATTAGCATAAACGCAGAAGTTTTGACGCAAGCGCCTAGCCACTATCATGCCCCTTCAGATTTAACAGAGCCTAGTGAAATACATATTTTAAAATTAAAAAACGGCCTGACGGCCGTTTTTTTTGCAGTGTCACTTAAATTGCGACAGGTGCTTTGATATGCGGATGGGCTTGGTAATCAACCAACTCGAAGTCTTCAAAACTAAACGAGAAAATATCTTTTACCTCTGGGTTAATGCGCATCGTTGGTTTAGGGAATGGCGTGCGTGATAGCTGCTCATCCACCTGCTCCAAATGGTTAAGATATAAGTGTGCGTCACCAAATGTATGCACAAAATCGCCTAACTCTAAATCACATACTTGGGCAATCATCATGGTTAGCAGCGCATAACTTGCGATGTTAAACGGCACCCCTAAAAAGATATCTGCACTGCGCTGATACAACTGACAACTCAACTTGCCATCAAGCACATAGAACTGGAATAGCGTGTGACATGGTGGCAATGCTTGTTTACCCATCGCCGCATTTTCACTTGGGCTGTATTGAGTGTCTGGCAACAATGCTGGGTTCCACGCACTGACAATTAATCGACGTGAGTCAGGGTTTGTTTTGATTTGATCAATCACATCTTTGATTTGATCAATCACTTCACCGTTGGGGCCTTCCCAACTGCGCCACTGTTTACCATACACAGGACCCAGTTCGCCCTCTTCGGTGGCCCAACCATCCCAAATGCGCACACCGTTATCATTTAAGTAACCGATGTTGGTATCGCCTTTGAGGAACCAAAGTAACTCATGAATGATTGACTTTAAATGACACTTTTTAGTGGTCACTAATGGAAAACCCTCTTGCAGGTTAAATCGCATTTGATAACCAAATACACTGATCGTGCCTGTACCTGTTCGGTCTTCCTTTTTAAAACCATGCTCTTTTACATGGCGCATCAGTTCTAGATATTGCTTCATATTTACTTAGTTCTTTTGTTGTACTTGTGCGGCTGGTTTGTGTGAGTATGCCCAATAGCATAACCCAGCACCAACAATAACCATAGGCAAAGATAGAATTTGTCCCATCGAGATAAAACCACCAAACAAACCTAGGTGGGCATCCGGTTCACGGAAGTATTCAATGGCAAAGCGGAACACCCCATAACCGAGTAAAAATACGCCGCCTACACTGCCCGCTGGCCTTGGTTTTCTAATGAACCATTGCAGGATCAGGAACAGTACTAACCCTTCAAAAAATGCTTCATACAGTTGTGACGGGTGCCGTGGTTCTGGACCGCCTGTTGGGAAAACAATCCCCCAAGATACGTCGGTTGTTCTTCCCCACAACTCGCCATTAATAAAGTTACCTATGCGCCCGGCCAACAGTCCTAGAGGCACAAGTGGCGCTACAAAATCCCCTACCTCTAAGAATGTTTTACCGCGAGATTTAGCAAACCATGCAACCGCCGTTATCACCCCCAATGTGCCACCATGAAACGACATGCCGCCTTGGTCTATGCGAAACAGATACAGAGGATTTTCTAAGAAGTAGTCGAATTGATAAAACAACACATAACCGATTCGACCACCGAGGATCACCCCGAGCATGCCGTAAAACAGCAGATCGCTGACCTGATCTTTTGTCCACGTGGAGCCAGGTTTCGCTGCTTGGCGGTTTGCAAGCCACATTGCACATGCAAAACCGATTAAATACATTAAACCGTACCAACGTACGGCAAGTGGACCCACTTCAAAAATAACAGGGTCTATTTGCGGAAATTCTAAAGCCATAATTTTTATTATTTGCCTAACTAAACGCCATACGTAAAGCGATGATCACTAACAATAAAGCGAAGATTTTTTTTATCTGCGACACCGGTAAAAAATGGGTCGCGCGCGCACCAAATGGCGCTGTAAACCAGGAGGTAACAACAATACCAGCCAATGCTGGCAAGTACACAAAGCCCAAAAAGCCATCATTGAGGCTCTTAACTTGCCACCCCGAGGCAATGTACCCCAAGCAACCAAACAGCGCAATGGCAATACCGCTTACCGCGGCGCAGCCGATGGCTTTTTTCATGTCTACAGAGAAGTAACTAAGCAAAGGGACCAACAAAGCGCCACCGCCAATTCCTATCATGCCAGATAAGGCACCTAACAGCGATGTTAACGTGGCCACTATTGGGCCCGATGGCATAGCTCGGGTACTGGTTGCTTTTTTTGTTGAGTAAATCATACGCATGGCAATAAACATCACACATACGGCGAAAATAGCTTTCAATCCTTGCTGCGGAATGTAACTCGCCACAATGCCACTGAGTAACGCACCTGAGGACACGCCAACAAGTACCCATGGAGCCACTTCCCATGGAACATTTTGATTGCGGTGATGCGCCAACGCAGAAGACGTTGATGTGAATAATATGGATGCAAGCGACGTAGCAATGGCGATAACGAGTACATGCTCAACATCGGTTACATGGAATATTACTAATAGTGAACTCAATGCAGGAACGATTAATAAGCCACCACCTATGCCCAGCAAGCCTGCTAAAAAGCCAACAACGCTTCCGAGCAACATGCAAAGCACAAAAAGCCATATGAAATCTGCCATGTAATATACTTATACTGTTTTCTTATATCGGTAATATATCAGGTTATAACGGTGAATTCATGCCAATTAACACCGGATGTTTTCAACGAGCTTGAACACATTGAGCTTTACGATTGAAGGTCAGTAGCAGGGACTAATACTCATCACTGTCTTTAGAGCTATATAAGAGCTGACCCAAGTCATGCTCGAGCATGAAATCACGGACTAAACGGTGTACATGTTTGGCACTTTTGGCGACCAAGCACTGTTGCAATAAGGTTTGACTAGCACTTACTTCAACTCGCCTAATGACCCATTTCACCTTGTGCAATGAGCTAAAGTTCATACTTAAGCAATCAAAGCCCATCGCCAGTAGTAAAATCGCTCCCTCAGGTTCACTGGCAAGCTCGCCACACAAGCTAAATGGAAAGTTAACTTCTTTACACTGTCGAGCGATATCATTGAGCGCACGCAAAACAGCCGGATGATAAGGGTCAAATAAATTGGCAACTCGTGAATTGGCTCTATCTACAGCCAGCAAATACTGAGTTAAATCGTTACTTCCTACCGAGCAAAAGTCGACTTTGCTGGCAAACTCTTTGAGCAGATATATGCTCGATGGCACTTCAATCATCACGCCTACAAGCGGCTTATCAATGTAACTAAACTCGCTTGGCTCATCTTGTTGCAACTCAAAGTATGCGCGCTCAAGCAAGGACAATGACTCCTCCACCTCGCCAACTTCACTGATCATAGGTAACAAGATACGCAAATTGCCAAGCCCAGAGTTAGCTCGGATCATGGCTTTGAGTTGATCCAAAAACAGTTCAGGGTGATCTAAGCTAACGCGAATACCGCGCCAGCCCAAAAATGGGTTTTCTTCCTCGATTTCAAAGTAATCTAGGGCTTTGTCTCCCCCCACATCGAGTGTGCGCATCGTCACCGGCGCAGGGTGATAAGCGCTGAGCACCTGCCGATACCACTTTTCTTGCTCGTGTTGTGACGGGAAAGTGTCTTTTTCCATGAACCAAGATTCTGTGCGATATAAGCCCACCCCATCACAATAGCGCGCACTGTCCAGTTCACTGTGTAAATCCAGCCCTGCATTGAGCATTAAATCAACAGTGACGCCATCGGGTGTGCACGAGGGGAGATGATATTCAGACTCGAATTGATCATGTAATTTCGCATCACGATGCTGCAGCTTTTCGTATTCTTGTTTTAACGCTTCGCTAGGACTTAAATAGACGCGACCAGAATAGGCATCAATGATCAGTTCTTTTTCATCAAATTGCAGCAAGGGGATATCATTAATAC
Organism: Pseudoalteromonas maris; assembly: GCF_049257235.1. Lineage (NCBI taxonomy): Bacteria > Pseudomonadati > Pseudomonadota > Gammaproteobacteria > Alteromonadales > Pseudoalteromonadaceae > Pseudoalteromonas > Pseudoalteromonas maris. The sequence continues at coordinate 467,337 of NZ_JBMMUF010000001.1, forward strand.
CCCATACTGTAGGCACATTCATGGCCTTGGTGAGAATGGAGGCATGCGAGTTAGCTGCCCCGTGGACACTCACTACCCCCTTCAAACGCTCCTTCGGCACATGAGCAAGCATCGAAGGTGTGATGGTGTGCGCCACTAAAATGGTATTTTCAGGGTAAGGTTTGGTCGCTTTTTCAGTGTTGAGCAAATGATGCAGAACCCGCAGACCAATATCTTTAATGTCCACGGCCCGCTCTTTGATATACGGATCTTCCATGGCATTAAATTGTTGCACTAAACGCTCTATCACACGCTTAAGCGCGCTCTTTGCACACCAGCCGTCAGCTATCTCAATTTCCACATCTCGACCTAAGCTGCGGGCATCGAGTAGCTGCAGGTACACTTCAAACACAGCCACAGCTTCATTAGGAATATGCTCCTGCATCGATACAGCAAGCGTACTAAATTCATTGCGAGTCGCTGCAACAGCTTGAAAAAACATCTGCTTTTGTTTTGTTTTATCGGGGTCTTTGCGCAGCTCTACCGATGAGAAATCAACTTTTGGCAACACCACAAACGCGTCGCCAATTGCTATTCCAGGCGCTCCAGAGATCCCCTTCAACATCGTTGAGCGATGACTTTGGTCGTCGTGACTGAGCAAAGATTGAATTTGCGCATCTGCAAGCTGAGATGCAAGTTGCGCCGACAAAGTGATCAGAAATGACTCTTCATCTTCACTGAATACGCGCGCTGCACTTTGCTGTACAACAATCACTCCGAGCACACGTTTTTGATGCACCACAGGCACCGACAGAAACGCGTTGTATTGTTCTTCTTTGACAAGATCGGAAGTGATAAAGCGTGGGTGAGACTTGGCATAAGCCAAGTTAATGGGTTCTTCGCGTTGAGCCACCAGACCAACAAGGCCTTCGGTAAAACCTACGCGAAACTGACCTACCGCAGCGGGGTTGAGGCCATCGGTGGCCATCAACACAAAATTATCATTGCTATAATCAGCAAAGTAAATTGAGCAACACTCTGTTTTCATGGCCTTTTTGACATGGCTCACAAACACCATAAGCGCACTTTCTAGGCTTGGTTGCTGAGCAACTTCCTCAACGATTGTGCGCATAATGGCCAGCATTGCTTAATCTCCTTAACGGCGGTGGCGCCAATTCCCCTGCTGCGATGGCTCTTTTTTATTAAACGGCATCGCAAATGGCGCAAATTCTTTCATAACTCGTCGGTACACATCACGCTTGAACGCCACAACTTGGCGCACAGGATACCAGTAACTAACCCATCGCCAGTCATCAAATTCTGGATGATGTGTTTTGAGCAAATTTACATCTTCATCTTTGCATTTTAGTTTAAGTAGGAACCATTTTTGTTTTTGTCCTATACAAACCGGTGTCGAATCACGGCGTATTAACCGCTTCGGTAACTTATAACGCAACCAATGACGTGAGCTTGCAATGATCTCGACATCTTCTGGCAGTAAGCCTACTTCCTCATGTAACTCTCGGTACATAGTCTGCTCTGGAGTTTCTCCATCATCTACACCACCTTGAGGAAATTGCCATGAATGCTGACCATAACGACGGGCCCAAAAAACCTGACCCTGGTTGTTACAAATTACAATTCCGACGTTGGCACGAAAACCTTCGGCATCAATCACCTTAGTGCCTCTTTTATAAGTCGATTTTTATCGATTGTTCCATAATCCCTAAGGTTCAGCAAACATTATTCGGATCTAACACCAATTTACTCACAGGTTGTGCATAACTTTTGATATTCACGCCTAAAATTGAAACAAATCCACAATAAGCATTAGCAAAAGTCGATTTCTCCACAGATTCTGTGGATAAAATTGTTTATACCTCTGTATTTTGTGGATTAAAACAACAGCGCTTTGTGACAAAAAAGTAGTGATCTTTTATTTTTTCATTAAAATTCAATTGCTTATAAAAAAATAACATTGAAAAGATCGCACAAAAAACACACTAAGAGTTTTTGCTCAAAATTACAACACTGGGAATTAGCCACGGCTTTGATACAATCTCGATATTAATCAGTGTAGTAATAACTTCATGACGCCACCACCGCAAACATTAGCCGAACTCACCGCTCGTGTCAGTGCGATCGCCGGTATGACGCTCGGTGAACTCGCCAAAGAACATGGCTTTAAAACCCCTGAACATCTGCTGCGAGAAAAAGGCTGGGTTGGACAGCTACTTGAGTATGCACTAGGTGCCAGTGCCGGTTCTTTACCTGAACCAGACTTTGTTAATTTAGGGGTAGAGTTAAAGACCCTACCGATATCTCACTCAGGTACACCTCTTGAGACCACTTTTGTCAGTGTTGCACCTTTGGTAGATGTAACTGGAGCGCAATTTGAAAACAGTACTGTATATAAAAAGCTCCGCCATGTATTGTGGCTTCCAATTTTGGCCGAACGTGAAATACCCATCATTGATAGAGTCATTGGCAGTGGGTTCTTATGGCAACCTAGTGCGGCTCAATTTGCGCAGCTGAAACGTGATTGGGAAGAGCTAATCGATATGATTGCCCTTGGGCAAATAGAGCAAGTGAACGGTCACTATGGTGAAGTCTTGCAGTTACGCCCTAAGGCAGCTAACAGTAAGGCACTGACGGAGGCGATTGGTGCAAACGGCCAGCGTATTCAAACACTGCCGCGGGGCTTTTACTTAAAAACCCAGTTTACGAGACAAATCTTAGCCGAGCAATTTAGCCCTTGAGATGATGAAGGCTTGTTGGTGTTACCAGTGCAACAAGTTCATTAAAATGCTGATGTAGATACTCACATGCAAGCTTGCTGTCGTGCTCAGCAATGATGATGTGCAATAGCACAAATGAAATCACACTCATTGCCAATGCAGCTTCAACAGCAAAGAAGAAACCACAAAGCAACGCCGGAACCATGATCAGTAGGATCAAGGTAGCGCGCAAAACAGGGTCGACAGGGTGCTCTTTGCGAAACCCTTTGAATGCAGCTTCAACAACTTGGTTGCGCTGATCTGTGCTCAAGCTTTCCAGTTCTTTACAACCGTAAAAATAAAACCAATACATAAAGTTACTCTCCGCTCATTCAGTAACTTGTGTGCGTATAAAAACGAATTTGTCACATACGTTAAATATATAAACAAAATGTTAACTTTCAACTTGTAATCGATGAAATAACAATTAATCGCGAGGGCATGTTGATCTTTGCTGTTTGTTTTTGCTGTAGTCATTGGGACTCTTGGCAAGGCAGAGTGCGTCGCATAGTGGTTCTATGCCACTCAGGCGATGACGCAGTGAAAATACCCCAATGGCGCTGCCCAAAGGGTTCAACCAATGCGTTGTCATGGGCCATGAACATAGTTCACTATGCACCATGACCCATTCCTAGCATTGAAAGCCTTTGATTTGAACAAAATTCATACATCAAAGGTCAACACGCCCTTGTAAAGACTGTCACTTTTTCTTATAACTGGGCGCTGCGTTGTTTTGCAACGTGAAGTACTTCAGTTTTAGGAGAGACACAATGACAATAAAAATGTCACTAGCGGTGCTGTGCACCATGATATTGCTGGGCTGCTCAAGCACTCATGATGGACAACAAGCAAGTAATGAAGATGGCATGATATGCGAATTGAAAAAGCCAACTGGCTCGAATATTCCAAAGCGTGTATGTATGACAAAAGAACAAAAAGAAGCGCAAGAAAAAGCAGGCCAAGAATATATCAACCAACAACGTAATCGAGCGACAACGGGTGGATTAACTCACTAAGGGTTAAGCGCATAAAAAAACCGCGGCTAACCGCGGTTTTTTTATAGTTACCAAGTACGCTATTGCTTACTGGCCTTTGATCTCAGAACGACCTTTATAAACAGCCTTGTCGCCAAGTTGCTGCTCGATGCGTAGCAACTGGTTGTACTTAGCCACACGGTCAGAGCGGCACAGCGAACCTGTCTTGATTTGACCGGCAGCAGTACCAACGGCTAAATCGGCAATCGTTGCATCTTCTGTTTCACCACTGCGGTGAGAGATAACCGCTGTAAAACCAGCGTCTTTTGCCATCTTGATTGCGTCAAGTGTTTCAGACAGTGAACCGATTTGGTTGAACTTGATTAGAATTGAGTTACCAATGTTCTCATCAATACCACGCTTCAAGATCTTAGTGTTAGTTACGAATAGGTCATCACCTACAAGTTGAACTTTGTCACCAATCTTATCAGTTAGGATTTTCCAACCTGCCCAATCGCTCTCATCAAGACCATCTTCGATAGAAACGATAGGGTAACGTGCAGCAAGGTCTGCAAGGAAGTCAGCAAAGCCAGCTGAGTCGAATGCTTTACCTTCACCTTTAAGGTCGTATTTACCATCGTGATAAAACTCTGAAGATGCACAGTCAAGCGCAAGTGTTACGTCTTTGTTTAACTCGTAACCCGCAGCAGCAACCGCTTCGGCAATTACTTCTAGCGCTTCTTCGTTAGACTTAAGATCTGGAGCAAAACCACCTTCATCACCCACGGCCGTGTTAAGACCACGTGCACTTAATACTTTTTTCAGGCTGTGGAAGATTTCTGCACCCATACGCAACGCTTCACGGAAGCTTGGAGCACCTACAGGCTGAACCATGAACTCTTGGATATCAACGTTGTTATCCGCATGCTCACCACCATTTAAGATGTTCATCATTGGCACTGGCATTGAATATTGGCCAGATGTACCATTTATGTCTGCAATGTGTTCGAATAGCTCAACACCTTTGTCTTGAGCAGCCGCTTTAGCGTTTGCAAGCGATACAGCTAGGATTGCATTGGCACCTAGTTTTTCTTTGTTTTCTGTACCATCAAGCTCAAGCATGATGTTGTCGATAGCGCGCTGTTCAAGTGCATTTTGACCTTTTAATGCGGTAGCGATTTCGTTGTTAACAAAACCTACGGCAGTAAGTACACCTTTACCTAGGTAACGGCTTTTGTCGCCGTCACGAAGCTCTAACGCTTCACGTGTACCCGTTGATGCACCTGATGGTGCACACGCACGACCCCAAGCACCGCTCGCCAAGTGAACTTCGGCTTCAACAGTTGGGTTACCGCGTGAGTCCATCACTTCACGGCCAATCACTTTAACAATTTCTGACATCTCAATTGATTCCTCTTATCCCAATTGTAAAAACGAAAAAGCCGTGCAAGGGCACGGCTTTTTTCAATCAATTACGAAGATTGCTTCTGGAAGCTGTGTGCAGCTGCCACAAACCCTTCGAATAGTGGGTGACCATCACGCGGTGTTGACGTGAATTCCGGGTGGAACTGCGCCGCAATAAACCAAGGATGATCTTTATTTTCAATGATTTCCACCAGCTTTTTATCTTCGGAGAGACCGGTGAACTCAAGACCCGCTTGCTCAAGCTTTTCAACATAGTTGTTGTTCACTTCATAGCGGTGGCGGTGACGCTCTACGATTTGGTCACTACCATACACCTCACGTACTTTTGAACCTTCTTTCAAGTGGCACAGCTGCGCACCAAGACGCATTGTTCCACCTAAATCTGACTCTTCATCACGTACTTCAACGTTACCGTCTTTATCCAACCACTCAGTGATCAGACCCACAACTGGATGCGCAGAGTTTGTATCAAACTCAGTTGAGTTTGCACCTTCAAGACCTGCAACGTTACGTGCGTATTCAATCAATGCTACTTGCATACCTAAACAGATACCAAGGTAAGGAACCTTGTTTTCACGGGCATACTGCGCAGCTAAAATTTTACCTTCTACACCACGGCCACCAAAGCCACCTGGTACTAGAATCGCATCTAGGTTTTTAAGTAACTCAACACCTTTGCTCTCAATATCCTGAGAATCAACGTATTGAATATTTACCGTTAAGCGGTTTTTCAAACCAGCATGCTTTAATGCTTCGTTTACTGACTTGTAGGCATCAGGTAATTCAATGTACTTACCTACCATGCCAATTGTTACTTCACCAGTAGGGTTCGACTCTTGGTAAAGTACTTGTTCCCACTCAGATAAGTCTGCTTCTGGGCAATCAAGGTAGAAGCGACGACAAATGATGTTGTCTAAATCCTGAGACTTAAGCAGTGCTGGGATTTTATAAATGCTGTCTACGTCTTGCAGAGAAATAACCGCTTTCTCTTCTACATTGGTAAATAGTGCGATTTTTGCACGCTCGTTTGCAGGTAATTTACACGCAGAACGGCACACTAGAATGTCTGGTTGAATACCAATAGAACGAAGCTCTTTTACAGAGTGCTGCGTAGGCTTGGTTTTCACTTCACCCGCAGGGCCTAAGAATGGCACAAGTGTTAGGTGCATAAATAACGCACGCTCACGGCCGATTTCAGTACCAAGCTGACGGATTGCTTCTAAGAACGGTTGTGATTCGATATCACCCACTGTACCGCCAATCTCAACGATCGCGATATCGTGACCTTCCGCACCTTCAACTACGCGACGTTTGATGTCGTTAGTGATGTGTGGGATAACCTGAATTGTGGCACCAAGGTACTCACCGCGGCGCTCACGACGAAGTACGTCTTCGTATACGCGACCTTGAGTGAAGTTGTTGCGGCTAGTCATCTTGGTACGGATGAAACGCTCATAGTGACCAAGGTCAAGGTCAGTTTCAGCACCGTCTTCGGTAACAAATACTTCACCATGTTGAATTGGGCTCATAGTGCCCGGGTCAACGTTGATATAAGGATCCAGCTTTAAGATTGTGACTTTCAAGCCACGTGCTTCTAAGATCGCTGCCAATGATGCAGCAGCAATACCTTTACCCAACGAGGAAACCACCCCGCCCGTAACGAAGATAAATTTTGTACTCATGCGAACCCTAAGATATCAGGAAATGGATTAAATAGAATCAAGACGGGGCGAAATTATAGCAAAGCAGCGCACGCCAATCCAGTTAAAATTAGCGCTTTAGCGAATGGTTATTCTCGTTCCTTCACCGCTTGCCACGCTGCTTCCATTTCTTCTAAGCCTACATCTGTAAGCACTTGACCAGTGGTTAAAATTTGCTCTTCCACTTGATTAAAGCGATGACTGAACTTGCGGTTAGCTTGGCGCAATAGTTGCTCTGGGTCGCGATTAAGATGGCGCGCAACATTTACAACGGCAAATAATAAATCACCAATCTCTTCGGCGCAGTGCTCACTTGTAGGGTCATGTTCAATGGCTTCAGTGACTTCCTGAACCTCTTCTCGCACTTTGTCCAAAGCACCATCAATGCTTGGCCAATCGAAACCAACACTGGCGACACGCTTTTGAATTTTGTATGCCGCGCTTAAGCTCGGCATGTTCGTTGGGATGTCCTCAAGCAGTAGCCTAGCTCCGCGCTTTTGGCGCGCCTGATGTTTACGCGTTTCCCAGTTTTCCTGTACCTGTTCTCCTGCAAAAATATGCGGATGACGCGCCTGTAACTTTGCATTTAAACCAGTGACGACATCGTTAAAGTCAAAAAGCTGCTCTTCTTTAGCAAGTTGACTGTAGAAGATAACTTGAAACAGTAAATCACCGAGCTCGGCTTTGAGCTCATCAAATGCACCGCGCTCTATCGTGTCAGCCACTTCGTAGGCTTCTTCGATGGTATGCGGCACAATTGTCTCAAAGCGCTGTGCTAAATCCCACTCACAGCCAGATTCTGGGCAGCGCAATTTAGCCATGATGGCTTGCAATTGTGCAATCGCGTCAGTTGTCACTATCCTGCCCCCACTCGAGAGGCATCATACACCCCTTCGATTTGCATCAACTTGGTTAGTAAGCGGTTAGTGGTACTCAAATCCGAGACTGAAATCTTCATATTGAAAATCGCCAATTGTTTCTCATCAATGGTATTCACATTCATGCTCATTACATTAACCTTTTCATTAGCAAGCACCGCACTGATGTCGCGAATTAAGCCTTGACGATCGGTCGCTTCAACCTTAATTGACAAAGCAAAATCACTGCTAGTTTTAGCTGACCAGCTCACCTCAACAATGCGCTCTGGGTTGCGCTCTTGCAAGTTCGCAAATTGCTCACAATCACTGCGATGCACTGCGATGCCGCGGCCTTGGGTGATATACCCACAAATTGAATCACCAGGCACAGGCTCACAACAACCCGCCATATGGCTCATGAGCGAACCAACGCCATCAACCACAATGCCATTTTTATCGCCTTTGGCATTAGGGTTGTGCTGCTTAAATTTAATTTGTGGTTCACTCTCACCCTTGTTTTGCACAAAGTTGAGCAGCTGATTAAGACGCACATCGCCAGCCCCAATCGCGACAAGCAAGTCATCAAGATGAGTAAAGTTGAAACGCTTTATCGCAGGGTCTAAATCTTTGTAAGTAATATCGAGCTTTTGCAGCTCGTTATCGAGAATATCCTTGCCTGCTTGGAGATTTTTGTCTCTATCAAGCTGCTTAAACCAATGATGTATTTTCGCTCGAGCTCGTGACGAGCGCACATAGCCAAGGGATGGATTTAACCAATCACGACTCGGGTTTGGCTCTTTGTGCGTCAGTATTTCAACTTGATCACCCGTTTGCAGTTGATACGTAAATGGCACTATCTTGCCAAACACTTTTGCGCCTATACAGCGGTGACCTACGTTAGAGTGAATATAATAAGCAAAATCTAACGGCGTCGCTCCAAATGGCAAATCGAAAATATCACCTCGAGGTGTAAATACATAAACACGGTCTTCAACCACTTGGTTTTTAAGCTCGTCAGCAAGGTCAGTACCATCGACTACCTCTTCTTGCCATTGCAGAATTTTTTGCAACCAACTGATCTTTTGCTCATAGCCGGAATCTTTTGAGCCAAGGGCACCCTCTTTATACATCCAGTGCGCAGCGACACCGAGTTCAGCATCTTCATGCATTTCTTGAGTACGAATTTGAATCTCGACCGTTTTCCCCTCAGGGCCAAATACCACGGTATGAATCGACTGATAGCCATTAGGTTTAGGCGTTGCCACATAGTCATCGAATTCTTTTGGCAAATGGCGCCAACTGGTATGCACTATGCCAAGCGCGGCATAACAGTCTTGAATGCGTTCAACCACAATACGCATTGCGCGGATATCGAAAAGTTGGTCAAACTCATAGTTCTTCTTGGTCATCTTCTTGTAGATACTGAAGATGTGCTTTGGACGACCATACACTTCGCCCTTGATGCCCGCTTCGTCTAATTTAGACTGTACTTGATGCACCAAGTCCTTCATGTAGGCTTCACGGTCTAAGCGTTTTTCTTCCAGAAGCTTGGCGATACGTTTGTAGGTATCTGGGTGCAGATAACGAAAGGCAAAGTCCTCTAGCTCCCACTTCAGTTGGCCAATGCCTAAGCGATTTGCTAACGGTGCAAATATATTAGTCGTTTCTTTGGCGGCGATAACGCGCTCTTCTTCTTCGGCGTTTTTGACTTCGCGCAAATAGCATACTTGCTGCGCAAGCTTAATAACAACAGCGCGCACGTCTTCAACCATGGCCAATAACATGCGGCGTATTTTATCAACTTGAACTTGGCCGCTCGAGGCATGGGCAAGCGTACTAATTGTCGCCATTTGCTCAACCCCTTTGAGCAACAGACCGACATCTTTGTTGAATTTGTCGCTCACATCGGTAATGGCTACTTTTTTGGCAAGGAAATAAGGCGTTAAATACGCAGTTGCAAGAGACGTTGCATCAAGATTGAGCTGTGCCAATATTTCAACCATCTCGAGAGCAAGTCGATCTTTTTCGGCGCAGCGTAACTCTCCACAAAACTCAGCCGCGGCTTTCACTAATTCATATTTTTCTGCGCTTAAAGAAAGCTGCTGCAATGCCGCATCAAAATTTTCAATATGGGTGCGGTGCGACTGTCTTGTTGCCACCATGGCGGACTCTACCTCCGTTCAAATAAAGCCATTGTTTCGATGTGGCCGGTGTGAGGAAACATATTCATTATCCCTAATTTACTCAATGAAAAACCGGCCGAGAGTATCGTTTTACTGTCCCTAGCCAGAGTAACGGGATCACACGACACGTACAAGACGCGGGTGAACTGTTTGAGTGGTAATTGCGCAAGTATTGCCTCAGCCCCCATTCTTGATGGGTCAAGGATCAACACATCGAGTGATTTATCAAACCATTTGGCTTTGTGCAATGGCTCTGTAAGGTCAAAACAGTGAAATTCGCAATTATCTAACGCATTAGTTTGCGCATTTTGTTGTGCATAACGAACCGCTGAAGCCACCCCTTCTATACCTACCACACGCTTAGCAGCCTTAGCGGCAAGCAAAGAGAAGTTACCTACACCACAAAACAAGTCTAGCACTTGATGAGTGTCTTCAAGTGCTAACCATTGCATTGCTTGATGCAGCATTTTGTCGTTAACCTCGGCATTCACCTGAATAAAGTTATCTAGTCCAAAAGCTAAAGTCAGATCATGCTCCAGTTTGTAGCTGGCTTGAGGTAAGGCTTGCTCTGCATCACCTTGAAACACCAAGCTCCAGTTATAATCAGTGGCCGCCTGAGAAAGAGCGGCTTTGATGGATTCTGGAATTGACTTAGTATGACGGATGACCACAAAGTGTTCGTTTTGAGCGGCCACCAATTGCAAATGAGTGACACTGCGCAGCGCCTTATGTTGGCTTATTTGCTCTTGGAAAAATGCGAAGATTTTGTCATACCCCTTATCCAACACAGGACAAGACTCGATGTTGACAATGCGCTTACTGCCTTTTTGTCTAAGACCAACTTTAACACCTTGATTTTTATCGTCAAAAACACTGACGCGCGCACTGCGGCGATAATGCCAAGGCTGGCTTTCAATCGCTTGCTGCCAAGGCAGGTGTTCTAATGCACTGAACTTTTTAAATAGTGCCCCCACCGCTTGTTGTTTAGCATGCAACTGGGCATCGATATTAAAATGTTGCAATGTGCACCCGCCACACTGATGATAATGTTGGCAATGGGGTTTTTCACGCTCAGGGCTTGGCGAAATCACCTTAGTACAGCGTGCTTCACTGTGGTGCTTCTTGTCTGCGGTAATGGTTGCAATCACCTGCTCATTCGGTAATGCGCCATTAACAAAAATGACTTTGCCATTTTTTTTTGCCACACCTCGACCGTGGTGGTCCAAGCTATCAATGACCAATTCTTGGCTATGATTCGTTACTTTTTTCTTTGTTGGCTTGTAAAAGTTCGCCATTGCTTGCCCTAATACATTGCTAAAGGTCGGTGTAAGCGATAACCTAAACTTAACACAGACTTTTTAATTTGTTTGATTATGAACCGACTAGGCCTTCGGGATTCCGTACTTATCCTGACTTTGGTGCCTACCGTGGTGATTGGTCTTCTGCTTGGTGGTTATTTTACTATAAATCGCTACCTTGAGTTGGATGAATTTCTCATCGAACAAGGCAATACCATCATCGAACCGTTAAGCATTGCTATCGAAAAACCTCTTGCAGAAAACGACAAGGCTGCGCTGGAGCGTATAGCTAGGCACATTCATAACGCCCATTCCCCGCTAATCAAATCGGTTGCCATATTTGATACGAGCGACGAGCTCATTGTTACCAGCAATTTGCATCGTAACTTTGCGCCACTGACCAAGATACCCGTTGAAGCGCACCAAAGTTTGAATAAGATCATCCGTGACGGCGACTTTCTGATTTTTTATCAAGGTGTATTAGACCCCGATTATTCAAGCCAACTACCGTTTAGGACCAATGGGACCGTTATGGTGCAATTCAATCGCCAAGCAGCGGTTGTGCAACAGCAAAAAGCGATTCTCATCAGTGCTGCAGTCATCTTATTAGCGATTGGTTTCGCGGTCATTATCTCGATTCGACTCAGTCGGATGATCACGCAACCGTTATCACGTCTTGTGCAAGCCGCCGTTGAAGTGTCTCATGGCCGTGAACCTCACAATATTGGCCAACCGATGCAAGGTGAGTTAGAACAACTACGTACAGGCTTGATGAACATTACTGAGCACATGGCGCAAGAAAAAGACGAAATGCAGCGCCATATTGACCAAGCCACAGCTGACTACCAAGAAACGCTGGAGCAATATGAAACACAGAACATCCAGCTCAATATCGCCAAGCGCGAAGCGCTTGCTGCAAACCAAGTAAAGTCAGACTTCCTTGCGAAAATGAGTCACGAATTGAGAACGCCATTAAACGGTGTGCTCGGTTTTGCTCGCCAGCTCTATAAAACACCGCTAAATAAAAGCCAAAAAGACTATTTAGACACGATTGAGGCATCAGCAAACAGCCTGCTATTCATCATTAGCGATATTCTTGATTTCTCAAAGCTTGAAGCTGGGGCTATGGAGCTCGAAAGCATTCAATTCCAACTGCGTGATGCAGTAAACGAAGTACTGACACTTCTAGCTCCTGGTGCTCATGAAAAACACCTAGAGCTGTCGATCCATGTTAATCCTAAAGTACCTGAACACCTCATTGGTGACCCAACGCGCTTTAAGCAAATACTCACTAACCTCGTCAGTAATGCTATTAAGTTCACCGAGCAAGGCGAAGTAACCATTGACATTAGTGGGCGCTTACTAGCGGATGAGCGCACATCGTTGCTTATTTCTGTAAAAGATACAGGTGTTGGTATTGCCATGGATAAGCAAGACACCTTATTCACGCCATTTGGCCAAGCGGACTCAAGTATTACGCGCAAGTTTGGCGGTACAGGTCTTGGCTTAATCATCACCAAACACTTGGTCGAAGCTATGGGCGGGCGCATTACCCTCAATTCGGCGCCGGGCAAAGGCACCTGCTTTACATTTAATGCGGTGTTCAAAGTACCAGAGCATCATTATCAAAGCGAGCTGCCTTGTGCATCGTTAGCAAATAAGCGTGTGTTGTACTTTGAGCAAAGTGAACACAGCTACATGGCTACGACGACTATCTTGAAATGTTGGGATGTGCACATTACAGGATGCCGAACAATTGAGGAGCTAAAAGAAGCAAACGAAAGCGAATTTGGTTACGATATTTGCATCATCGGCGACCCCGGTGGCGTTGAGTCGATGACGCTGCTCAAACAAATCATCTCACAAGCACGCAAACACAGCGATTATGTATACCTGTTGCTTAACACCGTGTCACACAATATGCGCGAAGCACTTATTGGTAGTGGTGCTGATGGTTGTCTTAGTAAGCCCGTCAACCACAGAAAGTTTTGTGACATGTTGGCTGCGCCATATCGTCTGGATCATCCCACTATTCACACCAAGCAAAGCGAAGCCAATCGGCTGCCCATTAAAGCTTTGGTAGTAGATGACAATGACGCTAACCTAAAATTACTGTGTGCCTTACTCGAAGACAGAATTGATGCCTTCGATACAGCACATAACGGTGCACAAGCGGTCGAGGTGTGTAAAAGCTATCAATACGATGTCATTTTCATGGACATTCAAATGCCGATAATGGACGGCATTACCGCCTGTAAGCTTATTCGCGAATCCTCTCTCAATGAAGATACTCCTATCATTGCAGTGACCGCCCACGCGCTTGCGGGTGAGAAAGAGCAACTTAAAACTGTCGGCTTCTCGAGCTACCTTACCAAACCCCTTGATGAGGACATGCTCAGTGAGATGTTAATGCAGTATGCTGCCAATAATAAGCATTGGCGTGTGCGCGAAAACACCAAAGCAGCGGCGATCCCGCCACCATTTGAAAGCTCAAGTTTAAATTGGGAGCTGGCCTTACAACGCGCAGGGGGCAAAGAAGATCTTGCCAATGAAATGCTCAATATGTTGCTACTGAGCATACCTGAAACGTTAAGCTTGGTTGAAGAGGCTATGGAAGCAAACGACCATGAGCGCTTATTGTCTATTATCCATAAATTCCATGGCGCTTGTTGCTATACGGGTGTGCCAAAGCTCAAAAATCTTGCAGAGCTCATTGAAACGGCGATGAAAGAACAAGCGAGCATCAATGACATCGAGCCAGAGTTATTCGAACTGCAAGATCAGTTACGCAATCTGATGACAGATTCAGGGCTTGAAAAGAATACATCACTTTAAAGGGGGATGTGACAGTTAACGTTTCCTGCGCCATTTGGTGTACTTTGAATGTACACCGCGCGTAAACAATGAGGAGTAATTCTCTAACAAATCTACGCCATACAAAATAAGCACCAACAAGATAGAAAGTTTAAAGGCTACAAAGGTATCGACTACAGCGATGCACACGCCAATGGCTGCCAATGCCCAAATGGTTGCTGCTGAGGTTACACCAACCACCGCCCCATCTTTAGCCAGCATCACCCCTGCGCCGAGAAAACCAATGCCGGTAACCACCTGCCCGATAATACGTGAGGTGTCGGTTACCTCATTTTCAACCAATAGTGACGCTGCGATAAATAGATAGGTTCCCAATACAATCAAAGAAGAAGTACGAATGCCCACAGGTTTGCCACGAAGTTGACGTTCAAGCCCAACAATTGTGCCGCATAAAACTGCCGTACCGATTGCAGACCAACTAAATGGTTCGATGGAAAACAAGGTCATAAGATTCATGAAAATTGGGCTCACTATGGTTCAACGATGAAAAAATCGGCGGATTATGCGCCTCAACCAACTCCAACGTCAATGAAATTTTATTTGGGTCGCATTGGTCTTTGCCAATTAAGTGTGCAGCGCTCATTGAGGTATTTAGGCAAGGCAGAGTTTGCGTCGCAGTGTGATTCTATTTAACTTAGGGAATAACGCCCAGAAAACACTCCATAGGCACTAATGGCGCTGCCCAAGGGCTCAAACCCAATGCTCGCAAAACATTCATACTTCAAAGGTCCACACGCCTTAATAATAGCAGCTAGTTAGCAAGGTCAATTAAACATCTGCACCCCTTATTCTGCTTACAACACCTTAGCAAATCTTGTTACGTTTTAACGTCCATCTTCAGTGGCAGTCAGTTAACAAAGCCGATATAGTGGGTGAATGTTACAGTACACTCTGCACATATATTGAAGCACTCAATTACCCTGCAACAATACGTCAAGAAAAGAAACGGATTACCTCTTGGCGCATCTGGCTCACTCAAAGCTATGTTAAAAAATGCTTTTGGTGCGCCGTCATTCGATATTTTTTGGAATTATTGGAATCCCATTTGGGGCTTCTATCTATCACGCTATGTGATGAGGCCGCTCAATAAGTACCTCTATGGGCCCATTGCTTTTATCCTGACCTTCACTCTCAGTGGCGCGTTGCATGATGTCGCGGTGTCGTTGGTTAAATGGGAAGTGGTATTTTTAATCACCCCTTGGTTTACGCTCATGGGCGTCATTGCATATCTGTTTGATGGCTTTCATATTCGCTTTCACTCAGCCAAGTTTGTTACTCGCAGCATTATTAATGCTGCCATTATCTTCGCGAGTTATGCTGTGATGTGGTGGTTTTGCCAAGAGGCTACTGAGCTATTCTAAAGAGTCGGATTTCGCCTGTGCTGGCACAAGGTTAAGATTGCCTTTTTCTCTGTTGCACTCGCCGATGACCAACGCAGGATTTCATCAAGCGTGCGAAAGCATCCAATGCAGACATCGTTGCTATCTAAGCAACAGTTTCGAATACACGGGTGCTCAATGTCACTTTTAGATTGTTTATGCTCTTGGCGACTATCAACCATAAAGTCCTCCACTATCAATAGTAGCCTTTATTGACTGACGTTACTGCATCTTATTCAACGCCAGGACGTTGTTATACCAATTATATTAAACGGTTCATCTCTTGGGCATAACAAAGCCGGCTCATGACCGGCTCTGTGTAAAAAATATCGTCAAAGCAAACTAGGTGCGCGCCTCAAGCATGATGCGCTTCATATCACGTACTGCTTTTTCCATACCATCAATGGCTGCTCGGGCAATGATTGCGTGGCCGATATTTAACTCGTAAATCTCAGGCATTGCCGCTATTGGTTTTACATTGTGGTAGTGCAAACCATGACCGGCATTGACGACTAATCCTTTTGCGTGCGCATACTGCACCCCTTTGCGGATACTCTCAAGCTCTGCTGCTTGTTCTTGGTCATTCTCAGCGTCTGCATAGGCACCGGTATGAATTTCAATGTATGGTGCCCCTGCTTTTACGCTGGCATCAATTTGCGCTTCATCCGCATCAATAAACAGACTGACTTTAATACCTGCCTCGCTCAAACGTGTAACCGCATCAGCCACTTTATCGAATTGGCCAACAACGTCGAGCCCCCCTTCAGTTGTTAACTCTTCACGCTTTTCTGGCACAAGGCATACAAACGCAGGCTTTACCTCTAAGGCAATAGCAAGCATTTCTTCTGTTACTGCCATTTCAAGGTTCATACGTGTTTGTATGGTGTCTTTCATCACGTATACATCGCGGTCTTGAATGTGGCGTCGGTCTTCGCGCAAGTGAATGGTAATTCCGTCAGCGCCGGCATGCTCAGCTACCGCAGCTGCATGAGCTGGATCCGGATAGCTCGTCCCGCGCGCTTGGCGCAAGGTTGCGATGTGGTCAACGTTAACCCCTAATAAAATCTCTTTCATCTTGCTTTACCTTGATTTAAAAAGTTCTCTGCTTTTGAGCGGCTTATTCCCAAGCAGAGGTTTTAGAATATATCGACAAAAATGCTTCGCCGCTTGTTGAATCTGTGGCTGTGTAAAGTCATAACGTGAAAACGCTAAAATATGTTCACCGCTAAAGCCATAACCTTGCGTCGGTTGCTCTTGGCGAACCCAACCTTGCTCTGGATAGTAATCGTATTGACTATTAGCATCAATTCCCTCACCGAGGTAGTCACTATCAAAATTTACGCCATACCCCAGGGCTTCGAGTAACTGCAATTCATAACAACGTAAACTCGCGCCTAAATCTTCAGCAACAGCCAGCGTTTGCAAATGGTGCAAATACAACTCGAACACCTGCTCTAACGGTTCATTGATAGGAATAATCCGTGCCGCCAACTCGTTCATGTAAAAGC
This sequence comes from Pseudoalteromonas maris, assembly GCF_049257235.1. Lineage (NCBI taxonomy): Bacteria > Pseudomonadati > Pseudomonadota > Gammaproteobacteria > Alteromonadales > Pseudoalteromonadaceae > Pseudoalteromonas > Pseudoalteromonas maris. The sequence goes on from NZ_JBMMUF010000001.1 coordinate 484,291, forward strand.
CACAATAAAGCCTGTCACCGTGCAGTGCAGCGATTGCAGTATCAAGTTCGAAGTGCTGGAGGTATTTAAGCTCACCGCCACCTTGATAGCGAATGAGTAAAGCTTGGAAGGGTTGGAGTTGGGCTTTTTGCTTGATGGCCTGCTTGCCGCTAATGCGCGCTATCATGCGCATCACACCACGGTTTTCTACTAAAAAATCGACGAGCCACTGAGAGTCACTCAATGCTCGTCGATGTAATAAAAAGGCGCGGTCAAAGCCGGCATTCATAAAGCTTAGTCTTCGCCGTAACCTAGGCTACGCAGCGCACGTTCGTCATCTGCCCAACCCGACTTCACTTTTACCCAAAGCTCGAGGAAGACTTTGTTATCTAGCATTTCTTCTAAGTCGCGACGTGCTTCTCGGCCAATGGTTTTAAGCTTTTCACCCTTGTTACCAATAACCATACGCTTTTGGGTTTCGCGCTCAACTAAGATCAGCGCATTAATTTGCCATACGCCGTTGTCTTGCCATTTAAACTGCTCTATTTCCACAGTAACCGAATAAGGCAGTTCGTCGCCCATAAAGCGCATGAGTTTTTCGCGCACCACTTCAGCAGCCATAAAGCGCATTGAGCGGTCTGTGACATAATCTTCAGGGAAGTAAAATTCACTCTCAGGTAAACGTGCTCGCACTTCTTTTTTAATAAAATCTAAATTGCGATTATGTTTTGCTGATACTGGAATGATCCCCGCGAAATTACCTTTTTCGCTTAGCCACTTCATGTGCGGCAAGATAAGGTCTTTGTCTTTAACCTGATCCGTTTTATTCATTACCAGTAGCACAGGCGTTTTTCCCGCACATACTTTATTGAGCACCATCTCGTCATCTTCAGTCCAGTGTGTGCCCTCAACAACAAAGATGATTAACTCCACATCACCAATTGAGCTTGACGCTGCACGGTTCATTAAGCGGTTAATGGCGCGCTTTTCTTCAATGTGCAAGCCCGGAGTATCCACATACACTGTTTGATAATTATCTTCAGTGTGAATACCCATAATGCGGTGGCGTGTAGTTTGTGGTTTGCGCGAGGTAATACTCACCTTTTGCTCAACAATCTTGTTCAGCAAGGTAGATTTACCTACGTTAGGACGACCAACAATGGCCACCATGCCGCAGTGTGTTTGTGTGTGCGTATCAGCTGTCATTCTTTAATATCTTTAAGGCTTTTTCTGCGGCTTTTTGCTCGGCTTTACGGCGTGAGCTGCCCACAGAGATAATGCTATCCATCCCTTCTACGATACATTCAACCGTGAACGTCTGGTTATGTGCCTGACCTTTTGTATCGATAACCGTATAACCAGGAAGTGGCAATTTACGGGCTTGCAAAAACTCTTGTAGCAGTGTTTTCGGATCTTTTTGATTCATTCCCGGAGAGATAGCGTCTAAACGCGACTCATACCAGCTCAAAACTAGTTCGCTGCAAGTATCTATGTTTGAATCTAGGAATACCGCGCCAATAATGGCTTCAACGGCATCTGCGAGCGTTGATTCACGGCGGAAGCCACCGCTTTTCAGCTCACCGGGACCTAAACGTAGGTACTCGCCAAGGTTAAACTCAAGGCCAAATTCTGCCAGTGTTTGACCTCGAACCAGTGTTGAGCGCATGCGGCTCAAGTCTCCCTCACGGGCCTTTGGAAATTTGTGATACAAGGCATTAGCTATCACGAAGCTTAAAATCGAGTCACCTAAAAACTCAAGGCGCTCATTGTGCTGACCTTTATGGCTACGGTGAGTAAGGGCCTGCTCAAGCAAGCCCTGATCGGTAAAGCTATATCCTATTTTACTGTACAGTTCTGTTACGTTTTTCTTCATTGTTACTGAATATTACCTAGGCGTTCAAAGCGAACACCGGTTGGAACCCAACTTGGTAAGAAATCTTCTGGTGTGTTTTCAAACTCAAAACTCATCCAAATAAATACAGCCTTTCCTACTAAGTTGGCCTCTGGAACAAATCCCCATGCACGTCCATCTTCACTATTGTCGCGATTATCGCCCATCATGAAGTAGTGGCCCTGTGGTACCACCCATTCATCAATTTTGGTACCGTCTTGACGATAGTACTTACTCTTGAATTCCGGCAGCGTGGGATTAATTAAAATATCGTGTTGTACACCTGCTAAATGCTCTTCAAGGCGAACTAACGGATAGCCGCCCTGTGTGAACTCGTCCCTGTTAATAATATCTAGTGCAATTTTATTGTATTCGCCACATTGCAATGACCCTTGCTGGCTTTCACCTTCTGCGCAATTTGGCTTGATATACAATTGCTTATTACGGTAGACGATGTGGTCACCCGGCATCCCAATAACACGTTTGATAAAGTCTAATTTAGGATTGGGTGGAAATTTAAATACCGCTATATCACCGCGCTCTGGCTGACCTGTGGCCACCAATTCAGTGCGCCATACCGGGTCTTTGATGCCGTACGAATACTTTTGCACCAAGATGAAATCGCCCACCAACAACGTTGGCATCATTGAACCTGATGGAATCTGAAAAGGCTCAAACAGGAACGAACGGAATACCGTGATAATTGCAATCATCGGGAAAATCGACTTTGCATGCTCTGTAAGCACTGGCATAGGTGCGATTTCTTCTTTCAACTCTTCATCGAGTGGTTTACCAGCGGCACCCTCTGCAAGCGCAATACGCTCTTTTCGCTTTGGCGCATAAACCAAGTGGTCGACTAGCCAAATTAGACCTGAGCCTAACGTTAGCACCACGAGAAAAATAGAAAAATATCCAGCCATTCTAAGCCTTTCCTTTTATTATTATTTTCCGACTTTCAAAATCGCTAAGAAGGCATCCTGAGGAACTTCTACGTTACCCAGTTGCTTCATACGCTTTTTACCTTCTTTTTGCTTCTGCAGAAGCTTTTTCTTACGGCTCACGTCACCACCATAACACTTGGCAATTACGTTTTTACGAAGCTGTTTCACTGTCGAGCGCGCGATAACATGGTTGCCAATAGCCGCCTGAATTGCGATATCAAACATTTGACGAGGGATCAGTTCACGCAATGCTTCGGCAAGCTCCCGGCCTCGACCTTGCGCATTGTCACGGTGACAGATAATCGCCAACGCATCCACCCTATCGCCATTGATAAGAATATCAACACGTACCATGTCCGCAGGACGGAACTCTTTGAAGTTATAATCCAAAGAAGCAAAGCCGCGACTGGTTGACTTCAGCTTATCGAAGAAGTCCATCACCACTTCACCCATGGGTAATTCGTAGGTCACCGCAACTTGGTTACCGTGGTAACTCATCTTGGTTTGCATACCACGTTTTTCGATACACAAGGTAATCACATTACCAAGGTACTCTTGTGGTACAAGAATATTCGCTTCTACGATTGGCTCGCGGATTTCCAAAATGTCATTAACTGGCGGTAGTTCTGACGGGTTATCAATTTGAATCGTGCCGTCTTTAGTCTCAACCTCGTACACTACTGTTGGCGCAGTGGTAATAAGGTCGATATCGTATTCACGCTCAAGACGTTCTTGGATGATTTCCATGTGCAACATTCCTAAGAATCCACAACGGAAACCAAAACCAAGAGCGGTTGAATTTTCAGGCTCGAAGAACAGTGACGCATCGTTAAGGCTCAGCTTATCAAGTGCATCACGGAATGATTCATACTCATCAGAAGAAATTGGGAACATACCCGCGTAAACCTGCGGTTTAACACGCTGGAAGCCAGGCAAACGTTCAGTGGCTGAATTACGAGCAAGAGTGATGGTATCACCTACTGGCGCACCATGAATTTCTTTAATACCGGCAATAATAAAGCCTACTTCGCCCGTTTTTAACGTGCCCGTAGTTGTTTGTTTTGGAGTAAAAATACCCACTTTATCGGCAATGTGCACTTGCTCATTTGACATGATCTTAATCTTGTCACCTGCTTTGAGCTCACCTTGCATAATACGTACAAGTGATACAACACCTTGGTATGGGTCAAACCATGAATCGATGATCAAGGCTTTCAGCGGGCCATCCGTGTCACCTTGCGGTGGTGGAATGTCACGCACAATGCGCTCAAGCACATCATCAATACCAATACCGGTCTTTGCGCTACACTGCACCGCGTCAGTTGCATCGATACCAACAATATCTTCAATTTCTTCGGCTACGCGGTCAGGGTCAGCCTGTGGCAAGTCAATCTTGTTTAAGATTGGCACAACCTCTAGGTCCATTTCTATTGCGGTGTAACAGTTAGCAAGCGTTTGCGCTTCTACACCTTGACCCGCATCAACAACTAGTAGCGCACCTTCACAAGCCGCTAACGAGCGCGACACTTCGTATGAGAAGTCAACGTGCCCAGGAGTGTCGATGAAATTAAGCTGGTATGTTTCACCATCTTTAGCGGTGTAGTTCAACGTTACACTCTGCGCTTTGATGGTAATGCCGCGTTCACGCTCAAGTTCCATTGAGTCCAATACTTGCTGCTGCATTTCACGGTCGGTTAACCCACCACACACTTGGATCAAACGATCCGAAAGGGTCGATTTACCGTGGTCAATATGGGCGATGATCGAAAAGTTACGGATATGCTTCATAAATTGGATTCTGACTTCTTAAAACTGAGCGTGTATAAACAAAGGCCCCGATTTTACCTGTAATTGACGCTAATCACCAACTGTTTGCGAGATTGGCAGGCTAATTGGGTAAATTTTTAATACTTTTAAATCATGAATAACGCGTTTAAGCCTTTGTTTGGCGAGTATAAAGCCAATAAATCCAGCTAAAAATGCGCTGACGATTTGCACAGGTTCACTGGCGCTAAAAAACGTTTGCACCAACACAGCACTGACCAAAGCCAATAACAAAGGCCATACATAGACGATAAAAGAGCTAGAAACAATGTGTGAATCATCAAGCGCAAGTTTGACCTTCTGCCCCACTTGCACAGGTTCATCAAACTTAAATGGGAAGTGTTTTTTGTCGGTGCCAAATAACTTGGCAAACACCTGCGAGCCGCACTTGCCGTTGCAACCTGCACACAACGGCTTTGGTTCGGCTTGTAAAAACGCGGTATCACCTTTAAGTGACACCACGGTAAGAACTTGTTCAATCATAGTGGGCGTTACAACGGCCGTTGCACAGACTCGGCGATATTTTTAGCCGTTTGTACTGGAATGTTACCAATTACTGACACATCAAACGCGCCTGCATTGTGAATGTAAATGGTTGTCGCACCAGATGTGAGCGAGCCACTTGGACGCTGACCCGCCAATGGACGTTGCACAAACACCGACACATCAATTAAACCATCTGAGTACAAATAGTAATCTGCTAGTTCGTTGTTCAAATTAAGTTTATGTCTGTCAGATTTTAGCAGCTCAAAGCCTTGTGGTAACCAACCAATTTGCCAGCTACCTTCGTCATTGAGAGCAGCGATGCTAGGGAGTGCTTGAGGAAACTCACGTTGACTCATTTCAATGAGCTCTGCGGCTGGCATTTCAGTGACATTAAGATGACTAAGCTGCAACTGCTCTAAAAACTCTCCTGCATTGTTGACGTAGGCAGATTTGAGTAGCAGTGACGTTTCGGTGTCTAACCACACCCAGTAACTGTACTTATCCTCATCCTTTGCCTCAATACGAATAAGCTGCGCTGGGCGACCTGCTATACGACCTTTGTTGCCAAGCACAAAGTTGTAGCTTTCTTCAAGCGACGTTATATCACCAAAAAGAACTTCAGGAATGGGGCCACTTATGGCTGAGGTTTTTACTGAATAAGGAGTCGCTTGCGGCTCGTAATAGGTCACTTGGTCGTCCACACGTACCATCTCTAGACCTGCGCCGTTGAGCAAAGTTAATAATTCGAGTTCTTTGTTATCGTGAACACCATGGCTCCAACGGTAAGGTTCCATGGCTCGGTCTTTAACCACCACAAAAGAGGCAACGAAGTTACGCTGCTTAACCGCAGTGGCCATATCGTCTAACCACTGCTTAGCAGTTGCCTGAGAAAATGCCTGAGAGGGGGATAGAATCAGGCATAAAAGTGCAACATAAAGGTACTTCATTAACGCTTATTGTTCCTTTTCTTCTTGCTCAGCGTGGGCTGCTAAGCGGGCTGCTTCGCGGGTTTGACGCTGATGTTCTAGAACCAGCGCACCAATGCGCTGCTGCTGAAGTTCACGTAAACCACGTTCCGCATTTTCAAGCGCCGGCTCAGACGAGTAACTAACAGGAGACGCGGCACCAATAAATGGGTTTGACTGTAATGGCGGCACGTTTTGCGTATCATCAACAGGAGCACCGTATTGTTGTACACCCACCACAGCAACCACAGCAACACTTGCGGCAATGGCCGTTTGAGTAATGCCACGCCACCAGCTTGGACGAATAACATTCTCTTGGCGCTGTGATGTTGATTTACTAACTTGTTGGCCAAACTGAGCGTGCACAGGTTCTTGTTCTAGTTGTAAGGCTACTTTAGCGGCAATATCAATTTGAATGCTAGGTGCGGTTTCAGAGCGCATCACGTCGCCAATTAAGCTATAACGCGCAAATGTTTGAGTGTCTACATCAGCGGCATCGAGCGTATCCACATTGGTTTCGTTATCTACCAAGGCAGAAATTAACGCTTTATCCTGCTCACTACACTTTGCTTTAGTCATATTACGACTCACCTATTAACGGAAGTAATTTATTATCAATCGCCTCTCGAGCACGAAAAATACGTGAACGCACCGTACCGACAGGGCAGTCCATGACTGCGGCGATCTCTTCATAGCTCATACCCTCGAGTTCTCTGAGTGTAATCGCTGTTTTTAAATCTTCAGGTAGCTTATCTATTGTGGCGAATATTACTTCTCTGACTTCGTCACTTAGCAACAGGTTCTCGGGGCTAGCATTACTACGAAGCGAATCAGCTCCTTCGTAAAACTCCGCATCTTCGGCGTCAACATCATTCGCTGGCGGCCGACGTCCCTGTGCAACAAGGTAATTCTTTGCACAGTTCACGGCGATGCGATAAAGCCAAGTGTAAAACGCACTGTCTCCCCTGAAGTTCGGCAAAGCACGATAGGCTTTTATGAATGCTTCTTGGGCCACATCAGCTACATCACCATGATTGGCAACATAGCGCGAGATCAATCCTGCTACTTTATTCTGATATTTGGTGACCAACAGGTTATAAGCATTTTTATCTCCTTGTTGAACCTTCCTAACCAGCGCTAAATCCAAATCCTGCTCGCTCATTCGAGCCGGTACTCCTCTGCGTTATTATGCTTTCGTGTTGTATCCAAGCTACCAAATACACTCTCTATGACTTAGGTGAAAAGAAAAAGTTCGCATTATCTGCATTTTTTTCTGATCTTGAGTTAACTTCAGTCGTGTGAGCGCAGTAAATATGATACATATAGGGGCAACCTAGGTAAGTAAACCTCTGTCCACACTATAACATGAACCCGAACAAACAACATCACAGCGACGTTGCCATCATCGGTAGCGGAGCAGCCGGTCTTTCGCTGGCACTGTCATTGGCCAATCATTGCCAAGTTACCGTTATCAGCAAGGGCGCGTTAACTGAAGGCTCAACCCTTTATGCCCAAGGTGGCATTGCTGCCGTGTTTGACAAACAAAACGACAGTGTAGAGTCACATGTTGAAGACACCCTAGCCGCAGGTGATGGCTTATGTGACCGTGAAGCGGTGTACTACACAGCGTCAAACGCCAAAGCATGTATGCGTTGGTTGATTGAACAAGGTGTGCCATTTGATATGGAAACGGATGCCACTGGACAAGAGCGCTACCATCTTACCCGAGAAGGCGGGCATAGCCACCGCCGTATTCTGCACGCAGCAGACGCTACCGGTAAAGCGGTGCAAACGACGCTCATCGAGCGTGTGCAAGCGCACCCTAATATTACCTTGCTGGAAAATTACAACGCCATTGATTTAATTACCGATGAGAAACTTGGTAATGAAGGTAAACATTGTCATGGTGTCTATGTATTCAACCGCCTCAAAGAGCGAGTTGAAATTCTCAGCGCACGCTTCATTGCCCTAGCAACTGGCGGTGCGAGTAAAGTTTACCTGTATACCTCAAACCCTGACGTGGCAAGTGGCGATGGTATCGCAATGGCATGGCGCGCAGGATGTAGCGTGGCAAACATGGAGTTTAACCAATTCCATCCGACCAGTTTATATCACCCGAAGCTGCAGAACTTCCTAATCACCGAGGCGATGCGTGGTGAAGGTGCATACTTATTGCGCCCGGATGGCACGCGTTTTATGCCAGAATTCGACGAGCGCGCAGAGCTCGCACCTCGTGATGTAGTGGCACGCGCTATCGACTTTGAAATGAAACGTTTGGGTGCAAACTGTGTATACCTCGATATTTCTCATCGCGACAAAGAATTCATCATCGAGCACTTCCCTACCATTTATGCCAAGTGTTTGAGTGTTGGAATCGACATCACGAAAGAACCAATCCCGGTTGTACCTGCAGCGCACTACACCTGTGGCGGTGTGATGACCGACTTCAACGGTAAAACAGATTTAGACAACCTCTACGCCATTGGTGAAGTAGCATACACAGGCTTGCACGGCGCAAACCGCATGGCCAGTAACTCGCTGCTAGAATGTATTGTATTTGCACATGCAGCAGCCAAAGACATTGTAGCCAAACTTAATTTGGACACCTCCCCTCAAACACTTCCTGAGTGGGATGAAAGCCGTGTTACAGATTCAGATGAAGAAGTGGTGATCACCCACAATTGGCATGAACTACGTCTATTTATGTGGGACTATGTGGGCATTGTTCGCTCCACCAAACGCCTTGAGCGTGCGCTCAGACGCGTAGAGTTACTACAACAAGAGATAAATGAGTATTACGCCAACTTCCGAGTGAGTAATAACCTACTCGAGCTACGTAACTTGGTACAAGTAGCAGAGCTAATCATCCGCAGCGCGTTGGCACGTAAAGAGAGCCGCGGGCTGCACTACACTCTAGACTACCCAGAGCATCTACCTGAGCCACACATCACCCAGCTCAGTCCACATCATCACGATAAATAATCGCCGCATTTACAGCCCGGGCTAAAGCACTGAATAGTTCGGGCTGCATTGCATCTTGTGCAATTAGCACATGATGAGACTTCGCACTCACGTCATCTTTCAATTTCAAATGAACCAAGCCTGAGTGAACACTAGATTGCGGCAAAATCACCGCTGATAGCTCGTTATTACCCCAACAGATCTTGGCTCTGTTAGCCTTTATCGATACATGCCCATCTACGGGCCAAAAAGAGGTGTATACGCGTCGAAAGTGAACGTAAGCAACGAGTAGTGTTGTACCACTGACAATCGCCCACAGCCATGATGGCTCACTTAAAAGTAATACGAGGTAGATAAAAATAAACACCGCCGAGACAGGGCGGTGTTTGGCATGATTATTAGCAAATGAGCCGCTAAACACGGACACGATCAAGAATGATCTTTACCATGCGAGCAAGCTCTGGGTCTGTGCATTGCTCATGACCCATAAACCAAGCGAAAAGATCCGGATCATCCGCTTCTAGCAAACGCTGAAAAATAAACTTATCGTCATCACTGAGCGCATCATAGCCTTGCTCAACAAATGGCATAAACAATACATCAAGTTCCAGCATGCCACGGCGACATGCCCAACGTAACCGCGCTTTACTATCTAAATTCGCCATTGTTTTCCTCTCATTTTGTCGCTGCGGGCAGTGTATCAAAATATCCTGTGTTACACAGCAATTTTGCATTTATGCGGCCCATGATAGAATCACATACAGTTTAAAAGTGTTAGCTCACTTCTCACTGTATTTATGCAGTGAAAAGCACAGTTACAGCCTCGCAATTTAATGCTCGTTATATAAGGAGTAACGCATGTCCGCTTTGTCGGTTCACGCCACTGATCAAACCGCTATTTACGTTCAAGGTGAAGATGCAAAGTCCTATTTACAAGGACAACTGACTCAAGATTTAAACGATGTGACTGCCAGCAAGTGGCTCTGGGCTGGCCATTGTAGCGCCAAAGGTAAACTTTGGGCATGCTTTCGCGTATGTGAATACCAAAATGGCTATGCGCTATTTTGCAGCAAAGCAGAAGCGCACATCGCACTGGCCGAATTAAAAAAGTATGCCGTATTCAGCAAAGTTGAAATCAGCGCAACTAATGCTCCAGTGTTAGGTCTCATCGCCACCCAAGAGCAGCTTGCTAGCGAACTCAATATCACTGTAGAGCACCCAGTAACAGTCCATGGCGAAGCGCTAATATTACAGCTCGATGTCAATCGTTATCTTGTTGCTGGTCCCTGCGCATTGTCAGCACAAAGCGATAGTACACAACAATTTAGTACCCTACAGATCAAAGCCGGTGAGCCAAGTTTAAATGCTGCGGCTATTAATGAATACGTACCACAAATGGTTAACTTACAAGCGCTTGGTGGTATCAGTTTTACCAAGGGATGTTACACTGGCCAAGAGACTGTGGCGCGTATGAAGTACCTAGGTAAAAATAAACGCGCTATGTTTATAGTTAAGGCGGCTCACTCTGAGCTATTGAGTGAAACAGCGCAAAACGAAGAGCAGATGCTCGACTTAGAGCGCCAAGTTGGCCAGAACTGGCGCCGTGCAGGGTCATTAATTTCTCAAGCTTGCCATGATGGCGAGTTAGTTGGCTTAGCTGTGTTGCCAAACGATACTGAGCTCGATACTCAGCTTCGTGCAAAACATGCTCCTGAGGTGGTGTTTACTCTTGAGCCACTACCTTACTCAATTAACGCAGAATAATCAGGATTTATTATGAATATAGCCGAGAACAAAGTCGTAACCATGCACTACAGTGTGGTTGATAAGGCCGACAACACCATCGACAACACCTTTGATGGCGAGCCACTCGTTTTCATCGTTGGCACAGGCTTTTTGATCCCCGGCCTAGAGCAAGCGTTGATGGGCAAACAAGCGGGTGACACTTTTAGTGTTTCTGTAGAACCACAAGATGGCTATGGCGAGCGTCATGAACAACTGATGCAAGCTGTTCCTAAGTCAATGTTTGAAGGTATGGATATTGAAGTGGGCATGCAGTTTCGTGCAACCACTGATGATGGCGAACAAACTGTAATCATCGTCGATATTCAAGGAGAAGACGTCATTGTTGATGGCAACCACCCACTCGCTGGTATCGCCTTAAAATTTGATGTTGAAGTGGTTGATGTGCGTGATGCAACAGCTGAAGAGCTGGCACACGGTCACGTTCATGGTGAAGGTGGTTGTGGTCACGACCACTAATAGCACTGCACAATGACACAAAAAAGGACGCTAACGCGTCCTTTTGTACTTTATGATTCTTGCGCTGGTATATGCTCATTGATGATCGCGGCAAGGTTATCGGCATCATTACTTCCGACACGATAAAATGTGCCATCGTGCATCTCTAGCGCTACCGCGGCGAAGCCATTAGCGCTGTAAACCCAGCCATCATGAGTGATGCGCATACCAATGCCGTGACGAAATGAATTACTCACTACAGCGACTGATTTTATGTCGTTAAAATGCACGCGCTTCTTAGCAATACCAGGGCCGAAAAACCACTCAACTCCCTGCTCGTCTACTTTTACCGTCAGGCCATGAAATAAGAATCCACACAGTATCAAAATAGCAGCAAACACAAGCAAGGGTACATCACCCCCCATCAAGTAAAAGGCCATGCCCACGAAGGCGCCAATCCAAAGCAAGATAGCGAAAATGGCCCAAGCATACTGTTTATGTTGATACATGATAAAAAAGACTCCAATGATTACTGCAATAAACAAACAGCAAAGATCAACACGCCCTAGTTAAAGCTATAAACAAAGGTCGCGCTAAGCTCAGCATCATAACTGCGCTTGTCACTCTCTGGCTTTGAGTTATAACGGTACAAATAGGCAAACTTCAGGCTCAATTGCCCCATAATTTGGCTGATTAATGATGTTTCTGATTTAAGGCGGGAATTATGCCCTGAAAGTGACTGCTCAGCACTCACAAACTGGTTAAAGCGGGTGCGCTTTGACACTTTACGCTCCCATTGCAACGCCAAACGCAGCAGATAACCCGTTACGTTTTCTCCAGCCACCTCTGGAGTGGCTTCATTTTTTTGGCTGCGAGAGTGATATAAGCCCGGGCCGATATCAAAATCTACGGTATTCTTTACGCCCCTATAGAGCCGATTACCATACCCAGTTGCAACCGTAGTCTTGTATTCAAGACCCGAGAACTCATCGTCTTCATAGTCGGCATAAAGAAACAGTGACGCATCTTTTGAACCCACTTTGTAGTTAGACTGCGCTGACGCGAAAAAACGCTGTGCAGAAACCGTACTTTCACCGGTTTCGCTATCAACGTCACGTCTGTACAGGGAGTCAAACTTGAACTGATTACGCCAATGCTCGAAGTCCTGATAGACATTGCCACGCAACTTAAAACTGGTTGAGTCGGTGTTACCACTAGTGACAATAAACCCGAACTCGGCATCACCGTAGAACATTTCACCTTTGTGGATTTCATGAATTTCTGCGTCTGTTAATTGTCCATACTCGTGGAAGTCCTCAAATGGGTCGACGGCCCAACAACTCACACTCCAACAGCCAACAATGAGAGGCAAAAAACGCATAACAACTACTTATTCTTTCCAAATGATGTGACAAAAAGGTGCGTCTTGGTCGCGGCTGATCAGCACACGCGCAAACACTAAATCCTGATTTTCTAATTCAAGGCCTATTGTTACTTCACTGTAGAATTCTGGCTCAATTTCCATTGCCACAATTTCATGCCATTGTTCGCTTGGTGCACTTTCTTCAATAAAACCAAGTGCTTCACGATGCGCATTGAAATCATCAATGTCCTGTTCACTGAGGTGCTCAGGCGCAAGCTCCAAAAACACTTCGTACGCCTGATGCGTAATTTCTTCTTCTGTTAATAAACGAGGTCCCGACATGATGACGTCTTTGTTAACTTATTTTCGCCGATGATAACAAAAGTTTTCACTAATGTGCACAGACATACGACCAATAAAAAGCCGGGATATTCCCGGCTTATTCAATTGTTGATACTTTCACAGTGCGATCAGGGGGCAAACTTGCTTTTTACAGCTTCACGCATGTTCTGGATGTAGCTGTAGAACAGTGGCACCAACAAGGTACCAAGCACGGTGGCAGCAATCATACCTGACATCACCGTAACCCCCAAAGACACGCGACTTGCGGCGCCTGCACCACTGGCTAGCACTAACGGCAGTACACCTAATATGAACGATAGCGCCGTCATCAACACGGCGCGAAAACGTTGCTGCGCAGCGAACAAGGCAGCATCAAAAATACTCTTTCCTTGTGCTCGTAGCTCCATTGCAAACTCGACTATCAGAATAGCCGTTTTGGTCGACATACCAATGAGTAACACGAAGCCGACTTGAGCATAAATGTTGTTGGTCATGCCAATCATAAACAAGGTGCTCATGGCTCCGAATATTGCCAGCGGTACCGCGGCGATAACCGAAAAGGGAATGGTCCAACTCTCGTATTGCGCAACAAGGAACAAAAATACAAACAATACCGCGAGCCCAAACAATACGCCGGCGACATCACCTGCCATAATTTCTTGGCGCGTTTGCCCTGCCCAGTCGAAAACATAGCCACTTGGTAGCTGTGTCGATAGCTCTTTCATAACTTCGATGGCATCACCAGAGGAGTACCCCGGTGCGGCATTACCTGTAAGGCTGACACTGCGATACAAGTTAAAGTGATTCATCGCCGTTGGCCCCAAAATTGGCTTCAATGTAGCGACTGTAGTTAATGGCACCATATCCCCTTGGCTATTACGCACATAGTAATATTGCAAGTCTTCAGGCTTAGCACGGAAGTTCGCTTCCGCCTGTATCTTCACCTGATAGGTGCGGCTGAATTGGTTGAAGTCATTAACATACAAAGAGCCTAACTGTGCTTGCAGTGTTAAGAATATATTGCCCAGCGTGATCCCCTGCGCCTTCGCTTTATTGCGGTCTACCTCTAAAAAGTACTGTGGCACATTAGCTCTGTAGGTACTAAATACACGCTGTAACTCAGGACGGTTGTTGGCTTCATAAATTAAGCTATTCATGACCGCAGCTAATTCAGCGGGATCGCGCCCCTCAGAATCAAGTAAGCGATATTCAAAGCCCGAGCTAGAACCCAAGCCTGGAATAGGTGGCGCATTAAAGACCATCGCTTGAGCGTCAGGCATAGCCCATAGCTGCCCCTGTAAACGGCCTATGATTTGTCGCAGACCTAACTCAGCAGTGGTGCGCTCTTCCCAATCTTTCAAAATCACAATACCTAATGCATTGTTTGATCCCGCTCCACCAAGCAATGAAAAACCAGAAACACCAATGAAATCCTCGGTAGCAGGGTCTTGGCTAATTAAATGTTGGATTTTCTCGACTACTTTGTCGGTGCGACCAATCGCCGCGGCATCTGGCAATTGTATATCAACGAATAAGAAGCCTTGATCCTCAGGCGGGACAAAGCCTGTCGGTACGTTTTTGGCAAGCCAGCCAGTGGCAGCAAACAAAACGACCACTAATACCCCGATACGTCCCGCACGCTTCAATAAGAAACGAACAACACCCGTATAGCCCGCAGTTGATTTTGTTATTCCTCGCTCAAATGGGCGCAGCCAACTGACTGGCTTCATTTTGTCCGCAGACAACAACAAGGTACACAACGCAGGACTAAGCGTGAGCGCGTTAACCGAAGAAATAAGTACCGCGAACGAAATGGTCACTGAGAATTGCTTGTACAGCTCACCGGTGATCCCCGGCATAAATCCCACGGGCACAAATACCGCTAATAACACCAGTGTTGTGGCGATAATTGGCCCACCAACTTGCTCCATCGCTTTAGCTACTGCCTCCTTAATGGGCAGCTTTTCTTCTTTAAGAATACGCTCGACATTTTCTATCACGATGATGGCATCATCCACCACAATCCCTATTGCTAGCACTAAACCAAACAAGGTAATTAAGTTAATAGAGAAGCCCATTACTAGCATGGCCGCAAAGGTGCCTATGAGCGATACGGGAATAGCGATGGTTGGAATTAACGTGGCGCGCCAGTTTTGCAAAAATAAGAACACCACTAAAATAACCAAAGCGACCGCTTGATATAGCGTTACAACCACTTCTTCGATAGAACGGTTAATGAATTTTGTAGTGTCATAAGGAACTTTGTACTGCAGTCCTTCTGGAAATTGCTTTTGCAGCTCAACCATACGCTCTTTAACTAACTTCGCCACCTCTGTAGCATTGGCCTCGCTCAACTGATAAATCACAATAAAACCAGTATCACTGCCGTTAAACTTAGCTGAGCCGCCATAGTTCTTGGCACCGCGCTCAATTCGGGCAATGTCTTTAAGGCGCACAAAATCGCCATCAAGGTTAGCGCGAATGATAGTTTGGCCAAATTCCTCTGGCTGCACCAAACGTCCTTGCGCTTGAATCGCGTATTCAAACTGCTGATTAGGCAGTGACGGTGCTGCACCGAGTTTACCCGCAGCAACTAAGGTATTTTGCTCTTGAATAGCCGCTTGCACTTCGCCAACAGTGACACCTAGCGAAGCCATCTTATCGGGCTTAAGCCAGATACGCATGGAGTACGTTTTCTCTCCCATGACTTCAGCAGATGCCACACCTGGAATTCGCCCAAGGGGTTCGGTGATGTAATTAGTGGCATAGTTACTCAGGAACTTATCATCCATGCTTGGATTTTCTGAATACAGGCTAATCCCCATAAGCATGTTACTGGAGCGCTTTTTAACACTCACACCCTGTGTACGCACTTCCTGAGGTAAAGAAGGTTCAGCGAGCGATACCCGATTTTGCACATTAACCTGTGCCATATCGGTATCAGTACCCACGTTAAAGAACACCGTGATTGTCGCGGTGCCGTTATTACTGGCCGTAGACTCGATATACATCATGTCCTCAACGCCATTGATCTTCTCTTCAATGGGTCGGATCACCGTTTCTTCAATGGTTTGCGCACTCGCACCGGGATAAACCGCCGTCACAGAAACCTGTGGCGGTGTAATTTGTGGGTACATATTAACCGGTAGTTGAGTAATCGCTATTAACCCTGCAAGGGTAATAACGATGGAAATCACCAACGCCAGTTTGGGTCTGTTAATAAAGGTTTTACTGATCATAAGTGAGTTCCTTAAGCTTTATCGCTGATCACGCCTGTTTTGCGGTCAACGTGCTTTGGAACTGGATTAACACTCACGCCCGAACGCACCTTTTGCATGCCCTCTACGATTACTCGCTCTCCGTGCTGCAATCCAGAGGTCACAACCCACATTGCATCGATACGACGACCTAGCTCAATTAAACGCTGAGCAACCGTGTTGTCTTCTTTTACTACCAACACAAAATTGCCCTGCTGATTCACTTGCACCGCAGCTTGAGGCACCAAGGCTTGCTCTTGTTTGTCTTTACTTTCAATAATTAAGGTAACAAATAAACCAGGCATAACAATGCCGTCTGGGTTATCAAATTTGGCTCTTAACTCCACCGTACCGGTAGATCTATCAATTTTTGTGTCAGCAAAATCGAGCTCGCCAGGTTGTGAGAATTCTGTGTTATTGGGCAAACGCAAACGCAGTTCAATAGGTGCATTGCTCAAATCAGTGCCTTGCGCCACGTTCTTTTGTTGATAGCTGATGTAGTCAGCCTCTTCGACTTGGAAGTTGACATAAATTGGATTGATATTAGTCAACTGCGCCAACGGCCCCGAGCTTGGATCTACGATATTGCCTACGCCATA
Organism: Pseudoalteromonas maris; assembly: GCF_049257235.1. Lineage (NCBI taxonomy): Bacteria > Pseudomonadati > Pseudomonadota > Gammaproteobacteria > Alteromonadales > Pseudoalteromonadaceae > Pseudoalteromonas > Pseudoalteromonas maris. Next base: position 501,140 of record NZ_JBMMUF010000001.1, read on the forward strand.
ATTGATTTTACCGATGCGACCACTGAATGGCGCATGCATTTGCGTGTAACTCAGATTAAGCTGTGCTTTTTCAAGCGCTGCTTCTGCGGATTTTACTGCCGCTTGTGCCTGATCAAAGTTGGTTTGTAGTTTGTCTAAATCTGCAGCCGAAATAAAACCGTCGCCAGCTATTTCTCTGCCGCGTTTCAAGTCTCGCTGGGAGCGTTGCGCAACCGCTTTGTTGCTACTCAGTGCAGCCTCAAGTTCAGATACAGTAGCTTGATACTCCGAAGGATCGATTTTCAGCAGGAGCTGATCCTTCTCTACGTACGCACCCTCAGTAAAATTTTGTTCGATTAACTCTCCCGCTACTCGGGTACGAATATTAACTTCTTGAAATGCCTCAGTTCGGGCGACAAATTCACGGTAACGACCTATTTGTTCTTGCTGCACTTCATACACTGATACCGCAGGAGCAGGTGTTTGCGTGTTGGTTTGGGGTTTGTCCGAACAACCTACGCTGAGCAAAACAGCACCTAGTACTGACGTCATTAAACATGTCTTTGTTATCAATTTGTTATCCTTAGCAAAACTAGGCATAGGTCCTCTCTTTTCTGGGTATATTTATATTCGTAGCAATTGTTAGCCGATGGCACCATTACCGACACATCAGAGTTAATTCAGTTCATTGAAAATATAGACTAATTTGTTACTGACTGTATTACGCGGTTACAGGTATAAATGGTATGGCAATGACAGCGTTTCCAAATAAGATACATGGTAATCTATTGAAGTGCACAACAAAATGACATGGCGCATGGTTTGGGTTAAATTGCTAGAGGTCAGAGGAGATAATAATGATAAGCCTTGAAATAACCGATCAGATTGCGTATGTCACATTTTGCCGTGTTGAAAAACGTAATGCCTTGAGTTTTTTGATGTTCAAACAGTTAGACAACATCATTAAAAAGTTAAAAAAGAACCGTCAAATCCGCGCCGTAATTTTGCAAGCTCAGGGAGAGGATTTCTGCACTGGCTTAGACGTAAAAAGTGTGATGGCCAAGCCTGCACATATCTTTTCTCTGCTCTTTAAATGGCTTCCAGGAAACCAAAATCTCGCGCAGCGCGTAACGTTAGGCTGGCAGCAGCTCAACGTGCCTGTCATTGCGGCCATTCAAGGTCGTTGCTGGGGTGGCGGTATGCAAATTGTTTTGGGAGCAGATTTCAGAATTGCCACAGCAGATGCAAGCTTTGCAGTCATGGAAGCTAAGTGGGGGCTATGCCCTGATATGGGCGCAAGTTTACTCATTGGCGGATTGATGAAAGCTGATGATTATTTGCATCTAGCAATGTCGGCAGATCCCATCTGTGCGCAGCAGGCTTTTGACTCTGGATTAATTACCGCCATCAGCAACTCTCCTTTAAAAGCGGCACAAGCACTGGTTGAGCGAATGACTGAGCGCTCACCCGATACCCTTGCTGCCATTAAGCGACTAAACAACACAGCGTATCGATATCACAATAGGCGCTTGCTAGCTAAAGAAACGCTCTCGCAGATACGTTTGTTACTTAATAAAAACACGCGAACCGCAATTTACAACGCCAGCCACGATGACAAGCATGAATACAGAGCAAGAAAACACTGGTAGTAAGCTTTATGCCGTAAAATGTATGTTGCTTAGCTGGTTAATTTTGACTGGCTTTTTACTATTGGCACATTGGCTCAGTGATATAGTTAACCTGTCCTTTCCACCCGCGTTAAGTGCCATGCTGGCGCTATTCCTTGCTCTGCAATGCGGTCTTATCAAATTACATTGGGTATATTCTGGCACCGTGCCTTTGCTGAATTTTATGCCACTTTTTTTTGTTCCCGCCGCCGCAAAAGTGGTGGAGCATAGCGAGTTAATCAGTGTTCAGTGGCCAGTGTTGATAGCCTGCTTATTCATTGTGCCTTTAGTGGGGCTGATTGTGATTGGTTGGCTTATGCAGCGCTTTGGAAAGTGACATGATGTATTTAGCCCTCCCTCTCACCGTTATTACCTTCTTGTGCTTGCGCGCTTTGCACTTGCGTGTAAATAGTCCATTTTTAAATCCTGTGCTTTGGACAATCTTAATTTCCGCTTGTGTGCTGGTGACATTCAACCTGGATGTTCAACACTACACACAGTCAACTTTCGCCTTTAACTATCTTCTGGAGCTGGCCGTTGTTGCATTGGCTATTCCCTTGTACAAACAAATTCACCAGCTTAAACGGCAACTGATGTTGCTGTGCATTGCGGTGTCGGCAGGCATCGTTTGCGCGACAACAACTGCTCTTGTGATAGCCACTCTTTTGGGTGCCCCTGAACAACTTACAGCCTCATTGGCCACCCTAGCAGTGACAACCCCAATCACCTTATTGGTGACTGAGCAACTTGGCGGTATCGCCAGTATTGCAGCATCTATGGTCATTCTCATCGGTGTCGTGGGTGCTGTGCTCGGCTTTTCTTTCTTACGAGCAGTGAGAATAACCAACAAGGCCGCACAAGGTACTGCACTTGGTGGAGCGTGCCACGCGATTGGCACCGCGACCGCTATTGCTGATAATGAGCTCAGTGCCGCTTACGCCTCTACCGCAATGGCATTAAGTGCATTGCTAACCCCTATTATCACGCCGCTGTACTTTTCTTGGTTGATGTCGATAGTCGAGCGTGTGGTGGCGTAATCAAATCAGCTGTGCGCTTATTTGGGCGTAAACTTGAGCAATCACGTTGAAACATTTATATACAAAATGCATCACGCAAATACTGTGCGCTCACTTCTGATCGCTCGCTGATTGCTCTACACTGCTGAGCACATAAAAAGTGTCTATCCCGTGACGCTTTGCTTTTTTTTGAGAACTGAAAATGAAAAAGACATTTCCGTTACTAAGCCTAGTCGCTGCTGGATTAATTCTCGGTGGCTGCAATGCCAGCAAGTCAGCACTGAATATTGATAAAAATCAATTAGAACAAGATATTGCTTACCTTGCCAGTGATGATTTAAAAGGCCGTAAAAGCTTTAGCGCTGAAATTGATGTAGCTGCTGATTATATCGAAAAGCGCTTTGAGACAATGGGACTCAAACCCCTGTCAGGCAGCAACAGTTTTAAACAACAATTCCATTTACATATTGTAAAGCCGCTAGATGTGTCGGTACGTATTAACGAGGTGGATATATCCGCTGAGCATGTTGGCGTAGCATCGCAATCTGCTGGCTTTTCATGGCTCAACAATGATGATGTCACCATTACCTATATTGATGCAACAATGGACGTGCGCAACACCTTGCGCAATATAAACAGCCAAGGTGGTAATCATCTTGTGATGGTCGATAACACCCATAAAGATATGTTTGTTCGCTACCAAAACTACTTCAATGCAGGTCTAAGTAAGCTTGAACTTAAAGACCAAGGCGCGTTAGTGATGGTGCTTAGCAATGAGACGGACGTTACCTCTTTAAACGTAAAGGTAGTGAACGAGGTGACCAGCCAACGTTTGACCAATGTGGTAGGTATGTTACCAGGAAGGCAGGCCGATGCTGACGTTGTGCTATTCAGTGCGCATTACGATCACCTCGGCCAGAGCAAAGACGAGCAACATGCTCACAACAATGACAGTGAACAAGACACCATATACAACGGTGCCAACGATAATGCGTCAGGCACTGGAGCTATGCTAAACCTAGCGCAACATTATGCTCATTTAGCCGATAATGAGCGCACTTTGATGTTTGCCGCTTTTACGGCTGAAGAAATGGGACTCATTGGCTCTGAGCACTTTGCCAAGACCCAAAATCCTGACCAGATAGCGGCGATGATCAACATCGAAATGATCGGTAAACCTTCTGCGTTTGGTAGTGGTAACTTATGGATGACAGGCGCAGACAAATCAGACTTAAAAACAGTGCTAAACCAAAGTCTGCCCGAAGAAAATCACATCCAGGCTAATCCTTATCCTAAGCTCAATCTATTTTATCGCTCGGATAATGCATCATTAGCCAGTTTAGGTGTACCGGCACACAGCTTTAGTTCAACAGACATGGAAAACAACGATCATTACCACACGGTAAATGATGAGCTAGCAAATCTTGATTTCGACTCTATCTACAAATCGGTAATGCTTCTGGCAAAGGCGAGCGCACCGCTTGCTCGTGCTGAGCTCACGCCATCGCGCGTAGCCCCACTTACAGATAAGAGCGAAGGTAAAATTTACTAAGCTCTGTCAGTATAGTCATACAAAAAAGCGACCTGAGTGTCGCTTTTTTAATATCGAACGCATTGATACAGACAATAAAAAACCCCGACCATCTCTGATCGGGGTTTATTTATAAATGGTGCCTGCTGCCGGAGTCGAACTGGCGACCTACTGATTACAAGTCAGTTGCTCTACCAACTGAGCTAAGCAGGCACACAAAGCTGTGGTGCCCAGAGGCGGAATCGAACCACCGACACGGGGATTTTCAATCCCCTGCTCTACCGACTGAGCTATCTGGGCAAAAATGATAAGTACTATTTAGCACCATCATCTAATAATGGTGCCCAGAGGCGGAATCGAACCACCGACACGGGGATTTTCAATCCCCTGCTCTACCGACTGAGCTATCTGGGCGAATAAAATGGTGCCTGCTGCCGGAGTCGAACTGGCGACCTACTGATTACAAGTCAGTTGCTCTACCAACTGAGCTAAGCAGGCACACAAAAACGTGTGCATTTATTGCACGTGTTCTCGATAAATCAAAAACACCTTTGATAATGGTGCCCAGAGGCGGAATCGAACCACCGACACGGGGATTTTCAATCCCCTGCTCTACCGACTGAGCTATCTGGGCGTGCGGCGTATTAAACGGTTTTTAGGATATCAAGTCAACCATTTTTTAAAATAAACAATTCGTTTGCACACAATTCATGCAAACTGGGATTTTTTGCCGAAAATCCCAGCAAATTGCTTACTTTTCAGGTGGACGATAACCTTCAATTTCCACCTCTTTACCTTCAAATAAGAAGCCAACCATTTGCTCTTCTAGAAAAGTGCGGTGCTCTGGCTCCATCATATTGAGGTGCTTTTCATTGATTAGCATGGTTTGCTTTTGTTGCCACTGGGCCCATGCTTCTTTTGAGATGTTGTTGAAGATTTTCTCACCCACTTCTCCTGGATAAAGTTGAAAATCTAACCCAGGGGCTTCTTTTTGCAGTTTTTGGCAAAATACAGTGCGTGCCATATTGTTCCTCTTCTACTTATTTCTCTGTGTAATTAGCTGTAGTTTACATTAATGCTCAGGCGCTGGCATTAGCGACATACTTTTTAACTTGTTTGAGTAACTTTTTAGTGGGTGCTGCCAAGCCTACTTCAGGCTGTTCCAACAAGTTGTATTGCATTAATCCAACATCATTTAACGAATCTAAACCACTATTTAAGTGAATGATCACTGGGTTAATAGTGAGCTTGAAGTGTGAAAATATATGCGTAAAAGGCTCAAGTGCATACTCTTGCCCACTCCAACCTTGTTGCGCCACATAGGTTAGCGCACCGTCGCTGTCTGCAAACTCTAAAAAACAGTGCAAGCCTCCCCAGATACCACTACTAGGGCGCTTCTCCATGAAGGTATGAGTGTCATAAATAGGAATAAGCATGGTGCACGCTTTTTGGGGCACCTCTTTTTTTGGTTTAGAGTGAGGAAACTCTTTGACCTTGCCCGCGTTGAATGCTTGGCAATGGCGCTTTAAAGGACACGGCTCACAATCAAAGTTACTGCGTGAGCACAGACTTGAGCCCAAGTCCATCATGGCTTGATTAAATTGCGTAACACCCTCTTTAGGGGTTAATTGCTCGCTCAAATGCCACAATTGATTCTCAACCTTTTTAACCCCATACCAGCCTTCAACCATGAAAAAACGCGCTAATACACGTTTAACATTGCCATCCAAAATAGGGTGATGCTCGCCTCGAGACAAACTTAAAATTGCGCCGGCTGTCGAGCGGCCAATGCCGGGCAAAGCCATGACTCCATCTAACGATTGCGGAAATTCACCACCATGTTGCGCACAAATAATTTTTGCGGTTTTGTGCAAATTACGAGCGCGAGCATAATAACCAAGTCCAGTCCAATAATGCAGCACTTCGTCCTCTGGTGCTGCTGCAAGCTCTTCGATAGTGGCAAAACGCGCCATAAAGCGTTCAAAGTAAGGAATAACAGTGGCAACTTGAGTTTGTTGCAGCATGATTTCTGAAACCCACACTTTATAGGGCGTTTTCGCTAGCTGCCAAGGCAGGGTTTTGCGCCCATAAAGTTCATACCAATCTTTGATTTGCCCAGCGAACCACTCTTTGGTTTGTTGCGATAAATCCACAGTAATACTCTTTACACTTTAAAATTGCGCTCAGTCTATAATTGTGTGGCCAAATATCAATAGCCCATTACTTGTACTTAGACACACAAGTGGGGATAATACGCACCCATTTTCATTAGAGACAGCCAAAATCATGAGTGAATCAACACAAAAAGCGTTAGAACAAGCGCAAGCTGAAGGCAAATATATCCGTAAAGTGCGTAGCTTTGTTAAACGTGAAGGCCGCTTAACTAAAGGCCAAGCTGCGTCTTTAGAAAAGTGCTGGCCGGTGATGGGTCTTGAGCATCAAAATGGCATGCTTGATTTCACCCAAGTGTTTGGCAACGACAACGATGTTGTACTTGAAATTGGTTTTGGTATGGGTAAATCGCTTGTTGAAATGGCAAAGAACGATCCAAACACCAACTTTATAGGCATTGAAGTACATCGCCCAGGCGTTGGTGCTTGCCTTATGGATGCCGACGAACAAGGTATTAGCAACCTGCGTGTTTTTGAACATGATGCAGTCGAAGTGTTGGCTGACTGTATTGGCGATGGCTCTTTGGCAAAGGTGCAATTATTTTTCCCAGATCCTTGGCACAAAAAACGTCACCACAAGCGTCGTATCGTACAACCAGAGTTTGTTGAAAGCTTACGCACCAAATTAAAAATAGGTGGTGTATTTCACATGGCGACTGACTGGGAAAACTACGCCGAGCATATGCTTGAAGTGATGCAAAGTGCACAGAATTTTGCCAACTTATCAACTACGAATGACTATGTACCACGCCCGGATTCTCGCCCGCTAACCAAGTTTGAGCAACGTGGTCACCGCCTTGGTCACGGTGTGTGGGACCTCATGTTTGAGCGTGTGAAATAAGATGCAATTGAGTAATCCATCGCAGCTATTACTGCGCTCTGAAGAGCTACTAACCGGTGCATCAATCTTAGTTATTAACTTTAACTGCGATGGCTTTGCTCACCAATTGCGTGCACTCAACCCAAACGCCGCTATTACCTTCTTTAGCTATAATTTCGCTGACGGTGAATTTGCGAAGAATCAACTCAAAGCTGCGAACATAAGCACCGTAGTGTCGCATCAGCTCCCACAGCAGAAATTCGATTTAGTCATTTATTATTATCCTAAAGCCAAAGCTGAGGCCTTGATGACGCTCGACAACATTCGCGCGAGCGTTGAAGATGATGCAATGTTGCTCGTCGTGGGTGAGAAAAAAGGTGGCGTTAAGTCTATTGAAAAGCAACTCAAGGGCTTAGCCGATGGCTACAAGGTAGACTCAGCAAAGCATTGTCAGTTGTATCAATACACGCAAATACACACATTGGATGAGTTTGCGATTAGTAACTACCAAAAAGTGTTTACTGTAGAGCGCGAAATCGCTGGCCAGAAGCTGACTTGCAAAATTGTGAGCTTACCTGGGGTATTTAATCACGGCCAGCTCGATGATGGTACAGCACTGCTGCTCGATAGCATTCCTGCTTACCCAAAACTTAAGAGCTTGCTCGATTTTGGTTGTGGTGCAGGCATTATTGCCAGCTTCTGTGCAAAGCGTAATGACAAGCTAAAAGTGACGGCGTTAGACGTGAGTGCACTCGCTGCTTACGCAAGTACTCAAACCTTTGCCGCGAATGATATAGACGGCGAAGTGCTGCTCAGTGATGGGTTAAGCGAAGTAAACAAGCGTTATGACTTGATCATCAGTAACCCACCATTTCATACTGGTTTGAAAACGGATTATAAAATCACTGAACGCTTCTTTGCGGCGGCGAAAAATCACCTCAACCGAGGTGGCGAATTGACCCTAGTTGCAAACAGTTTCCTTGCTTATCCTGCGCAACTTCAAGCGCAATTTAAGCACCATGAAACCATCGCAAAAACTAAGCGTTTTGCTGTATACCAAAACCGCTAAAATAATCAGCTCGATTGTGCCTCGGTAATTGCCGAGGTCGCTTAAACTTCGCTATCTGAAGAGCATCAAAAGACTCTGGCAACCCAAATTGCTGTCCATCAGCAAGTAATAAAGACACCTTCCCTTGCGCTAATAAATAGACACCGTTTTGACGGTATCGACGCATTAAATGCATCGCCATTTTCTTGTTGGCACGTATCAACACACTTTTCTCGCGATAACGCATGGTGCAATCGCCACCAAACCCAGACGCTGCAAACAACCTTTTGCTGCACGCCTCGAGTTTGAGCGCAGCGCGCTGATTGAAGCGCTTACCGCAACGTTGCCCTTTGGGATTGTTGGCGCTAACAATAACGCCGTTGGCGCGTGAAGCTATATAGTCAAAAAACACGAAGCGCACGTTTAGATAGGCCTGAAAAATAGCTTCATGATTATTTTTCGTGCTCAAAACTGACTGATTTCGAGAAATTAACATATGAGTATTCAATGATTTGCTAAACTAGTTTAATGTTAACTATGGCCAAAATATATAAAACTTCGCTATGACCAAAAACGGCTCAACAACAAGCATAAGAAAAGCGCTTATCTATGCGATCATGTCCGTGGCCACCCTCACTTTATTTATCTCCATCACCATATCAACGTATATTGATATGCGTGAACAGCAGACCATGCTCAAAGAGCGTATCAATACTTTAGCCGGTCTTATTGCGTATGATGCGCAAATTACGGTTCTGTTTGATGATAATAAATCCGAAGAAGAGCGCCTCAAAGCACTAGAGTCTGAACAAGCAATAAAGAATGTGCACATTTATAAAATTGCAGACAACGGTGTAAGTTTCTTCGCCAGCTACAATGCGAAAAGCACACCACCGGTAAGAGAAAGAACAGACAAAGAACAGTTGGCTCTGCTTTCTAAAGGTGTCTTGGCTGACGACCACTATGAAATAATAAGAGACATTACTTTTGACGGTGAAGTCGTCGGTCACGTGTATATTCGCGCCACCTTAGAGAAGATCAACAATTACGTTGATAGAAAAATCATTATCGACTTAATACTGAGTATTGCAGTGTTGATCCTAGCCTATGCTATCGCAAGGCTGTTCCATTACTATGTGGGTCAACCCATCAATGATCTCAGTCAATTACTACAAAATGTCGCTAAAGACCGCAACTACAAAGTACAAGCACCAGATACAAAAATAACTGAGCTCAATCAACTGTGCGCCAGTGTGAATACCATGCTAGAGCGAACAGAGAAGCATATCGAACGCCATGAAATGGATAAAAAGGAAATCGAAGCGCTCAACCACAGCCTAGAAGAAAAAGTGAGTATGCGTACTGATGCACTGCGTGATGCAAACCAAGAGTTATTAAGCACCTTGGAACGTATGCATCAATATCAGAACCAAATTGTTGAAAACGAGAAAATGGCGTCTTTGGGGCAGATGGTTGCAGGGGTTGCGCACGAAGTAAATACCCCTCTTGGTTTGGGGATCACAGCATCAACGCTAGTACGCGACCGTCTTGGTGAAATACGCACTGCATTTGACAATAAAACACTCACCTCTGTGCAGCTAGGACGATTTCTTATTGATGGTGAAGAGAATTTATCCCTCATCTATCGAAACCTTAATCGTGCAGCGGATCTAGTTGCCAGCTTTAAGAAGCTTGCCGTCACTCAAGATAATGAAAAGCAATCCGATATTGACGTGCATTCGCTGATCAATGATGTGCTAACCAGCATGAATGAAGAACTCGCACAGGTGAAACCTGAGGTCATCGTCGACTGTCCACCGGACCTGCACATCAACGCTAAGGCTGGGCCGATTCAACAGATATTGCAGCAACTGATAAGCAATGCAATGACCCATGCTTTTGATAAAGTGGAAACCGCTCGCATTGAAATACGCGTTACGGCTGGCGCAGGAAAAATGCAAATTGACTTTATCGATAACGGTAGAGGCATTGCCAAAACGTTACAGCCACGGATATTTGACCCCTTTGTGACCACGAATCGTGGCTCAGGCGGCAGCGGTTTAGGTCTGCATTTAGTGTACAATCTAGCGACGCAAGCACTCTCTGGTAGCGTTTATCTAGAGCGCTCTGATGAATCTGGAAGCCATTTTATCGTGCAGTTACCCTACACTGAGGTAAAGTAACTCATGCGTCTGTTGTTTGTGACTCTGATGCTCATTAGTCTGTGCGTAAATGCGGCGCAACCTTTGGCTGATTTGCGAGCCAATAAACTTGTCAAGATAGCCCATTTTGTTGACTTTACCCACGCGCAAAGCACCGCTATCCGGTTTTGCTTTTATGATTTATCAACGGGTGTTGGCCAAGCGTTTATTGAAAAACCAGACCTCGAAGTAAATCCACACCCCGTCGATATCATTGATTTAAGTGAAAGTACAAAAAATCCGGAACTTTTAGGTCGTTGCGACATCACATACTTTGAAGGCAAAGTAGACAATGATATACTAGCCCCTTGGCTTAAAATCCTCCCCGTTAATACATTAGTCATTGGGGATAATTTCGAATTTCTCGCCAATGGCGGTGTCATCGCTCTTATTCAAGAAGGCGATAAGATTCGATTGTATGTCAATAAAGAAAGCCTCGAGCAAGTTAATTTCAAAATTCAAGCTCGGCTATTGAGTATTTCTAAGTTTTATCCAAATTGATTTTACTTGTTAACATTTAGATATACTCCTATAATCGCAAGTATTCGGAAAGGTTCCTATTTCCCGAATTTATATAAATAATATATTCCGAAAAGGTTAATAAAAAATGCAAACGCCAGTCATTCTGATCGTTGAGGATGAAGACGTTACCCGTCTGAACCTCGTTAGCTTATTCGAAGCTGAAGGCTACAAGGTGATTGAAGCCATTGATGGTGATGATATGCATGACAAGCTCACCACCAATGATGACATTAATCTGGTTGTTATGGACATCAACCTACCAGGTAAGAACGGTCTGATCCTCGCCCGTGAGTTACGTCAAAAACGCAACGTTGGCCTTATTTTCTTGACCGGCCGTGACAACGATGTCGATCGTATTCTTGGTTTAGAAATCGGCGCTGATGATTATATCACTAAGCCGTTTAACCCTCGTGAATTAACCATTCGCGCGCGCAACCTAATCTCTCGTACAGCGTCAAGCAAAGATGAGCAAGGATTAGATGCTGATGGCGTAGTTAACTTTAACGGTTGGGAATTGGATGAAAACAGTCGCTGTTTAACATCTCCAGCTGGCGAGTCAAAACGCCTACCTAAAGGTGAATATCGCGCATTGCGTTTGATGCTGGATTCTCCAGGTCGTATTTTCAGTCGTGAGCAACTTATTAAGCATATGACTGGCCGTGAGCTACGCGCAAACGACCGTACTGTCGACGTAACAATCCGTCGTATTCGTAAGCATTTCGAAAGTGATGCAAGCACCCCTGAGCTTATCAGCACTATTCACGGTGAAGGCTATCGCTTCATCGGCAAAATTGACAGCACCTCTTAATCAGCTGGCAAACTAGATAAGAATGACTGAAGGGCCTTGAGCCCTTCTTTTATTTTCACGTCCATCTCTTCTAGCCACTTCGCACGACATTCAACAGATACATCAACACACTCATTTTCCATCTGCTTAGCATGTAGTTGCACAGCTTTGAGGCCGACTGACCCTGCAGCTCCTTTCACTTTGTGCGCCACTGACTTATATTCAGCCACATCGCTATCATGAGCGCTAAGCAATTCTTGTTGATAGCCCGGAGCGAGCTTGGCGAATAATTCCGTGCTTCGTGAAAAGGCCTTCACGCCCATAGAGTCGAGGAATTCAGTAATGATGTCTTTATCTAGCAACTCTTCATCAATGACGATATTTTTAGTCACCTGCTGTTGCACCAAACGTTGCGCTGCTGCTTGTTGAATCGTTTGTTTTTCAAAACCAAAGAGCTTAGCCAGCATTTTATCTAGCTTTGCGGTATTAATCGGCTTGGCCAAGGCCCCCTGAATGTTTATACCTTTTAGCTCTTCCTCTGCGCTGCGAACATTGGCGGTCAGGGCAACAATGGGTAGATGGTCGAACTCACTTTGCGCACGTATTTCTCGCGCTACCACATCACCATTAATATCTGGCAGTTGCATATCCAAAAGAACGAGATCTAGGTCATCTTCAGTTTCAACAAAGGCCAAGGCATCTTCACCGGTTTCAGCCCAGAGCACTTCATGACCTCGTTGCTCTAGCAAGTTAGTCGCAATTTCTGCGTTCAGGGGAACGTCTTCGACTAGTAGAATATTGAGGCTCTTACATTCATAACTTTGCGCTTGCGGTGGCTCAGTTAGCGCAAGCGGGATCAACACCATAAATGTGCTGCCCTTGCCTTTTGTTGAGGTTACCTGAATTTCACCGCCCATAGCTTTAACTAGGGCCTTGGTTACGGCCAAGCCAATTCCCGAGCCTATGGCGTTTGCGCCGCTGGCATCTGGCGCCTTGTAATACATGTCAAAAATGTGGGTTAACTGCTCTTCACCGATACCTATACCGGAGTCAGTTACGGTCATAATGAGCCAGCTTTGCGACTCTTGTTGTTGATGACGACATTCTAACTTCACACCACCATGGGTGGTAAACTTCACTGCATTATTGATCAAGTTCCACAAAACTTGGCGTAAGCGAGTTGGGTCGATTTGCGCGTAAACATCTAAATCGCCTGAACGAGTTACATCAAATGACAAGGACTTTTGCTCAGCTATCAAGGCGCCAAAGTTAATCACATCATCGATAAAGCCGGTGACGCTTACTGGCTCTGTCACGATATCGAGTTGTTCGCGGTCAATCTTATCTAAATCGATAATATCGTTAAAGATATTGCCAAGTGTTTCGGCACTAGAGAAGACCGTATTACACCAACTGCGCTGCTGTTGACTCAATTCAGTGTCCAACATCATCCGCGTCAAACCGACAATACCGTTTAGCGGGGTTCTTAATTCATGGGATAAGGTGGCAATGAATTTACCCTTGTCTTTATAGGCTGTCTCTAATGCCTGCTCAGCTTCTTTACGGCTGGTAATGTCACGACCGAACGCCAACAGACCAATGTACTCGCCCTTGTCATTGATAAACGGTAACTTGCGCATTTCAAACCAATGGTATTCACCATCCACTGGGTATTGTACGTCCAGAGTCAACGCCTCATGAGTGGACTCTACTTGACGATCTGTTTTTAGCACGTCTGGCAGATATTCTGCGGGGTATATCTCTTCTACTTTTTTACCAATTAGCTCGTCTGAGGTGCGGTTCATGACCTTCTCAAACATTTTATTACAGCCAGCAAAGACGCCGTCTTGATCTCGGTAGTAAAACAAGTCAGGTGACGAGTCGACAATCGAGCGTAACAACATCCCTTGTTGCGCAAGCTCAACCTGTGTTTTCTTACGTTCAGCAATCTCTCTACGCAATTCATCAATCGCTCGGTACTTGGCATTAAGCGCTCTTTTACGTTCGTCAATTTCGGTATTGAGAAGGCGAATATTATCTTTAAGAGATTGGTTTAGTAGCTTTTCTTGTTTTGTGGCTGATTGCAGAAACTTTTGTGAGTCTTGCAATTGGGTCACGGACTGCATCACCACCATGATCACTAATGGGGAGCTGACAGCAGTAAAGAATACAACGGCGAGCAAATCTAACAACATTACCTCGCCGGTGGCGACATAATAGAACATTGCACTTAAGATCAGCGCAGCAATAATGAATACGCCATAGACTATGGCGGCTGCATACCAGATCCCAAATCGGGCAAGTAAATTTGTTAGAACACGAACCCAAGGGCTCAGGGAAGAGTCAATCATAAAAAAAGGGGTTTTGCTGCAAACCCCTCTATTGTAATCAACTTATAGTATCTTTGGCAGTATCTGAGTCGATATTCTTGCGAAAGAGCATACTCCTACGCGCTTACCGCCTTTAACCAATACGCCTTTTCGCATGTTGGTAGCGCCGCTCGCACTGAGGCTTAACTCATAGCTCTGCTCATCAATATCACTGCTACCACCGGCATTGGCGGCACCAGTGTTACACTGCATTTGCCCTAGTTTATGATAATTCGCACGACTAAATGGCGTTGACGAATTTACAATGGGGCCTGTGCTTGTGGTGTTAACCGCATTTTTCCACGCCGCTAAGTCAACATTAATCACGCCACCGCGCAAATTAATTTTATCTTCATGGGTAAGAAAGTAGCTGTCGAACGGTCCAAATTGGTACGCCATCGATAAAGAGTCATTTGTTTGGCGCAAATCACCAAGCCATAAGCCACCCTCACCGAACACTTGAATTTCAATGTCGGTTTTGTCGGTATCTAGGCTCGATACAGTCGCGTAACTATTGCTATCTAATCCTAAAATAAGTGCACTTGATGACTGCACACCGGTTTTAATTAAACGCGGCTGCTTGCCTTGTCGTGCAACTTCAGTATCTATAGTTCCCCAAGGGAATAAGCCCATGACACCCGATTTGATATAACTCAACTCGCGACTATTGGTAACTGAAATACAGTCTACGCCGAGGCGACACGCATCATACCCATTAGCGTAAACGACAGGGTTGTCTGCCAGTACCTGTACGCCCTCTCCTGAGAGGATAGTTGCGTTGTTACGGCCACCAACCAGTGCATTAACTGCTTCACCTTGCGCTGCAACCACAAGCTGATTTTTACTCACCATTTCTTTGATTTTAATGAGCAACTCACTGGGCTTATTGGCACCATCATAAAACGCGTGGTAAAGCAGTAACGGATTTGAGTCGGCAATAAATAAAGCGTCAGAGCGACGCAACAAGTCATAAAGCTGCTCTGGGTCTTTGCACAGCTTTTGCTGCTTTTCATATAAGTCAGGATACAGACTATCACGACGGAAACTTGCCAAACGCGATACTTGATATGAGGCAAGGTCGTCACATGAGGCTGTATTATCTGTACTGATCAGCGTTTGTACTGCGCCATCAATCGCTAACCAATGGGCCTCAAAGCCTAGCTGCTCAAATAACGTCTGATAATAGTCGACATCACGATATGGGTCGCGGCTACCACCCGTTACAAAAGCGATACGCGGCTTACGCTTGGTATCCACCACCTCTGTGGCTATGGCGAATAACTCGTTGAACGCATCTTGAGTAACCCAATCACGTGTGCCCTCGAAGTCTACATGAGCACTAAGCCTACGCTTACCTGTGGCCTGTTTTTGTTCGAGTAAATCAAAGAAATTTTGCTGCTCAAATTCAAACAAGCTAAACCAAAATTCACGAGCACTTTGCTCAGAGGATTTCAGTTTGAAGTCACTGCGACGCAAATAACGCTCAAACTCAATTTGGCTAAACGTATCATCGCCAAAATGCTTGCGGGCATGCGTCAAAATGCCTGTTGCTTCATCGCGAATTTCAGGTTGCTCTGTCCATGCCATCTCACGAATGCGGTTAAGTCCCTCATCGGTGATTTTAAACATAGGTTGTTGTTTATACGTATCTTTGCTCAGTCGCTCTCGCGATTGGGTATTACAGTACTTTAGGCGTTCACTCGAACATACTTGAAGGTCATCGGCCATCATTAATAATTGAGGCGATGCCATTACCGAGGAAATACTGCAGCTCCCGAGTAGTGCTAGCGAGGCAACTCTTGATAGAAGTGGTTTCATGGGACTGATCATTATCGTTGTTATGCAAGTTATTGTTATTGTCGCTGCTGTTAAGCAGTACAGAATATTAACAATGTTTACAACGATTGAAAATAGCAAAAGGACCAATAATAGGTCTGCAGACCACAACTTGAGTGCCTAACCTTTGTGCTGTTTGGCGCTCCACTTTTGCTAAATTTCAGGTAGAATAGCGCACTTTTGTGCACCCCCAACGATTTTACCTATGAGGAAGGCCATGCAAAACGCCATGCCAGACATTGCTAATACCAGTTCAGCTCCAGTTGCCGAAACACTCGAATGGGTTGGCATGAGTGCCATTGAGCTCCCTATGTTAGTCACATCTGCAGGTCTATCCCCGACGGTGGTTAATGCTAAAGCGCAAGCGTTTGTAAACCTCATCGACAAAAATGCCAAAGGCATTCACATGTCGCGTCTATTTTTAGCCTTAGATGAGTTATCACACGCACCGAGTGTTACACCGCACGAAATCAGAGCAACGCTGGATAAGTTCATTAGTTCGCACGATGATATCAGCGACCAAGCGCGCCTTACCTTAGCCTTTGAGCTACCTTTACGCCGCAAAGCCCTGCTCAGTGATAACAGCGGATGGAAGTTCTACCCGATTAATCTCGATGTGGTAATAAACGCTGCAGAGGTCCGCTTTGAAGTGTCGGTTGATGTGACTTACTCATCGACCTGCCCCTGTTCAGCGGCACTGGCAAGACAACTTATTCAAGCAAACTTTGCCCGCGATTTTGCTGACAAAACGTTGAACTTTGAAGATGTCCACCAATGGCTTGGCACTAGCGAAGGGATCAGTGCGACTCCGCACTCTCAACGTTCTGTTGCACAAGTCAAAGTGCGTTTAGATAGCACTGTGACTGAGTTTGACTTTGTCGCCCTTATCGATGGCATCGAAGCAACCCTTAAAACACCAGTACAAACTGCGGTGAAGCGTGAAGACGAACAGGAATTTGCACGTTTAAATGGTGAGAACCTGATGTTTTGTGAAGATGCGGCGCGTAAAATCAAAGCCCAACTCAACGACTCAAGCGATGTAGTCGATTTTTGGTTGCGCGTAAATCATTACGAGTCATTGCACGCACACGATGCTGTTGCAATTGCCACCAAAGGAGTTGTGGGCGGTTATCAACCCTAACTCGTGACGCCAAAACTTTTGGGCATAGTTATTGCTTTAGCAGTAGGTGTGTCAATTATTCGTTTTGGAGTAAAAAATGGAATTCGCGCTTTTATCCATTCTCGTGCTAGTGGTTATCGCTTCGGCGGTGGCCTCAAAGTTCACAGACAACAATGAAAACCCCTACCCCTTTGTACGTAAAAAAGAAATGTACACTCAGGTAGAAAGCGCTTTTCTAATGCTATTAGAGCGCGCCGTCGGAGATAACTACCGCATCGTAAGCCGTGTTAGGTTATCAGACATCATTGACTGTAAACCCAGTTTAAGTAACAAGTCGAAGCGGATCGCATTAACCAAATCGAAAAATAAACAACTCGATTTTGTGTTATTAGACAAAAATAAACTAACCATCGTGGCGGCAGTCGACCTAGTTAACAACGCCAATAAAGGCGGCCACAAGGCGCAAAAAGATTGGTATGTTAGCGGTGCCTTAGAAACAGTGGGCATTCCTCATATACGTATGAAGGTCAAAAGTGGCTATCGCGTCGAAGATGTGCGTAACGCTATTATGTTTAAACTCGGTAAGCCAGATACCAGCGCCAAAAAGCCAAAGCCAAGCCGCCCTGGTGTGCTGACCCCCATTCAAGCTCGCACCAATGTGCGTAGCAACGCAATATCAACATCCACTGCACTGGCAGAAATCTAAAAGCCACATGCCATATTTAAACAGCCTTTGATATACTAAAGGCTGTTTTTGCTATTTAAATTAGAGAAGCTATGAAAGTAGGTATTATCGGCGCCATGGAGCCGGAAATTGCAATCTTGCGCGAGCAAATGACTGACGTCGATGTGCTTGAAAAAGCGGGGTTTACTTTTTACCACGGTCAGCTCAGTGGCCAAGAAGTTACGTTAGTACAATCTGGTATTGGTAAAGTTGCCTCAGCTGTGGCGACCACTATTTTAGTTGATCACTTCAAACCCGATTGTGTTGTTAACACTGGCTCTGCAGGTGGTTTCGACCAGCGCCTTGCAGTGGGTGATGTGGCTATTGCTAATGAGCTGCGCCATCATGACGTTGATGTTACTGCATTTGGTTACGAGTTTGGCCAAGTGCCGCAAATGCCTGCCGCGTTTGAATCGCACCCAGCCTTGGTGAAAGTGGCACAGGATTCCATTGCCGAGCTTGCACAGTGTAAATCTTTAGTGGGTCTTGTGTGTACAGGCGATTCTTTCATGTGTGACCCTGCACGCATCGAACAGACGCGAGCACAGTTTCCAAGCATGCTTGCTGTGGAGATGGAAGGTGCAGCCATTGCTCAAGCGTGTCATCAATTAGGCACTCCATTTGTAGTGATCCGCTCTTTGTCTGACATCGCTGGAAAAGAATCTCCAGATTCATTTGAAGCGTACCTTGAAGTAGCATCTAAGAACTCGTCTGCCATGGTGATGGCTATGCTCTCTAAGCTATCAGACGTTAGCCTATAAATGACGTGGGACACACTAGGCAATTACAGTGAGTTATTGCTAGTTCTGGCAGCTATCGCCTTGGAGCGTTGGCTGCCTTTACCGTCTTGGTATCATCCGTTCACGCTTGTCAGGCTCATTTTTTCAAACCTCGTCAAACGTACATACCAACCCACCCATACAAGTCCATACCTACTGTTGGCGTCGGTATTAAGCATTGCACTATGTGTATTGCTGCCATTAGTGCTCATTTCAGCATTTTCGCAACTCGTTTATTACCCCGAATTACTCAATGCCTTTTTACTTTATTTGTCGCTGTCATCACATACATTGATAAACAAAGTTAAACGCACCGCCCAAGCACTCAAACAGCACCGAAAGTCACTAGCACGAGCAATTTTAGGCAATATAACAGTGCGCGAAACGACGCGCTTGAGCGAAGCAGGGATTGCTAAAGCAAGTATAGAGTCACTGGTGTTGCGCATGCTCAAAGATTACTTCACGCCCTTGTTTTTGTACTGTGTATTTGGCGGACTTGCAGCATTTAGCTACGCCTTGCTTTGGCAACTGCACCAAGCCATGCGCATGCATGCTATGCCAAATAGCGCTTATTTAATTGCCAGTAAGTGGTTACTCAGTGTCTGCCAACTCCCAGCCCTCGTTCTTTATTTAGGACCTTTGCTTTTTTCCCGCCATGCATTAGAAGCGCTACGATTTATAAAGGTATACGGCCAACATTTTTATCATCGCAGTACAGGAATAATTTTGAGCTTCTTTAGTGCTCGCTTACAAATACAACTTGGTGGACCGGCTTTTTACCACGATATGCGTTTTGAAAAAATGCGGGTTAGTCTGCATCGACAGCCCCAATGCCAAGACATTGGCGCGGCAGTGCGAGCAGTGGAGCAAATAAATGCGCTGTGGCTTGCGGTCATTATTTTCAGCTATATTATCAGCGCATAAAAAAAGCCACCTACCGGTGGCTTATTCGTTAACAGCTGAGGTTTAACTCAACGTAACCTTAGCAAAACGACGCTTACCAACCTGATAAACTGCCGTTGAGCCTTTAGCAATCATAAGCTTACTGTCAGTAACTTTGGTTTCACCATCGATTTTCACTGCGCCTTGCTTGATCATACGAATGGCCTCAGAGGTACTTGCAACCAACTTGGCATCCTTTAGAAGCGCTGTAATCATCATTTCTGGCTCATCGCAGCTCAATGACATCTCTTCGATATCATCAGGGAGTGCATTTTTTGAAAAGCGTTGGGTGAAGTCATCGTGGGCTTGCTGTGCAGCTTCTTCGCTGTGGAAGCGCGCGATGATTTCTTTTGCCAATTTGATTTTAATGTCACGCGGGTTAGTACCAGCTGCAACATCTGCTTTAAGTGCATCAATTTGTTCAAGGCTCAGTGCACTAAGTAGCTCATAGTAACGCCACATGAGATCGTCGGAGATAGACATTACTTTACCGAACATGTCATTTGGTGCGTCAGTAATACCAATATAGTTACCAAGCGACTTAGACATCTTCTGTACGCCGTCTGTACCTTCAAGTAACGGCATCATTAGCACAGTTTGTGGCTTTTGACCTTCGTCTTTTTGTAACTCACGGCCCATAAGCAGGTTAAAACGTTGGTCAGTACCACCGAGTTCAACATCCGCTTCAAGTGCAACAGAATCCCATCCCTGTACCAGCGGGTATAAAAACTCATGAATTGCAATTGATTGACCGTTAGCGTAACGCTTTTTGAAATCATCACGCTCAAGCATACGCGCCACTGTTTGACGCGCTGCCAGTTTGATCATGCCAGCGGTGCCCAACTTCTCCATCCACGTTGAGTTAAATGCGACTGTGGTTTTTTCAGGGTCAAGAATCTTGAAGACTTGCTCTTTATATGTCTCTGCGTTAGCTAACACATCTTCTCGCGTCAAAGGCTTACGAGTTACATTCTTACCCGTTGGATCGCCTATCATGCCTGTAAAGTCACCGATCAAAAAGATCACTTCATGGCCAAGGTCTTGGAACGTTTTTAGTTTGTTAATTAAAACTGTGTGCCCTAAATGCAAATCAGGGGCTGTTGGATCGAAACCAGCTTTAATCTTTAGCTTTTTCCCGGACTTAAGTCGTTCAACCAACTCTTCTTCGAGTAAAATTTCCTCAGCACCGCGCTTTATTTCAGCAAGTGCTGTTTGCAAGTCTGTCATTTATTTCTCCGATAAAAAATGTGCTAACCGCGCGATTCTAGCGCACTTTGGCGCAGGTTTAAATGCACAAAACACTGGTATTTGACCATTATTAGGTATATGCTCAGCCTTTGGTTAGATTTGGTTTTCCTTATCAGCAAAAAAGGTAGGTTATGGTTAGCGTGGTACACAAACTCCCCAAAAAACACAAACTACTCATTGTGGGTTTGCTTATCGCTATTGTCACTTTAATGCTTGTTCCCACTGAGAGAGCTACGGCTTCGCGTGATAACGATGTCAAACCTCTGGAAGTTGGTAAACGCTACGAATTACAAATTAAGCTTGATGAAAAAGACACGCTCACTGAGCTAAATTCTCCTGAGCAAGCCCTTGCTCTACCTACCTACGACCACACAGATTATGAAGTTCGTAACGGCGATAGCTTAGCCGTTATCTTTAAACGTGCAGGTTTTTCAGCCCAAACACTCTACAAGCTGGTCAATACCAACGAAGAGACGAAAAAACTCACTAAAATCCATCCAGGTGAAATCCTTAGTTTTGCAAAAAATGAGCAAGGCGACTTGCAACAGCTGAAATATGTATTGAGCAAAACCGACACCCTATTTGTGACCCTCAATGATGATGGCGACTACGACACATCAATTGATTCAAAAGAAATCGAGACACTGACGAAATCAGCATCGGGTTCAATTGACGGAAGTTTTTGGACAGCAGGTATCACTGCCGGGTTAAGTGAAAAGCAAATCATGAACTTCGCGACCATTTTTGGCTGGGACGTGGATTTCGCCAATGATCTGCGCAAAGGCGATCAGTTTAGCTTACTTTATGAAACGCACCATGTTGACGGTGAATACATCGGCACTGGTAAAATTTTAGCTGCTGAATTTATCAACCAAGGTGAGCGATATGCAGCGGTGCTGCATACCGATGGTAACTTTTACACCCCTGAAGGCCGCAGCATGAAAAAAGCCTTCTTGCGTGCTCCTGTAAACTTCAAGTACATCAGCTCGAGCTTTAACCCTCGTCGCTTGCACCCTGTTACCAAAACTGTGAAACCACACCGAGGTATCGACTACGCAGCACGTACAGGCACACCTGTAGTTGCAGCTGGTAACGGTCGAGTGGTCAAGGCTGGTTACAACAAATACAACGGTAACTATGTATTTATCCAACACGGCAACACCTATGTCACTAAGTACCTGCACTTAAATAAACGCAAAGTGAAAACGGGTGAGAAAGTGAAGCAAGGCCAGCTCATTGGTACTGTTGGCGCAACGGGTCGTGTAACCGGCGCTCACTTACACTATGAATTCCTTGTTAACGGTGTGCACCGTAACCCACGCACAGTTAAGCTACCAAAAACCGAGCCATTACCTAAATCTGAACTGGCGAAGTTTCAACCTAAAGCTGATTTACTGTTGGCACAGTTAGTACGCGAGCGCGAATTGCAACTTGCAATGAACAATTAATACTAATTGGTTTAGGTATTATCTATATGTAAAAAAGCACCGTCTCTGCGGTGCTTTTTTATTGCCGGATACTCAGCTCTAAGGTTGGTTCATCAATACATACACCAATTTAATCACTAAACTAATACCGACTAAGGGCAGAATATACTTTGCGTATTTATTCATCTTATCCAGTCCAAGGCGATGTTGATACTTCTCTAGCAAGGGGATGAGTATCACCAGTGAGATAAAAAGAGCAAGAATAATAAAGATTGCATTCATAGGATTGTCCCCGTCCATGTAAGACCGCGTTATTGAGCGCTAGCTATTGTTACCATGGTGACAAACGCATCAGATTAACGCAATGCTACGGGCATAAAAAAGACGCACCTAGAGAGTTCACCTAGGTGCGCCAAAGGCTAGGAAGAGCCTATTAGCCAACTAGCGCAAGCAAGATACCTGCTGCTACAGCACTACCAAGTACACCCGCTACATTCGGGCCCATGGCATGCATCAATAAGAAGTTATGTGGGTTATTCTCTAGACCGACCTTGTTCACCACCCGAGCCGCCATAGGTACTGCCGAGACCCCGGCAGCCCCCACTAACGGGTTGATAGGTGATTTAGAGAAGCGATTGAGCAGTTTTGCCATAAATACGCCAGACGCCGTACCAATAGAAAATGCCAACGCCCCTAGTGCTAAAATACCCAGTGTTTCAACAGTTAAAAACTTATCTGCTGCTAACTTAGAGCCTACGGCAAGGCCCAAGAAAATAGTTGTGATGTTAATAAGCTCGTTTTGTGCGGTGCCACTGAGCCTATCTACCACCCCACTTTCACGCATTAAGTTACCCAAGCAGAACATCCCTACCAAAGGCGCTGCTGCCGGCAGGAACATCGCAGTGAGCGCCAACACCACCAGCGGGAACAGAATCTTTTCTTTTTTCGACACATGGCGAAGTTGCGGCATTTCTATTTTACGCTCTGCCTCTGTAGTGAAAGCACGCATGATAGGCGGTTGGATAATTGGCACCAACGCCATGTAGGAATACGCTGCTACAGCAATCGCACCAAGTAGGTCAGGCGCTAATTTTGATGCAAGAAAAATAGCCGTTGGGCCATCTGCCCCACCAATAATGGCAATCGCAGAGGCATCTTTCATGGTGAACTCAAAACCCGGCACATAGTTAAGGGCAATGGCTCCAAATAAGGTAGCAAAAATCCCAAATTGCGCCGCCGCACCTAGCAATAACATGCGTGGGTTTGCGATTAACGCACTAAAGTCCGTTAGTGCACCTACCCCCATGAAGATCAGTAAAGGAAACACCCCAGAGTCAATGCCGATGTAATACACGTAGTAAAGCAAACCGCCTGGGTCAGCCATACCCGCTACGGGAATATTCGTTAAAATCGCACCAAAACCAATTGGCACAAGCAATAACGGTTCGAAGTTACGCGCGATCGCTAGATATAAAAGCAAACAGCCTACCGCTATCATGACTAACTCAGCAACCGTGAAGTTGGCTATACCTGTGGCATGCCAAAGGTTCAAAACACCTTCCATTTAACCCCCTACGCCAGTGAAATTAATGCATCACCAGCGCTGACTGAATCACCTTCACGCACTAGTACTTCTGCCACTTCACCACCGTGTAAAGCGCGCACTTCTGTTTCCATCTTCATCGCTTCCATGATGATGACTACATCGCCTTCGTTAACTTGCTGACCAGGTTTAACAACGACCTTAAACACATTACCTGTTAGTGGGGCATTAAGGGTCTCGCCACCACTCACAGACGTCGCTTGTGGTGGGTGCTCACCTTGACCTTGCACAGCTCGCACACTCTCTAGCTCGCCACCTGGTGCCACAACCACATCATACGCTTTGCCATCAACACTGATGCTGTAACGCTCAGGTGCTGTTTTTGCAGTTGTAGGTTGTGCACTTGGCGTTGCTGCTGGCGCTAACTCAGCGCTTGGTGCGGGCTCAAACGCATTTGGATTGCCACGATTAGCTAAGAACTTAAGACCAATTTGTGGAAATAAGGCGTAAGTCAGAACATCGTCAATCTCGTTGTCTGCCAAAGTTAATTGACTGGTTTTGGCATGCTCTTTTAGCTCTGCAGTAAGCTTGTCTAACTCAGGGTCTAACACATCAGCGGGACGGCAGGTAATTGCTTCGCCGCCATCAAGTACACGTTGTTGTAATGCACTATCAACAGGCGCCGGCGTGGCACCGTACTCACCTTTGAGTACACCTGCGGTTTCCTTGGTAATTGACTTATATCGCTCACCGGTAAGTACGTTGAGCACAGCTTGCGTTCCAACAATTTGTGACGTTGGCGTAACTAATGGTAAATAACCTAAGTCTTTGCGTACGCTTGGAATTTCTTTAAGCACTTCGTCTAGGCGATCCGCTGCACCTTGCTCTTTGAGCTGGTTTTCCATGTTGGTAAGCATGCCGCCTGGTACTTGCGCTAGGAGAATTCGGCCATCAACGCCTTTAAGACTGCCTTCAAATTGCGCGTATTTCTTGCGCACGTCACGGAAATAAGCAGCGATTTCTTCTAGTAACGCTTGATCTAAGCCGGTATCTCTTGGCGTGTCTTCAACAATCGCAACCATAGTTTCAGTGGCACTGTGACCGTAAGTTTGGCTCATACTTGAGATAGCTGTATCAAGCATATCAATGCCTGCATCGATGGCCTTTTGATACGTTGCGGTACTCAAACCTGTGGTTGCATGACATTGCATGGCAATGGGCACAGACACCGTTTCTTTAAGGCCGGTGATCAGCTCGTGAGCATCGTATGGCTTTAGCAAACCAGCCATATCTTTGATACAAATTGAATGGCACCCCATATCTTCTAATTGCTTAGCCTGCGTTAACCACATATCTAGGTTATGCACCGGTGATACAGTGTAAGAAATGGTGCCCTGAGCATGCGCCCCCACATTAACCGCTGCCTTGATTGCTGTTTCGAGGTTACGCACGTCATTCATGGCGTCGAAAATACGAAATACGTCTACACCGTTGGTATGTGCGCGTTCCACAAACTTAGTTACGACATCGTCACTGTAATGGCGATAGCCCAACAAATTCTGGCCGCGTAGCAGCATTTGCTGCTTGGTATTGGGCATTGCTTGCTTGAGCAGGCGAATGCGCTCCCATGGGTCTTCACCGAGATAACGAATACACGAATCAAATGTGGCCCCACCCCAAGACTCCATTGACCAGTAGCCAACCTTATCCAGTTTTTCAGCGATAGGAAGCATGTCTTCAATGCGCATGCGCGTTGCCAACAATGATTGGTGTGCGTCTCGTAATACAAGCTCAGTAAGTTTCAATTTAGACATTGTGTGCCCCTATTCTATTGCTTTTTGTACTGGTGAACTGCTGCAGCGATGGCTGCAATATGTGCTTTTGGCACACCTGTTGACGCGCGACTCGGCGCTGGGCTAATCGGTGCATCAGTCTCTGCTAGAAAGTGTGACATGAGCTTCAACACGCCGATTAAAATCATCAAAAACACAAAAACCACTAGCATTCCCGTTGCCATTAACCCAGCTGCTTCGAGCATTAGTTCTGCAATGTTCATCCTCACCCCAGTGCTATTTTGTTAACTTTAATTAAACAACAGTTAATCACCATATCAAATAAAACAAAAAAGTCCACACTTTGTAAATTGGTATTACCAATATTAAAACCGCGTATTGTGCACTAGAAAAATGAGCGCAATCAGGCTTCAAAGCACGAATAGCGGTACAGAGAGGTCAGATATATGAAGTAAATATTGGGTATAACACTTGGTTATATGAAAATTAATCAATCATGATTTATCAGGAAATATTTTTCATAGCTAGTGAGAATTGGTATTACCAAAATCAACCCTACTTGCAAAGTAGCCAATGTTAACAAAGGTTTAATATTTAAAGACTGGGAATGAGGCGCGTTGATCTTTGCTGCTTTATTGCGCCAAGCATTGAGGGAATTCTCACAAGGCAGAGCCTGCTGCGCAGTGTGATTTTATGTCAGCGAGGTGATAACGCAGAAAAAATCCCCCAATGGCGCTATACAAAGTATCCAAGCAAAAGGATGCACTAACTATCGCTTGGACACGCTCTAATGAGGCCTTTACTTAGCAAGGTCGCCACACTAAACACCTTACTGGCTTTGGTATCTATTACCACTTTGGCAATATCCGAAACACGATAATCTCCTGGGCTATTCATATGCCATAAACCCGAGCTACGCTGAGAAAAGCAAAATTCAGCAGTATCGCCATGTACCAGTAAAACTGGGGTGTCATGAGTACTGGCCAATTTATCTAAGGCATTTTTGTACAGACTTAAACCATCACAATTACGCTGCGTGGTACTCGTGCATGGCAAGCCATAGTTGGCTTTTTGATATAAATCCGCCTGCATAAAAATCACTGTCGCTTTGGCTTTTTTCTTGGTGTGCTGCGCAAGCCATTGCAGGTTTTTAGCGTCGCGTAGTTGCACCTGTTCAAGTGCAGTATCAGGCTGCGACATATACACCTGCGCACGGGCATTGTTAGTGCCAACCACATGCAAAGTAATGTATTGCACATCATCTATGCGCCACGCCTGATTTTCTGTTTGCTCACTTTGACGCACAAACTGCGGCAGTGTTACAGCGTGTTTTGTGAAATTGTCACGCACGTAAGCAAGACGTTCTAGTTCATCAAACTTAGGGTGCAAATTGTCGCGGTCGCAGTCGGTCCACTCATTATCACCGGGGGTGTAGACCAATGGCTGTGTTGAGATTGCGCTGATTAAATTAAAGTTATGTTGTAGCACCTCATCAGTGCAGGGTACGCCACCGGCTTTGATATCGCCCACGTGGGCCACAAATAGATGTGGGGTTTGGCGCACAGCTTGGTATAATTGTCCATCAGGAGCGCGCATGAGTGCTTCATCTACTGCGGAGTATGGCATATCACCAAATACTAAAAACTGGTGCGGTGCAGCGCTAGCATGAGACGCTAGCAACACGGTAAGTACGAATAAGAAACGCATAATAATCCCTTTATGTTTCTTGGGGTGTAAAAGGTAACCATGAAATACAATACATCGTATATATTAAATAAAGAATACTTTATTGAAAGCTATGAGCAATCATTGCCTTTTAGTGACCGTCGCAAGCCTAAGTATGGTCTTGTTGTTTTTCTCGCCGTTCTTGCTCTTTTTAGTATCTATCAATTGCAACAGCATTACGTGGGCTATTTTTTGGTGGCACTTGCGGTATTGGAAGTCGTGGCCTTTACCTACCAAAAGGCGTGGTGGGTTGCGCGCCAAAGGCTTTCTCGTGCGGCAGGTAATGAGGTGCAATTAAACGTTGATGAGCAAGGGATCAGCACTATTTTTAACGGTAAGAAAAAACTACAAAGTTGGTCGGATATTCATGACCTGATAGCCACAGATAAGGGCATCATCGTGGTTAACAATAAAGGCCACAGGCACTACCTCAGTAATTCGATTCTCAATGACGAGGTTATCGCGTTTATCAATACCCACAAAAAACAAAAGCCACTTTAAAAGTGGCTTCTTCTTATATATCTCAATTAAGCATTGCCTGGGTTTGACCCTGACTTTTCAGCTTGAATTCGCATATAAATCTCTTCGCGGTGCACTGATACATCTTTTGGTGCATTCACACCAATGCGTACTTGGTTACCCTTAACACCTAATACTGTTACAGTGACTTCGTCACCAATCATTAGGGTTTCACCAACTCGACGAGTAAGAATTAGCATTCTCTTGCTCCCATAATTCCAAATTAGTCAAAAATTCCGTCCATGGCATTTTAAAGAATAACAGCTCTAAAAGTAAGTAAAAGTTCGCTTATTTATTCATCTGCCATGATAAAAGATGCATGTAGTGCTCTTACTGCCAGCTCAAGAAATTGGCGCTCTATGAGCACAGAAAGCTTAATTTCACCTGAGCTTGCAACAAACACATCTATGTTTTCATCAGCAAATACTCTAAAGAACTGACTCACTATAGATGTATGCGTTTTAATACCCGAGCCAACCAAAGATAGCATAGCCAAATCATCTCGCGAGCTTATATTTGCATGCGCTAACTCGCTGTAATTGCTAAGCGCATTAAGCGCTTGTTGCAGCTCTAGACTGGGTACACTTAAAGCATAGTCTACTTTTCCAGAGTTTTGGAAAACTTGATTAATAACATCTACTTCTATTGCTTTACTGGCAAGAATATCAAGAATATCAGCGAGTGTTTGTACCTTCGCATCACAGCCATTGATAGAGATCAGTGCTTGTTCACGCTTAAAGGCAATGCCCGATACATTATCTGATTTCATTGCGTCATCCTCATCGGTTAACACCAAAGTCCCTTCATCGGGGTTAAAACTTGATAGTACCCGCAGTGGCACTTTGTAATGAGCCGCAGCTTCAACTGCTCGTATGTGCAGCACTTTTGCACCCATGCTTGCCATTTCAAGCATCGCCTTAACACCAATGTGCGAAATGCGCTGAGCGTTTGGCTCTGTGCGAGGATCGGTACTGTATACGCCATCCACATCGGTAAAGATTTGGCATTCATCGGCATTGAGCGCACCAGCAATAGCAACAGCAGATGTATCGCTACCACCGCGACCTAACGTCGTGATATTACCTTCACTGTCGCGCCCCTGAAATCCCGCAGCAATAACAATACGGCCGTGTTGGAGTTCTTGGCGAATACGTTTATCGTCAATATGGTTAATGCGTGCTTTGGTGTAAATATTATCGGTGTTTACACCTAACTGATCACCCATCAGGCTGACCGCAGGGTAACCACGACGAATAAGCACCATAGCTAATAAAGAGGCAGAAACTTGCTCACCTGTACTGACCAGTACATCGAGCTCTCGAGTGCTCGGTTGCGAGTCCACTTCGTTAGCAAGTGCTAACAAACGATTGGTTTCGCCCGACATTGCCGATACAACAGCAACCACGTGATGGCCCTGTTGACGCTGGCGGATAATGATATCGGCAACAGCCTCGATACGCTCAATAGAGCCAACCGAGGTGCCACCGAATTTTTGAACAAACAGGGCCACAGTTTACATATGACCCCTAAAGGTAGGCATTACTGATAATGCCCAAAGCTCAGCCACGCTCGCTAACCCAAGCTTCAACGCTGGCAAGGGCTGCGTCTAGGTGCTCAGGCTGTGAACCACCTGCTTGTGCCATATCAGGGCGACCACCACCTTTACCGCCTACTTGAGACGCCATATGGTTCACTAACTCACCCGCTTTGTACTGGCCAATGAGGTCTTTAGTGACACCCGCAATCAAACTCACTTTGTCGCCGTTAGCAACACCCAGGGCAATAATCCCCGAACCGAGCTTGTTCTTAAGGTCATCAACCATACCGCGCAGCGCTTTGCTCTCGGTACCTGCAACATTCGCTATCAGAACCTTCACGCCGTTGATGTCTTTGGCGCTATCAAGTAATGACGCACCTGCTGCACTCGCTAGCTTGTCGTTAAGTTGCGTCACTTGTTTCTCAAGCCCTTTTGAGCGCTCGATTAGACCTTGTACTTTATCAAGTACGCTCGCGCTATCCGCTTTCAAAAGTGCGGCAATTTGGCTCAACGTATCTTCTTGGCTTGCTACATGATTAAGTGCATCGGCACCTGTTACAGCTTCAATACGACGAACACCTGCGGCAATACCTGCTTCTGAAACAATCTTGAATAAGCCGATGTCACCTGTGCGTGTTACGTGCGTACCACCACACAATTCAATTGAATAATCACCAATGCTTACAACACGCACTTCGTCGTCGTACTTTTCACCAAACAGTGCCATAGCACCTTTGGCTTTAGCATCATCAATGGCCATTAATTCTGTTTGCAGCGCAAAGTTACGACGAATTTCGTCATTCACTTTCTTTTCAATACGTTGCAATTGCTCTGACGTCACACCTTCAAAGTGCGAGAAGTCGAAACGCAAACGGTCTGGCTGTACCAATGAGCCTTTCTGGTTCACGTGCTCGCCCAACTCTTGGCGTAATGCTTCGTGAATTAAGTGAGTTGCTGTGTGATTTTTCTTAATACGGTCACGACGTTCTGCGTCAATGCGCGCATCCACTTTGTCGTTAACACCAATTTGCCCTACCACTTTACCGTGGTGAGCAAATGCATTACCTAGTTTCTGAGTGTCGGTTACCACAAACTCGCCATTGCTCGTTTTAAGCACACCTGTGTCACCCACTTGACCACCTGACTCTGCATAAAATGGTGTGCGATCAAGTACTACGATACCTTCTTGGCCATCTGCCAAGACATTAACTTTTTCGCCACCGGCAAACAGTTCTACCACAGTACCGCTGTGATGTTCGGCGTCATAACCTTTAAAATCAGTACTCTTATCTGAGCGCAGTTGGTTATTGTAATCAGCACCAAACTTACCTGCTTGTTGTGCTTTCTTACGCTGCACGTCCATACTTTCTTGGAAGCCTTGCTCATCAATCGTCATAAAACGCTCACGAGCCACGTCAGCTGTTAAGTCAGCTGGGAAACCGTAGGTGTCGTACAGTTTGAACACTACATCCCCAGGAATAACATCACCTTCAAGGTTGCTCAAGTGCTCCTCAAGAATCGCCAAGCCACGTTCAAGAGTTTTACCAAATTGCTCTTCTTCAATACGCAATACTTTTTCAATAATCGCTTGTTTTTGCGCAAGCTCTGGGTAAGCATCACCCATTTGCGCTACCAGCTCAGCGACAATCTTGTGGAAGAAGGTGCCTTTGGCGCCTAGCTTGTTACCGTGGCGCACTGCACGGCGAATAATACGGCGTAATACATAACCACGGCCTTCATTTGAAGGCATGACACCATCTAACACCAAGAAGGCACATGAACGGATGTGGTCGGCGATGACGCGCAATGATTTATCTTCCAAATCCTGTGCGTTTGTCACTTTTGCCGCGGCACTGATCAACGCTTGGAATAAGTCGATTTCATAGTTTGAATGCACGCCTTGCAAGATAGCAGCAATACGCTCAAGACCCATACCTGTATCTACACACTGCTTAGGAAGTGGCTCCATAGTGCCGTCTGCATGACGGTTGTATTGCATAAATACAAGGTTCCAAATCTCGATGAAGCGATCACCATCTTCTTCTGGCGAACCCGGAGGACCACCCCAGATTTGCTCACCGTGATCGTAGAAGATTTCAGAACATGGTCCACATGGTCCGGTATCACCCATTGACCAGAAGTTATCGCTCGTTGCGATGCGAATTATGCGGTCTTCGCTCAAACCTACTTCTTTGTGCCAGATGTTAAACGCATCTTCATCGTCGTGATAAATTGTTACCAGCAGCTTTTCTTGAGGTAGCTTAACGACTTCAGTTAAAAACTCCCATGCAAACTTGATAGCGTCTTGCTTGAAGTAATCACCAAAGCTGAAGTTACCCAGCATTTCAAAGAAAGTGTGGTGACGTGCGGTATACCCTACGTTTTCAAGGTCGTTGTGCTTACCACCAGCACGCACACAGCGCTGGGCACTTGCAGCACGATTGTAAGGACGCGTTTCTGCGCCTAGGAATACGTCTTTAAAAGGCACCATACCCGCGTTGTTAAATAACAACGTTGGATCATTACCTGGAACCAATGAAGCCGAAGGCACCACTTGGTGTTGATGCTTGGCAAAAAAGTCTAAGAACTGCTGTCTTAGCTGTGCGGTCGTCAAATGCTGCATTACTCTTTTCTCACTCGTCTTTCGCTTCAAGTGCAAATTCAATATGTTGAAAGTCAAAACCTCGCGCCGTTAAATAACGCATACGCTTAGCTTTTTCTTTGTAATCTAACGTCTCATTCACCGGCTTATATTTGCGGTGATAGGCCTCATAGGCCAATTCAAACCAGTCGACATCCATATCGTTAAGCACCATTTCAACTTGCTCCTTGGCAAGTCCTTTTTGTTGGGCGTCGGCAGTGATTCTGCGCGGCCCATGACGCTTGTCTATTGCGCGGTGCACAAAGCCCACGCAGTAGCGGTTATCATCCAAAAACCGCTGTTGCTCACACCAATCTAATAACTCGGTGGCAAAGTCCTGTGGAACCTGGCGCTGCGCCAACTTACGTTCAAGGTCTCGCCTGCTGTAGTCTTGACGACCAAGCAGCCACAGTACGTAATTCTTTTGTTTTTGCTTTTCGCATTCATCCATTAAGCGTCAAACCGACCATCTTGCGATTGTGTGTGTTGCTCGGATGCACGCTGTGGTGCATTGTCGCCTTGTTGAGTCACATTATCACTTTGCAAATTAGGCATAAATATGGCTTCAAATGCGACAAGCAGGCTAATGTAGCAAATTGGTAACACAACAAGAAGTGGAATAAAGGATAATATTGCACTGACCAATATCAAGCCACCACCAATGAGCCCAAAGACTGTCATCGCCCACATATTATGATAAAAGGCCATGAGACTCGCTTTTAGCACCGTAAAAATAGAACGGTAACCGGCAAAGTAAACTAACGGAACGGCAAAAGCGAAGGCACACAAGTAGATGCTGCATAACACAAGAAATAACACCAATGACGACAAAGAAAAGCTCTGCGCTAACTCAGCCATTGCAGTCTCTGGGTTGATATCTGGCTGCGTCATAATGGCAATTGTATCTGCAAACAGCACGTTCGCGACCATGCTTAGCAACAGCCCTGCGCCTAATTGATAAATCCCCACTCGGAACACGCCCATGCGACGACCTTTTTGCGAGAAAACACTAATCACGTCAGCAAAAGCGACTTTATGCCCCTGCTGGCGACGCAATGCTGCATTGAATAAGCCAGCCATCAAAAATGGTGTCGCTAACGCTACAGGAATGTTTAACATTGGCGCTAATGCACCAATCAATCCAAACACGCCAATAAACAAATACATAAAAATGAAAGTAAACGGCTGAAGTTGAAAAATATCTAGTCCAGCTTTAAACCAACGCGCTCCAGCACTGGCTTTATGCACTCTAATTTCTATCGACATACGAAAAAATGGCCCTTATTCTGCTGATATTATGCTTTGTTTATTTTTTTGATATCTAACATGTGCGCGCCATGTTTTATTTTAGTTTCAAGGTAGGCTTGGTTGCCCGTTTGTCCAACCTTGATATGCGCACTGGTACCAACCACACTTTTCACGTCTATGCCGTTGTCACGCAAGGCATCAAGTTTCTTTGGGTTATTAGTCATGAGTTTAACTTGCGAGATGCTCAACGCTTTGAGCATCAGCACCGCGTCAGAAAATTCCCGTAAGTCGTCGGCAAAACCCAATTGATTGTTCGCTTCGTAGGTGTTCATGCCTTGTGACTGTAGCACGTAAGCATCAAGCTTATTGTACAAACCAATACCACGACCTTCTTGGCGTAAATATAACAATACCCCGCCCTGTTCGTGCATCAGTTCAATGCACTCATTGAGCTGCTCGCCACAGTCACAACGGCTAGAGTGAAACACATCACCAGTGAGGCATTCAGAGTGCATTCGAATTAATGGAGTGCCTTGCTTGTCGGCTTCATTGAAAATTAAAGCCACGTGTTCTTGGCCATCTTTTAAACCATCAAAAGAGACTATTTCAGCAGGGATATCACTTTTTTTGCCCACATTTAAGTGGACTCTCGCTCTGACTTCAGCCACGACTATTCACTCTGTACAGATAAGTATTGTTACAATATAACAAAGCTGGCCCGCAAGGTCAGCTTGTATAAGCTGGTAAATGGGGGTGATGATAGCATGAAACAAGTACTAGCCGCGACGTTCTATCACAAGAATCACGCACTAACAGCGTTATGCATTGGTTAGGGCGACAAATACACCTTATGCGTATAGAGTAATGTATACTCATCAAAGCCTATACTTATTCACTTACTAAGTATGTAACACAAGGAAAAACAATGAGAAACGTTACTATTGCCGCATTTTGCGCACTTGCTAGCATCGCATTTACTACCCCGAGCTGGGCACAAGACAAAGCACAAGATATTAGCCAACAACAACTGATGGTTGACCGTTTTGCAGCGCAACCAATGCAGCTTCTGGATGTACGCAGCAGCGATGAATACCAACAAGGTCATATCAAGGGTGCGATGAATATCAGTTTTGATGTTTTGGCTGATCACCTCGAACAGCTTGATAAAGACCGTCCTATTGTGGTGTATTGCCGCAGCGGTCGCCGCGCAGGTAAAGCTATCGATACCCTTTTGCAAAACGGCTTCACTCAGGTTTACCATTTAGAGGGTGATATGAATGGTTGGCAGGAGCAAAAACTGCCGCAGATCAGCCAGCCGTAATAAGGTCACTCAAAGGCACTGGCGCTTGCTTACTCATGTGATTAGCTTGCGCCATAAAGAATTCCGCCGTTGCCAGAGCATCACTGAGCGCATCATGAGATGTGTGAACTGGTAATTCATACCTTTGCCTACACGCCTGTAACGAAAGCGAATCCTGTGCAATATCAACCCCTTGCCGGGCCAGTCTGCGTTGCTCAATTTTCAGAGTATCAAGAATAATGCGGGGTAACTCAATGCCATGTTGCTTACAAGCGACATTTAAAAACCGCGTATCCAGTAAGCTATTGTGAAAAACCAACACCGAATCTTGGCAGACCTGACTAAAGCGCGCCAATATATCGGCCATTGATAAACCTTCATCCGCTAATTGCTGCTCTGTAATTCCATGATAAATGGGTGATTGATCCAGTTTTAGCACACCACCATGAAGCAAATGACCACTTTTATGTAATTTTATTCGTTGCTGCTCTATCACCACCCATGCCAGTGACACCACCTCGTGCTCTTTAGGGTTGAGACCCGTAAGCTCGAGGTCAACCACTACGAACCGATGCTCATTCCAAGGCAATGACAAGCCATGATTGTCAAAACCGAACTTGGATATAAGTTGCTGCCACCACGAGTAAGTCACAACTACAAGCTTCCTCGGGCAAATTTAAAGCTTGCCGCCTGCTGCGCTTGGCGGACTAAATAAAACGCTTCTTTAAGCTGATGGCGCTCCAACGAAGTCAGTGAATCTGGATTAATACAGTTACTGGGTAATGACTCACCGCTAAGCTGCGCATGTAAGCGCAATTGCGTGAGATAGCGCCAGCAGTCTTTTAAATCAAAAATATCTTTTTTCGATAATAATTGTGTCTTAGTCAGGGCATCCAAGCGCTCCAATGTGCTGGCGTAGCGGATATTTCCTTGCAGTGCATACAGGCGCACAATGTCATTTATGATCACGATACCGCGACGTTTTAAATCGATATAGCGATGATGCTGCTCATCCTTTTGGGTTTTTAACTGATTAAATAAGCCAATGGGCACCGAGTTAAGGTTCAGCTCGCTGGCAAGTGCGCGATAAAATAACTGGTCTGGTTTAAGTGCCGACAATGCTTTGCTGAAATCAGCAAACAACCCACTTGAACCCGAGATAAATCGCAAATCAAAAAAGATTTTACAATTGAGCATCGCTTCTGGAGTTGGGGTAGCTAGCCACTTAGCAAACCTATCAAGCCACCCTTTCACGCTAAGGCGACACTCACTATTACTCGCCATAATGTTGCCGGGGCAACGAACGATGCCACAGACATCCAGTTGCTCACACACAAATTCCCCCATGCGCCTGAAGTAATCGAGCTGTTGTTCATTTAAATCATTGGGTAATAACAGACCATTATCTTGGTCAGAATGTAAGGTCTGCTCCTCCCGCGCTTGTGAGCCAAAACAAATCCAACTAAATCGACTAGGTGCATCACCGTGCTGCTGTATAAAGAGCTGTATTAAACGAGTGGTTAGCGCATCGCTAATACCACTGAGCAACTTGCCAATAAGGCTAATGTCATCAATGTGATAAGCAAAGCCATCTAAGAGCTCAGGTACTTCTTGTGCGTAGCGCTTGAGATCTTTGACGCCAGAGGCTTTGTAAATGCGACCTATCAGCTGCACTGGGTCGCTTTTTTGCTGACGCAGTAAGTCGGTGGATGTCACCATACCCATTGGCTGATGATGCTCATTGAGCACCGGTAGATGATGAATATTATGCTTGAGCATCAGATGCATAGCAGAGAACACACGGTTGTTTTCAAAAATGAATTTCGGCTCTGCGGTCATAATCTCAGCAATGCTTTGGTTCGCATCAATGCCCGCCGCAAGCACGCGAGAGCGCAAATCTCGATCAGTGACCACGCCTATAAGTTGCTCTGTGTCTTGCTCATTGGCTTGCACTACCATAATCGACGAAACGCCATGCTCGGTCATAGTTTTAGCACATTCACCTATGGATGCGTCTGGCCCGAGTGTGACCGCTTGGCGCGTCATCAAATCAGCAATTTTACGCTCCGACCAGCTATCGCTGTGATGTTGAAACTTACTCGACAGCAAGCGATTAGAGTGAGCGCGCACAAAGTATTGCTCGAAGGCTTTGTACTCACGGCGTAAATAATCAAAATCGTGCTGATTGAGCATGTACACCAAGGCGTCGTGTTTTACCTCAATACGATTTTTTATTGCCTCGCCACTGAGCAATGATGGATAACCGAAGTAATCCCCTGTTGTGAGTCGTGCCACAGGCTCTGAGTCAGGTGCCACCAGCTCTATCACGCCACTGCGAATCAAGAATAGTTTTGGATTAACGGAGTCTAGCCACTGAATTTGATTCTCACGGGTGACATAAATCACTTCAAGGTGATGGCAAAAGTAGTCACACGCTGACTCTGGCAGCGCATTGAAAGGCGCTTGTTGGGCTACAAAGTCGAGAACATCCTGATGTTGCGCACTCATAAATGACATCCTAATTGCTATACATGCGACGTACCACGCGTCGGCATCGCAAACACCGACTCGCTATACATACAATCTAGGACTAATCGGCAGACAAAAAAAGCCCGACCTTGGTCTAAGGTCGGGCTTTGGTTTTTCTAATGATATGAATTAATGAGCGTGAGCTGCTGAAGAACCTTTAGGGTTACGGATACCTTCAACCATCTCTTTGATCTCTTCTGGTGTTTCCGCTGTCATGCGCTGAACTGCGGCTGCAACAACAAAGTTAACAACCATACCCACGATACCAATACCTTCCGGTGAAATACCGAGGAACCAGTGTTCAGGGCTGTTCAACTCAGGGCTTACAAACTTGAAGAAGATGATGTATGCCGCGGTGAAACCAATACCGGTTACCATACCAGCGATAGCACCTTCTTTATTCATGCGCTTAGAGAATATACCCATAATGATTGCAGGGAAGAAACTCGCAGCAGCTAGGCCGAAGGCGAACGCCACCACCGAGGCCACAAACCCAGGCGGGTTGATACCGAAGTATGCCGAGATACCAATGGCCACCATGGCCGCAAGACGTGCAGCTAACAGCTCTTGCTTGTCGCTAATATCAGGTTTCAAGGTGCGTTTGAGCAAATCATGAGACACTGACGTTGAAATGACCAACAGTAAACCTGCGGTTGTCGACAGAGCCGCGGCAATACCACCAGCAGCAACCAGTGCAATCACCCATGCTGGTAAGTCGGCAATTTCAGGGTTTGCTAATACCATGATATCGCGGTCAACTTTCACTTCGTTCGCGCTTGCAGGGTCATCAATCTTGCCTGCTGCGTAGAACATGCGACCGTCGCCATTCTTATCATTGAAAGCAATAAGGCCCGTTCTTTCCCAATTCTTAATCCATTGTGGCGCTTCTTCGTAGAGCGTACCGCTACCGTCTTTACCATTGATAGTATCAATCATGTTTACACGGGCAAACGATGC
Source organism: Pseudoalteromonas maris (assembly GCF_049257235.1). Classification (NCBI taxonomy): domain Bacteria; kingdom Pseudomonadati; phylum Pseudomonadota; class Gammaproteobacteria; order Alteromonadales; family Pseudoalteromonadaceae; genus Pseudoalteromonas; species Pseudoalteromonas maris. The sequence goes on from NZ_JBMMUF010000001.1 coordinate 539,119, forward strand.
AACAGCAGGTGCCGTAGTGTATACAATTGCAATAAATACCAAGGTCCATGCCGCTGAGATACGGGTGTCACGCACGCGAGGAACCGTGAAGAAGCGAACAATAACGTGTGGCAAACCAGCGGTACCAACCATGAGGGCTCCGGTGATTGCAAACACGTCAATCATGCTCTTGGACCCCTCAGTATATTGGGCAAATCCGAGTTCGGTGCTCAGTCCGTCGAGTTTATCGAGCAAATACATGCCCGAGCCATCAGAGAGCGTCGCGCCAAAGCCCGTTTGAGGTAGCAAATGCCCGGTCATCATCAAAGAAATGAAAATAGCAGGAACTAGGTATGCAAATACTAAAACACAATACTGAGCCACTTGGGTGTATGTGATCCCTTTCATACCGCCGAGTACAGCGTAGAAGAATACAATCACCATACCGATGTATACGCCAGTTTCAATGTCTACTTCCAAGAAGCGCGAGAACACCACGCCCACACCACGCATTTGGCCTGCAATGTATGTGAAACAGATGAAAATCGCACAGATAATCGCCACGATACGGGCTGCTTGAGAATAGTAACGGTCACCGATGAAATCTGGCACCGTAAACTTACCAAACTTACGTAAGTAAGGCGCTAAACAAAGGGCTAACAACACATACCCACCGGTCCACCCCATGAGGTATACACCACCATCATAACCTGCAAACGAGATGATACCCGCCATGGAAATGAACGATGCGGCACTCATCCAGTCTGCCGCAGTAGCCATACCATTAGCTACGGGCGGAACCCCACCACCGGCGACATAGAATTCATTTGTAGAGCCAGCTCGAGCCCAAATTGCGATGCCGATATACATCGCAAAGCTCAAACCAACAATTAGAAACGTAAAACCTTGAACATCCATCATAAAGCTCCTTATTCGTCTACGCCGTATTTCTTATCTAACGCATTCATTTTGTATGCGTAGACAAAAATAAGAGCCACAAAGGTGTAAATTGCGCCTTGCTGAGAAATCCAGAAGCCCAATTTAAACCCAAAGAAATGTACTTCATTGAGCACGTCGACTAACAAAATGCCGCAACCAAATGAAATGACAAACCAGACCGCGAGTAGTTTAAACACGAGGCTTAGGTTTTCACTCCAATAGGCTTTGGCATGTTCTGCATCTTTAAAAGCCATTTTGTATCCCCTTTACATCATGCGCCAAGGCATGATCGGTTGTTATCGTCACTATTGAATCTAGCAATGCTTTGGCAAGAGGAAATTTCGACCTTAGTCGTAACAAAAAATTAACCACTCACAGAAAAAACCAGTAAAAGCTATAACTATCATTGGTTTATGCTATTTTTACGACTGTAAATCGACGCGATTATCGAGTAAGGCAGCATGTAATACATTAGTCTAATATGCCTCGGTATTAAGGTTTTAGAGTATAAAATCACTGCTAATCATCAAGGGCTTTTGCTATGGTAAAAGCACTAATAAAAATAACGACCTAAGCCATGACACTTGCTTTAATACTGGTTTCTTTGTCCTACATTGGTGTACTTTTTTGGCTGGCAAACTGGGGCGACAAAACAACGCCTTGGGCACGCTATATTAGCCATCACCCATTTGTGTATGCCCTCTCATTAGGCATTTATTGCACGTCTTGGACTTACTATGGCGCCGTGGGCACCGCAGCCAGTAGCGGGTGGAATTATCTGCCAATTTTGCTTGGGCCAGTGTTACTCTTTGTGTTCTTCCAAGGCTTTTTACGAAAGCTGGTATTAGTGAGTAAAAAGCAAAACATCACCACCATTGCCGACTTCATTTCAGCCCGTTATGGCAAACGTCAACTCACGGCGATGCTAGTCACCTTCATCGCCCTGCTGGCGACCATTCCCTACATTGCGCTGCAACTCAAAGCGCTGTCGAATAGTTTTTTCTTACTTGCTGACGACACGCAAATTTCAGGGCAAACATTAGCCTTAGGTGGGGCGCTAGTGATGGCGATATTCGCGATATTTTTTGGTACGCGAAAAGTTGATGTCACAGAATACCGCTCGGGTTTAATGCTTGCCGTAGCGTTTGAATCGGTTGTTAAATTAGTGGCTCTGGGCGTAGTTGCTGCCCTTGCCTTGTACACCCTATATTCTTTGCCAGAGGCAGTTACCCTCGACAAAGTGTGGCAACATTGGCAAGACGCGCCGGTGATGACGTTTGGCTTTGTTGGCCAAACTTTGATGGCAGCAACCGCCATCATCTGTTTACCACGACAATTTCATGTCACAGTTGTTGATAACCAAGACATCAAACATTTACGCACTGCACGCTGGGCATTTCCTCTGTATTTAATTCTTACTGCGGGCATGATCCTACCTATTGCCAGCGCAGCTATTATGCCCGAGATAGGTCAAGGCCATAGCGCCGACAGTTTTGTACTTGCCTTACCTTTGCAAAGCGGCCACTGGGCAATGACAACCTTCGTATTTATAGGTGGACTATCCGCGGCTACAGCAATGATTGTGGTCGCGACACTCACTCTGAGCACCATGATTTCGAACGATGTAGTATTGCCACTGATCCTCAAACGAAAGTTTCGTCGCAATCAATTAAATCGCAGCTATCGCTCACGCATTTTACTCGTACGACGCTTCACCATAGGAGCGATACTGTTACTTTCTTATCTGTACCAAGAGTGGTTTGGACAAGGTGAAACCCTCGCATCAATGGGCTTGGTTGCGTTTTCTTTGGTGACGCAATTACTACCGGCCATTGTTGGCGGATTATATTGGCGCAAAGGTCATGCTTATGGTGTTTATGCAGGACTGACAGCGGGGGTCGTATGTTGGCTGTTATTTTTATTGATGCCGATTATGGATGCCAATGGCACCTTAGATACCATCGGTCAACAGACGCTTATCACCCAAGGTACGCTATTAGCGCTGTTTGCCAATATCTGTTGTTACATTAGCTTTTCTTTAGGGGCGCAAGAGCGCCTTATTGATCGTATTCAAGCCGCGGCGTTTGTTAATCCAATGGAGCAGCTCACTTACGCCAAACGCCTAAATAAAAGTGTTGATGCCACGGTGTATGACTTTAAAGTGCTGTTGCAAACATTTTTGGGAGCACAACGAAGTACTCAAGTCCTCGCCCATTACCAGCTCACCGAAGCATTGGGAGAAGACAACACCCCTCCGTCTAACGAGTTTATTGCCTATTGTGAGCGTGCCCTAACAGGGGTGCTGGGTGCTTCTAGCGCACAAGCCCTAATCCAGACAGTGGCCGCAGGAAAACGCTTGGCGTTTGAAGAGGTGGTTAACTTTTTTGACGAAACTACGCAAGCGCTGCGCTTTAATCAGAACTTATTATTCACATCATTAGAAAATCTCAGTCATGGTATTTCAGTCGTTGATAAAGATTTAAACCTGGTTGCTTGGAACAAACGCTACGCTGAAATGTTTGACTACCCAGAGGGGTTTTTACAACAAGAGCAACCCATTGAAGAGGTGATTCGCTATAACGCCGTACGCGGCGAATGTGGACCCGGAGAAATAGAAGCGCATGTAGAAAAGCGCGTTCGCCACCTGCGCAATGGCTCGCCGCACCATTTCATTCGTCATCGTCGCAATGGGCAGGTATTTGAAATGATTGGTAATCCCTTACCTGATGGCGGCTTTGTAACCAGTTTTTCAGACATCACGGTTCACATGGAGACACAAAACGCGCTTGAAGAAATCAACATGGACTTGGAAAACCGCATTGAAGCACGTACTCAAGAAGTGCGAGCTATGAACCAAGACCTCAAAGCGCAAATTGCCAGTCGAGAACAAACAGAGCAAGCATTAAAAGCTGCAAAGCTCGAGGCTGAACGAGCCAATGACAGTAAAACCCGCTTCTTGGCGCTGGCAAGTCATGACATTTTACAGCCTCTTAATGCTGCGCGGTTATACCTTGCAGCGATAGATGATAAAGAACTCAGTGCACACAATGCAGGTAGCATAGAAAAGCTTGGCGCCAGCCTAGACAGCACAGTGCATTTGATGTCGGCCTTGTTAGATATCGCTAAGCTTGATCAAGGGGCAATGAAGCCAACGCCAAAACATTTCCATATCGACGATATCCTCACACCACTGATTAACGAATACGCTATTTTATGTGCAGACAAAGGCTTACAACTTGAGTTGCGCTCCACGAATGCGGTGGTGCACAGTGACATCACCTATCTAAGACGTATCATTCAAAACTTAGTCTCTAACGCGGTCAAATACACCGAGTCAGGCAAAGTATTAGTGGCATGCAGAAAGCGTAAGCACCACTTAAGCATTGAGGTATGGGATACCGGGCTTGGGATCAGTGAACACGAACAAAATAAGATCTTTGATGACTTCTATCGCGTGGAATCTGGCGATAACAAGGGGGTTGGACTTGGCCTAGGTGTGGTTAAACGTATGGTAGACTTGCTCTCTCATAGACTGATCATGCGCTCAAATTTAGGTAAAGGCAGTTGTTTTAAAGTTGAAGTGCCTTACGGTAGTGAGCAGCGCATTTTGCAGTCACAAACAAACCATAATGCAGTGAATAAACAAACGCACTATCAAGTGCTGGTCGTAGATGATGAAGTTGCCAATATCGAGGCAATGACCCATTTACTGGGTAAGTGGGGAGCCCAGTGCCATACCTGCCAAAGCGCTGATGCGGCCCTAGAAATGGCCAACAGCGACCATGAATTTGACGTTATTTTAATGGATTATCAACTTGGAGGGGACATAGATGGACTCGCGCTCATTAGTAAAATTCGAGACATCCGCGGCCCCCTTCCTGCGATTTTGATTACTGCGGTGCGTGATGATGAACTTAAAAATAAAGCCAAAGCAATGGCTGTACACTACTTGTCAAAGCCTGTGAAACCAGCCAAGTTAAAATCGTTACTCAACCACTCTTTATAACAACAAGGCGCGAGTATAATCACTTCGCGCCTCGTCCTTAGAACATCAAGTTACAACAGCACCCCAAAGCATATAAGCGCCACATTGCTCGTACCGAAAAAGTCTGCGCATAATGCGTATACCAGCATACATATGTGATCAGATATTTATGCTGATGAGTATTTGCTGCATTCACGCCATGTTGGCGTCACTTGCACATGTAAGCAGTAGGAATGAGGATATGAAGAAGGTTTTACTGGCACAATGCCCAGACGAAGAAGGCTTAATAGCCAAAATTACCAGTTTATGCTTTGAGCATGGTCTGAACATTACCCGCAATAATGAGTTTGTTGATAAAGCGCATGGCCGCTTTTTTATGCGCACCGAGCTCGATGGCGACTTTCGCAATGTAGACTTACTAACCAAGCTCGAGCACAGCTTGCCGCAGGGCTCATCTGTCTCGTTGCATGGCACAGAAGCGACTAAGGTGGTGTTGTTGGCAACCAAAGAAGCGCATTGCTTAGGTGGCGTGTTATTAAAGTGTTTTGAACAAGCTCTGAACATAGATGTATTGGCCGTGATAGCCAACTACCCTGATTTAGAACCTCTTGCAAAAGGCTTTGGCGTCCCTTTTCACTGCATCAGTCATCAAGGTCTAAGTCGCGCAGAGCATGACCAATTAGTGGCAGATAAAATAACTGAATATCACCCGGATTTGATTGGCCTTGCCAAATACATGCGTATTCTGAGTCCTGAATTTGTGAGGCGCTTTGAAGGGCGCATCATTAACATCCATCACTCGTTTTTGCCTGCATTTATTGGCGCTAAGCCTTATCATCAAGCATTCGAACGCGGAGTGAAAATCATTGGCGCCACGGCACACTTTGTGAACAATGAGCTCGATGAAGGGCCAATAATCATGCAGCAAGTGCGCCCTGTAACGCACGCTGATACAGCAGAAGTCATGGCAAAGAAAGGGCGCGATGTGGAAAAACAGGTATTTTGTCAGGCCCTTGAGTTAGCCTCTGAGCACAAGCTGTTTATCAATGCTAATCGTACTGTGGTATTCGAATAAACCTTAAACCCACCGGCAATCCATCAGAGGGATTGCCAAATGGGGTGCTGTTAGTGTGTTTCTTGTTGTTGATTTTCCAAAGACTCTAATTGCAGTTTTGAGGCAATTAACACCGCCTGAGTACGGTTATACACCCCTAATTTACGAAAAATAGCGGTAATATGGGCTTTTACAGTAGCCTCTGAAATATTAAGCTCATAGGCGATTTGCTTATTCAATAGGCCCTCATGCAAGTAGCTAAGCACCTTATATTGCTGCGGTGTTAGCGACGATACTTGCGCGGCAAGCTCTCTTTCTTCGCCACTGATCGCTTGCACCTTATCTTTGATATTCTCAGGAAGCCAAGTATCACCTTCAAGTATCTCATTAATTGCAGCGGCAATTTCTTGGGCTGACGAAGACTTAGGGATGAAACCCATAGCGCCATACCCCATCACTTTCGATACGACATGTAAATCTTCACTGCCAGATACCACGGCAATGGGCAAATCGGGATAATCTTCGCGAATACGAATTAACCCATACAAATCACCATTGCCAGGCATGTGCAAATCAAGCAACAGAATATCAAGATCTTCATGGCTCTCAAGCACAGCAAGCGTGGTGTCGAAGGTGTCAGACTCAAGTATTTCCAATGGCTCAAACTGCTTTGTCAGTGCCCCTTTGAGTGCTTCTCTAAATAACGGATGGTCATCGGCTATTAAAAACTGACTCATTGTTCGCTCCTAAAAAATCGGCTGTCACGTTAACGTAACAGCCGATAGTCTATGTTCATAATCGTAAAATAATCAAGGTATTAACTCTTAATTATCGATTCAAGCGATTTTCAATCAGCTCATCAACCACACTTGGATCGGCAAGTGTTGAGGTGTCTCCAAGCTGTTGATGCTCATTAGCGGCAATTTTACGCAGAATTCGACGCATGATTTTACCTGAGCGTGTTTTTGGTAAGCCCGGCGACCATTGGATCATATCTGGTGATGCGATTGGGCTGAGCTCTTTGCGCACCCAATTGCGGACATCTTTGGTCAACTCATCACTCACAACAACACCGTCATTCGGGGTGATGTATACATAGATGCCCTGACCTTTAATGTCGTGCGGATAACCGACGACCGCTGCCTCTGCGACCGCCTCATGAGCAACAAGCGCACTTTCGATTTCTGCGGTACCAAGGCGGTGGCCAGACACGTTTAGCACGTCATCTACTCGCCCTGTGATCCAATAATAACCGTCTTCGTCACGACGACACCCATCACCGGTGAAATACACACCAGGATATGCCGAGAAGTAGGTTTGCTCGAAACGGTCATGATCACCGTACACAGTTCGTGCTTGAGACGGCCAGCTATCAAGAATCACCAGGTTACCATCCACGGCCCCTTCAAGGTTGTTACCCTCAGCATCAAACAATGCAGGTGAAATACCGAAGAAAGGACGTGTTGCCGATCCCGGTTTCATATCCGTTGCACCGGGTAGCGGCGTGATCATGATGCCACCGGTTTCAGTTTGCCACCACGTATCAACAATGGGGCACTGCCCATTACCAATGTGCTCAAAGTACCATGCCCACGCTTCTGGGTTGATAGGCTCACCCACTGAGCCCAAAATGCGCAGTGATGAACGCGTTGATGTTGCCGTTGGCTCATCGCCTTTGGCCATCAGTGCGCGAATTGCGGTTGGCGCAGTGTATAAAATAGTGACATTGTGCTTATCAACCACCTCACCCATGCGTCCAGCACTTGGGTAAGTGGGCACACCTTCAAAGATCACTTGTGTGCAACCATTCACCATAGGGCCATAAACAATGTAACTATGCCCGGTGATCCAACCCACATCCGCGCTACACCAGTAAATATCATCACCGTGTACGTCAAAGACATATTCGTGTGTCATTGAGCTGTAAACCAAGTACCCACCGGTAGAGTGGACGACCCCCTTAGGTTTGCCCGTAGAACCTGAGGTGTAAAGAATAAACAGTGGATCTTCAGCATCCATGACCTCAGGCTCACATTGAGCTGGTAAGTCGGCTACTAATTCATGCCACCATACGTCATGGTCGTGCCACTCCACGTCGCCACCGGTGAGTTGGTGCACGATTACGTGCTCAATTGTGGTCACACTGTCTTGATTAACCGCTTCATCAACATTGGCTTTAAGAGGTACGCAATTACCACCACGACGCCCTTCGTCCGAAGTGATCACGACTTTCGCACCGCTGTCATTAATGCGATCGGCAATAGCTGATGGCGAGAAGCCACCAAACACCACGGAGTGCACCGCACCAATTCGGGCACATGCTTGCATCGCATAGACGGCTTGTGGCGTCATTGGCATATAAATAGCGACGCGATCCCCCTTCTTTACACCCAGCTTACGCAAACCATTGGCAAGCTTGCACACCTCATCATGCACTTGTTGATAGCTGATGTGCTCGCTTTGATTTGGATTGTCCCCTTCCCAGATCAGTGCTGTTTTGTTGGCTTTATCTTTCAAGTGACGGTCAATACAGTTGTATGATGCATTGAGTTGGCCATCTTCAAACCACTTAATGCTGATATGACCTTTATCGAATGAGGTGTTTTTAACCTTGCTATAAGGTGAGAACCAGTCAAGGCGTTTACCATGCTCGCCCCAGAACTCCTCTGGGTCTGCAATGGATTGCTCATACAGTGCTTTATATTTTTCGTTATCGACTAATGCGGTGTTTTTGACGCTCTCAAAAACCGGGTAAATGCTCTGTGACATATCTGTCTCCATGTAATTTGTTGCCTACTGGCATGCCTGTGGGCCTGAGCAAAGCATTACCCAGCACCGCACGTTGCAACATTAGACCTTAGTATAAGATTTACTTCTTTATGTAAGCACATGCGCAACAGCACTGCCAATGCCTTTATTAGTGAGGTTTTTTCAAGGTTAAGACCTTAGTCGTAAGACCAATAGATAATTGCTCAAAAATGCTTCAGCGACCATGTTTGCATGGCTAGCTTGAAACAGGACAAGATTATGACAACACGCAAATTGATAACAAAAACACTCGTGGCAGCTGCGGTATGCGCTGCAACGTCATCAGCTTATGCAGCAAATATTGGCGACACGAGTGTAAGCTACGGCGGCTACGTGAAACTTGATGCTATGTGGAGCGATTTCTCTGCAGGAACTATCTCTGGGGATAGTATTGGTCGCGACTTTTATGTGCCAAGCACCACCCCAGTCGGTGATGATGCCGACAGTGACGCCGTATTCGATATGCATGCACGCCAATCACGATTCAATTTTGGCACCAGCACCAAGCTGGATAATGGTAAGTCGGTTAACACCAAAATAGAGCTTGATTTTATCGCCTCAATTGGCGGCAACGAACGTGTGACCAACTCCTACTCCCCACGCATAAGACAAGCCTACATCACGTACGACGGATGGCTATTCGGACAAGCCTGGTCGAACTTCCAAAATGTCGGTGCCTTACCTGAGACCCTTGATTTCGTAGGTCCAGCAGAGGGCACAGTGTTCAACCGCCAAGCACAAATACGTTACAGTACAGGTAACTGGTCTTTCTCGCTAGAGAACCCTGAAAGCACCATTACCGTTAACGGCGCACGCGTTGAAACGGACGATGCAGGGATACCTGATTTCACCGCACGATACAATCACAAAGCTGATTGGGGGGAAGTGGTTGTAACCGCGCTCGCCCGCCAATTAACTTATAAGCAAGGTGGTGCTGACGAGACTACTTCATCATTTGGCGTCAGTGTCTCGGGTAAATTTAATGTATCGGGCAAGAACAACATTAAATTTATGGTAACTCAAGGCTCTGGACTAGGCCGTTACGTTGGTCTCAATGTCGCACATGGCGCGGTATATGACGGTTCAAACATAGATGCAATTGATTCAACCTCTGGCTTTATTGGTTATCAACACCATTGGAATGAGCAGTTCCGCTCAACCTTCCTTTACTCATTCTTCGAAGCTGACAACAACACCGATTTACTGGCCTTTAGCGGCAACCCTACCGAAAGTAGCATGAGTTACAGTGCCAACTTATTATACTCGCCAGTCAAAAAACTCACTTTCGGTGTGGAATATAAACACGCTGAGCGCGAAACCGAAAGTGGTGCAGATGGTGACTTAGACAGACTGCAGTTCTCTGCAAAATACGCGTTTTAACCTTTCCAACTGAACGCTCAAGCCGCTTCTAATAAGCGGCTTTTTTAATTCCGCTACGCATAAAAAAACCAGCCATAAAGGCTGGTTTTACTTACTCTTATTCTTTACTTTTTGCTTATTCTTCAGCTTCGGCAGCGAGTGGGTTTACTTCACCTTCTTCAGGCTGAATTGTTGCTTTGAGTAACAACATTTCACGTAATTTGCCCTCAATCTCATTAGCAATTTCCACGTTCTCTTTGAGGAATTTGATTGAGTTAGACTTACCTTGACCTACTTTAGAGCCATTGTAGCTATACCACGCACCTGACTTTTCAATCAACTTGTGTTTCACACCTAAATCAATTAGCTCGCCTTCTTTTGAGATACCCTCACCGTACATGATGATAAATTCGGCCTGCTTAAACGGAGGTGCAACCTTGTTCTTAACTACTTTAACGCGTGTTTCGTTACCCACAACCTCGTCGCCGTCTTTTACAGAACCAATGCGACGAATATCTAAACGTACTGAAGAGTAGAACTTAAGTGCATTACCACCCGTTGTCGTTTCAGGGTTACCGAACATGACACCAATCTTCATTCGAATTTGGTTAATGAAGATACATAGCGTGTTCGAGCGCTTAATGTTTGCAGTTAACTTACGTAGGGCTTGAGACATCAAACGCGCTTGCAAACCTACGTGACTATCACCCATTTCACCTTCGATTTCAGCTTTTGGTGTAAGTGCTGCCACCGAGTCAACAATAACAACATCTACCGCACCTGAGCGCACTAGCATGTCACAGATTTCAAGCGCTTGCTCACCGGTGTCTGGTTGAGAAACCAGTAGCTCATCAACATTAACACCCAACTTTTCTGCATATACAGGGTCAAGCGCATGCTCTGCATCCACGAATGCACATGTTTTGCCTTGACGTTGAGCTTGAGCGATTACTTGTAATGTTAAGGTTGTTTTACCTGATGATTCTGGACCATAAATTTCAACAACACGACCCGTCGGTAAACCGCCTATGCCTAATGCAATATCAATCCCCAGTGAACCTGTAGAGATTGCTTCAACATCCAAAGCCTGACTATCACCTAGTTTCATAATTGAGCCTTTACCGAACTGGCGCTCAATTTGTGATAGTGCTGCACTCAAGGCTTTTTGTTTGTTATCGTTCATTGTTATCTCCAAAATCATTGACTGCTAAGTTGCCACACTAAGTTCGCTTAATGCCTTTTTCAAACTTAGCTTAATGTCACCTAGTATACTGTATGAAATTACAGTATCAAGCAGATTCTAAAATTTTTAATACCAAGGTCAGTGCATGATCAATTGCTTGCTCGCGAACTGCGGCTCTGTTGCCACTAAATACCTGCTTTTCACTGTACACACGTTGCTTATAAAACACCGCAAACCACACTAAACCCACCGGTTTATCTGCGCTGCCACCATCAGGCCCTGCAATGCCAGAGGTCACAACCGCAATGTCCGCTTGTGCGACATTAGCTGCACCTTGTGCCATTTCTTGCACTGTTTGTTCACTCACTGCGCCAAATTCATACAGTGTTTTTTCACTCACACCCAGCCAAGAAGCTTTCACATCATTACTGTATGTCACCGCTCCTTGGGCGAAATAACGCGAACTTCCTGGGGTGTCAGTAAGGGCATAGGCAATGCCGCCACCAGTACATGACTCAGCGGTAGTGATCATCATCTGCTTATCCGCTAAAATAGCGCCCACTTGAGCAGCAAGTGTTTGCGTATTAGCATCTAACTTCTGTTGTAAATTCATAACCATCCTTAATCGAGTGAGTGCATGTCAGCGAATCTCTATAGCGAAGATAATATAAAACAACAAACACCTATGATGCAGCAATACCTGCGCATAAAAGCTCAGCACCCTGATATTTTGCTATTTTATCGCATGGGGGATTTTTATGAGCTGTTTTTTGATGATGCCATTCGCTCTGCACAATTACTCGATATTTCACAAACGCACCGCGGCAAAGCCGGTGGTGAACCTATTCCCATGGCGGGCGTACCCTACCATGCGGTAGAAAACTATTTAGCGCGCTTAGTGCAATTAGGTGAATCCGTCGCTATATGCGAGCAAGTGGGCGATCCTGCAACCAGTAAGGGTCCCGTTGAACGCAAAGTAGTGCGTATTGTCACACCGGGCACCATCACTGATGAAGCTTTACTTAAAGAGCGCCAAGATAATTTTTTAGTGAGTGTTTATGAAGGCAAAAGCAACCACTTCGCCATAGCCTATCTGGACATCAACTCAGGCCGTTTTCATATCGTAGAATGCGCGGACATCGACGCCTTTAAATCGACTTTACAGCGATTAAATCCTGCTGAATTGCTCTACCCAGAAACCTTTACCAATATGTCACTGATTGAGCATTATAAAGGCATTCGTCGTCGCCCAGAGTGGGAGTTCGATCTAGAAACAGCCATCACCTCCTTGTGCCAACAATTTGCTACCCAAGATTTAATTGGCTTTGGGGTTCAAGATGCCAAATTAGGCTTAGTTGCTGCTGGGTGCTTATTACAGTATGTAAAAGATACACAACGTACCGCTTTGCCGCACATCAAAGCTATCAGTCTCGAGCAAGACGCCCAAGCGGTTGTACTGGATAGCGCCACGCGCAAAAACTTAGAGCTGACACAAAATCTCAGTGGTGGAATTGAAAACACACTTGCAGCAATTCTGGATAAAACCGCCACGCCAATGGGCTCACGACTATTAAAGCGCCGTATTCACAACCCTATTCGCTGTCGCGATGAGCTCAACTTACGCCTTGGTGCCATCAGTGAGGTGATTGATAACGCTTGGCACATGGAACTACAGCCTTTGCTGCGCAATGTCGGTGATGTAGAACGCATTGTTGCCCGCTTAGCGCTTGGTAATGCGCGCCCACGCGACCTTTCTCGTTTGCGCTCAGCATTACAACAACTTCCAGAGCTGCAAGATATCATCGCCACTTCGCCCCAAAGACGCATGACGCAAATAAGCGATGCCTGTCAGCCCATTGATGCGCTCGTGAGTTTATTAGAACGCGCAATTATCGATAACCCGCCAGTGCTGATCCGCGACGGCGGAGTAATCGCCCAAGGTTACAATGATGAGCTTGATCACTGGCGTAACCTTTCGCAAGGTGCAACTGACGTACTAACAGCCCTTGAAGAACGAGAGCGCGAAGCAACGGGAATAAGTACGTTAAAAATCGGCTACAACAAAGTGCATGGCTTTTACATTGATATTAGCCGCGCCAACTCGCATTTAGTGCCTGCGCATTATATCCGTCGACAAACGCTCAAAAATAATGAGCGCTACATCATTCCCGAGCTCAAAGAGCACGAAGATAAGGTATTAAAGAGCCAATCACAGGCATTAGCGCTTGAGAAGCAGTTGTACGAAGAGCTATTTACCCTCATTGCTCCTTATCTTGATCAACTGCAGCTACTCGCCGCAGCACTGAGTGAGCTCGATGTACTTAATAACCTTGCAGAGCGTGCGCAAACACTTAACTATTGCCAACCAGAGCTCAGCGATGATGACACCATAGACATTAGCGAAGGGCGCCACCCTGTGGTTGAGCAGGTGATGCGCGACCCATTTATTGCCAACCCTGTGAGCTTAAATAGCAAGCGCCGAATGCTGATGATCACTGGTCCAAATATGGGCGGTAAATCGACTTACATGCGCCAAACTGCCCTGATTGTACTCATGGCTCATATCGGCAGTTACGTTCCAGCGGCACGTGCACACATCGGCTTGGTGGATCGTATATTCACCCGTATAGGTGCCAGTGACGACCTTGCATCGGGACGCTCAACGTTCATGGTAGAGATGACCGAAACGGCCACTATATTGAATAACGCCAGTCAGCACTCTTTGGTGTTAATGGATGAAATTGGTCGCGGCACGAGTACCTACGATGGTCTATCTTTGGCTTATGCAACTGCGGATTATTTAGCGCATCAGATTAACGCTAAAACCCTGTTCGCCACGCACTATTTCGAACTAACTGAATTAGCAGAGCAAGAATCAGGGCTGGTCAACGTGCACTTAGACGCGATAGAGCACAATGACACAATTGCGTTTATGCACAAAGTATTAGAAGGCCCTGCAAGTAAGAGCTTTGGCTTACAGGTTGCGGCCTTAGCGGGCGTACCAAAAGCGGTAATCAATAATGCCAAGCGTAAGCTAAAACAATTAGAGCAACAGCCTGCGCTTAATGGCGCTAATTCGAACAATCAACTCGACTTATTGGCTGCTGAGCCACAGCCAAGCGCCATTGAGTTAGAACTTGATACTATCAACCCTGATGATTTGTCACCGCGCCAAGCACTTGAAGCTCTATACAGGCTCAAATCCTTAGTCCAATAAAGAAAGGGCAATAAAAAAAGCCGCCTTGATGGCGGCTTTTTGTTTAGAATCAAACAATTATAGCTGTTCAAACAAGCTTTCTGTACTCAACCCTTCATGCTGAAGCATGTCTTTTAGGCGGCGCAGCGCTTCTACTTGAATTTGTCTAACACGTTCGCGAGTTAGGCCAATTTCTCGGCCAACATCTTCGAGCGTTGATGGTTCATACCCTAACAAGCCAAACCGACGAGCGAGCACTTCGCGCTGCTTGGGGTTAAGCTCATCAAGCCAGTGCACAATATGACTGTTGATGTCATTGTTCTGCACTTCGCCCTCAGGACCTCGGCCTTTTTCGTCCGCGATAATATCCAGTAATGCCTTGTCATTGTCGCCACCGATTGGTGTATCAACTGACGAGATTTTTTCATTTAGGCGTAGCATCTTAGATACATCTTCCACCGGCTTATCAAGACGCTCGGCAATCTCTTCTGCGGTAGGCTCATGGTCTAATTGCTGGGTTAATTCGCGCGCTGTGCGCAAATATACATTGAGTTCTTTTACTACGTGAATAGGTAAGCGAATGGTACGTGTTTGATTCATGATCGCACGTTCTATTGTTTGACGTATCCACCATGTAGCGTAGGTCGAGAAACGAAAACCTCGTTCAGGGTCAAATTTTTCTACGGCGCGAATAAGGCCCAAGTTACCTTCTTCAATAAGATCCAACAGCGCTAATCCACGATTGTTATAACGCCTTGCTATTTTTACAACAAGCCTCAGGTTACTTTCAATCATACGCTTGCGTGATGCTTCACAGCCGCGCAGTGCTTTACGCGCAAAGTACACTTCTTCTTCAGCACTAAGTAGTGGTGAAAAACCTATTTCACCAAGATAAAGTTGTGTTGCATCGAGATTTTTAACGTTGTCGTCTTTAGCGAAGAGTTCATCGTCTGCGCTAGTGTCTTCGACCTGTTCTAAAAGTTCGTCCTTAGGATCGTCGATCACGTCTGTGTCGTTACTACCTTGCGATACTTCGAGTTTTGCTGTTTGACCCATTAGAGTACCCTCCCATGTAACTTAGATCATGTCCGTATATCTAAGCTACTACCTTTGCCCGTCTAGCTTAGGGTAAAAAATTTGCTGGGTTGACCGCTTTCCCTCTGTACCGAATTTCGAATCGAAGTGCAGTAATAGAGGACTCCGTGTTACCCATTTCTGCTATTTTTTGCCCAGCTTTGACATCCTGTTTTTCTTTAACTAGTAATCGCGAGTTGTGCGCATATGCACTTAGGTAATCATCGTTATGTTTCACTATGATTAAATTACCGTATCCTCGCAGTGCATCCCCAGCGTAGACGACCACACCATCCGCAGCAGCCATGACAGCAGTTCCTTGCTTGTTTGTTATTTGCAGTCCTTTGTAGCCATTCTCGCGGTTGGAAAAACGTTGCGTGATTTTTCCTTTGGTAGGCCATTTCCACGCTAGTTTGTTAGCATTTGTTTCTAATTTGCTTACATTTTTTTTACTAGCTTGTTTCTGAACATACTCCCGTTGTATCGGCTTAGCAACTTCTTTCTTTACATTTCTATAAGGTTTTTGCTCTATTTTCGTAGGATTTTTACTCGAATTGGTGTATCTTTCACGGTTTTTCTTTTTAAGCCACTGAGATTCGATGTAAATCAGTTGATTTGGATAGATGGTATAAGGTGGCTTAATGCCATTGATTTGGGCTATTTCACGTACGTCTTTTTTTGCACTAAACGCAATGGCGTACAAGGTATCGCCCTTTTGCACACGATAATGCTCGCCTTTAATATTAATTTTTCGTGACACTTTGGTTTGACCAGTATCAAGAGTTGATACCGGAGCAGGGGCGTTTCTCGAAGAGCAGGCACTGATGGCAATGCAAACCAGTACTATAATACTGGTGTTTTTCAACGTCATGCAGTGCCCTTCCATTCGCTAGCGATAGGCTAAATATAAAACGATTGCTAGGCTAATCACAAGCCATCCTAGCACTTCTACATACTGACGCAGTTTTGCTTCCATTCTCGCACCGCCAAATTTCATTAAACCTGCAACCAAAAAGAATCGCGCTCCTCGCCCTACAGCAGAGGCAAGCAAAAATGGCAAAAATGCCATATGCAGTAGGCCGGCACCTATGGTGAACACCTTATAAGGGATCGGTGAGAATCCCGCTAGGAATACCACCCAAACGCCATACTGTTTAAACCATTGCAGTGCATGATCAAACTTGTCTTGCCAACCCATAGATGCAATCAAGGGTTCTACTACAGGCTCAAATAACCAAAAGCCCAATGCATACCCTAAAACGCCACCTATCACTGATGCGATGGTGGTCAACAAAGCAAAGTGCCATGCTCGTGAGGTATTTGCCAAACACATAGGTGCAAGCATGACATCGGGTGGTACGGGGAAAATAACAGACTCGGCAAAGCTCATGCCAGCGAGATATCGCTGCGCATGACGATGTCTCGCCCAACGCAATGACGCGTCGTACAAAGAGGTAAATAAACGCAAAAGAATTCCTTAGATTATGTCGCCGGGCACCAGTGGCACAAACCGCACGTCGGCCATGACTTGTTGTTTAAACTCATTTTTGTGGCGAGTATACAGCATCAGCTTTTGTTCTACATCTCCAACAGGGACAATCATGACGCCCCCATCATCGAGTTGCTGCAGTAGCTGCTCAGGGACTGAGGCCGCCGCCGCGGTAACGATAATACCCTGAAATGGCGCTTGTGACGCCCACCCTTGCCAGCCATCCCCGTGCTTCATCGCTACATTATATAAATCAAGCTGATGTAATCGGCGCTTAGCCTGCCATTGCAAGGCCTTGATTCGCTCTACTGAATACACCTTATCGAATAGCTGCGCCAATATTGCACTTTGATATCCAGAGCCAGTGCCAATTTCGAGCACGTTTTTTTGTACTCCATGGGCACGAAGTATGGCGGTCATGTGCGCAACAATGTATGGCTGGGAGATAGTTTGTCCCTGACCAATCGGCAAGGCCGTATTTTGATACGCTTTGTGTTTGAGCACATCATCAATAAACAAGTGTCTAGGCGTGTTGGCGATTGCCTCTAAAACCTGCTGATCGGTAATCCCCTCTTTAGCAAGTTGTTGGGCTAGAGTTCCTGCACTGCGCTGAAAATTACTGATCATTCCCAACTACTCCGCAAGCCATTTTTCAAGAGGCGCAATGCTCTCTTTTGCTGTCATATCCACGCTCAGCGGTGTCACCGACGCGTAGCCATCACGCACAGCCGCAAAGTCAGTGCCTTCACCAGCATCAAGCTCAGGGCCCAATGAGCCATACCAATACACCTCACGCCCCCAAGGGTCGCGTTGGGTAGTCATGGTTTCGGCTTTGTGCCGCGCCCCAAGGCGAGTCACTTTGATGCCTCTGAGGTCTGAATAGGGGATATCTGGTACGTTGATATTGATGATTTGATCTTTGGGCAAAGGGTGGCTTTGCAATTTGTTGATAATATCGACCGTGACCTTAGCTGCGGTTTCAAAATGCTTACACTCAGGACCAACTAGCGATACAGCTATCGCTGGCAAGCCCATGTGTCGACCTTCCGTTGCTGCCGCTACAGTGCCTGAATATAAGGTATCATCACCTAAGTTGGCGCCGTGATTAATCCCAGCAACGACCAAATCTGGCTGCTGCGTTAATAAGGCGTTGATAGCCACATGAACGCAGTCTGTTGGCGTGCCGTTAATGCTCGTAAATCCATTGTCTAATTTTTGCGCGCGAAGTGGGTTAATGAGCGTTAATGAATTACTGGCACCACTGCAATTTCTATCTGGGGCAACAACATCAACCTGTGCGATACCCCTTAGGGCTTCATAAAGCACCGCAATACCACGTGCATGGACGCCATCATCATTACTCAGCAGAATCTTCATCATCACTCCTTGCTAAATCGCGTTCATTTTGTCGATAATCCACCAGCTCGCGTAACACAGCGGTGGCAAAACACCCTTTTTTGAGCGAAAAACCCAACTCGATAGTCGTTTCGTTTGGCATCTTCACTGTCAGGTTTTCTGGGTATAAACGCAACATACGTCGCTCAGTTTTAAGGCCTATATCAGCCAAGCCCTCGACCCAATTTTGATAAGGTTTCAACCAGTTTTTTTCTTCATCTACGAGGCCCTTATCTCCTTTACCGGCCAACGGAGCGGAGAGTTCGATATCCCCCTCAACAAGACGGCGAATATTTTCAACAGTGATGGCGTCGTTGAAAAACGCATTACTACCACTGAGCATGAACACTTCGTGACGCAATGTTTTTGCTAACCCGTGCTCAGCAACGCGTAAACTAACGATGGCATTAAAAATATACGAGCGAGCGGCTGAAATCACCATGGACCTTAGTTTACGGTCACGGATCACTTCGCCATCAAACATACGCTGCGCCATGGTAAGGTTGTGGCCGCCATGACCAAATCGTTGCTCACCAAAATAATTTGGGACCCCTTGGCGCACTGCATTAATACGGCTGAGCACATCCAGCGGGTTGCTGACATCACGTAACGTAATAGTAAAACGATTACCTCGGTGGCAACCTGTACGCAGTTTACGCCCATGGCGCACTTGTTTTGCAACAAAGACTTGCTCGTCGTTCAATGCACTAAAATCGATGTTTGTTTTGACAGGGACTGGTACGCTAAACCACTGTGAACACACACCTTGGCGATCTTTTTGACCAGCAAAACTGACGTTCTTTGGTGACGTTTTGGCTAATTTGGCGATACGTTTTGCCAATGCGACCGTGTTGATGCCGCGTTTGATGATATGCAGGCACACATGCTCACCAGAGCCATCAAGCTCAAATCCCAGCTCTTCATCAACGATGAAATCTTCTGGCTGTTGTTTAAATACGGCTGTTGCACTTGGCTTCCCATAGAGGTAGTTCAAGTTTGCTAAAGGATCACCGAATTCATTCATGCTTGCTTTACCAATACCGCAACAGCGTGGCTGGCAATGCCTTCTTTACGCCCTGTGTAACCAAGCTCCTCGGTTGTCGTTGCTTTGACGTTTACTTGGCTAATATCGACATTAAGGTCTTGCGCTAGACATGCACGCATAGCATCGATGTGAGGCCTCATTTTTGGTGCTTGCGCGACGATGGTTAAGTCAACATTACCCACTGCGTAGTTTAACTTTGTGACTTCATCCATCACACGGCGCAATAAAATGCGGCTATCTATGCCAGCGAACTCGGCGCTGGTATCGGGGAAGTGTTTACCTATGTCACCTAGTGCCAGTGCACCTAACAACGCATCACATAAAGCATGAATAGCGACGTCGCCATCAGAGTGCGCTAAAAAGCCCTGCTCATACGCTATTTTTACGCCGCCTATCGTCAATGGCCCTTGACCACCAAACTTGTGCACATCAAACCCGTGACCAATGCGAATCATATAAACTCCGTAACCTGTTGTGCTAACAAGAAATTAGCCAACTGCAAATCTTCTGGGGTGGTTATTTTGAAATTATCTGTGCGCCCACATACCAGGCGTACTTGCCCACCGGCCCATTCGATAGCCGACGCTTCATCAGTAATTGCAACACCTTGCGCAAGGGCATTACTCAGTGCCGAGCGCAACTGTTGGTATGGAAAAAGTTGCGGTGTCAGTGCTTGGAAAAGGTTGTCTCGCGGCACAGTTTGTTCAACAAAATCCTCGCCACGCTTTATCGTATCTCTGACTTTTGCGGCCAAAATGCCGCCGCATCCTTCCTCGGTGCACTGTGCAATTAAGGTGTGGATGTCGGTGATGTCTACCAGAGGCCGAGCCGCGTCATGCACCAACACCCATTGTGGAGGGGCATCGGCCAAGGCGTCGAGCGCTGCTAACACAGAATCTGCGCGCTCTTTTCCACCTAGCACTGTGGACACCTTTTGTCTGTCGATGGGTAATTGTTGGAAATATTCGTCTTTGGCGCTAATTGCGACAAGAATATTATCAACACCTTGGACACGGGAAAGCTTGTCCAAAGTGTGCTCTAAAATCGTCTTACCTTGTAACTCAATATACTGCTTTGGTAATTGAGACTGCATGCGAGAGCCGACTCCTGCGGCTGGCACAATGGCGACAAGGCCATGTTGGTTATTCATAACACTTCTTTAATGTGGTTAATTCGATTCATTTTGCTTATTCGGCAACACGCGATAAAAAACTTCATCAGGCTTTATCATACCTAGCTCTAACCTAGCCCGCTCTTCAACCCCTTCCAAATCGAGTTTGAGGTCTTGTATATCAGCTTCAAGTAATTTGTTGCGCTTTGTTAGTTGCTGATTGGTACTCTCGTGGTTAGTCACCGCTTTACTTAAACGGGTGTAATCTTCAATGCCATTGTGTCCAAACCAAAGTAAATACTGTAAGTACGCGAGTAAAACCACTAAGGCGAGTTGAAATAGGCGCATCAGTTTTCCTTCACCGACATAGGTTTTTTAAAGTTTTTCCAATTTATTCTTGTTGTTAGCAACATTTCTCTAAGACTTAATGTTCGTGGAGAGCTGACTTTATTCTGCTGCCACCGATGCCCGCAGCACGCGGGAGTAAAATTCTTCTTATTTGGCACCAGCAATTGGACCTGCTGTGATGCACTGAGTCGGGTATCTTGGTATTGCCCTTGTAAATCAAACCAACCTGCTTGATTACAATGCACCCGATTACTGCTGATTTGGTCCAGCGTATCTATGGTCACATACTGTAGATGCCCGGCACTGACAACCAATGGTACTAAAATTCCCACCTGCGCATAAGAGCTATAAAAGGTTTGATTTGCCTGCACGTCGCAACTTGGTGGTTTGCTGGCCTGCTTTGCAATCCAACTGCCATTTTGACCATCGAGCGTTAATGGACAATGACCATGAACAATATGAAACGCAGCACGCTCAACATAATACGGCAGGCTATCTAACAGCCTTGAGACTCGTTTGGGATCCGGTTGATTTGCACACTGCTGACTTAAACGATGTAATTCGCGGGCATAGAACGCATTACACAACTCGGCATACAGCACACGTTGCTGATCAAGTGCAAATAAATCCGCTTGCTGCGATGGTTGTTGCCGCACATTGCCTCCCACTGTTCGTGCTTAAGTTTATACCATAGTTGCACAAATTTTGAGAAGCATGTCGAATAGGAGAATTTATTGCGGTTGTTCACCTAAGCGCGCAAATCCTGACTCCATAAACTGCACTACCTGCTTGCGCTTTTTGCCAATCAAGAAACTGCCATCAGCTAAAAACATAAAGTTCTGCCAATGAGCTTTGAAAATATCAAAACGCGTTTCGATGACTTCGTCACGGTTTAAGCAAAAATATACCGTGGTGTTATCGTGCCAATCTAGATGGGCTAATATTTCTTGGGGGATAGATGCTTCATCTTCAAATGCACGCTCCCAAAATACATCATCATGGGCAAAATGCTCAGCCTGTTTCACCCAATCCGAGTCAGTGAAGAAATCCGGATGGTCTTTGTCGCGGCTAATGAAGGTCGTCCATAGGACTGCTGAGCGAGTCGGTGTCATTGGCTTTATTAATGCCAGCTTGTCAGCGGGGATCCAAAGTTCTTGATGTCTAAACACCCACGCTTTGCTGTATTCATCCAAAGATAAGTAATTCATTTGTGCTCTAAGCCTGCTACACCGCAAATAATGGCGCATAGTATACCTGTGTGAAGCCCAACTGTCACAAGCCAAACTTGGTCAACTGTGGCAATTATGGCAGACTAGGCGTAGTTGTTGTCTGACCAGTACTAGGAGTCGTGTCGTGCACTTTGATTCAACCGCCAGCTATATCGCCAGTAGCGCCCTAAAACAAGCTGTAAACGCCGCTATCGCACTGCAAAAGCCATTGCTAATCAAGGGTGAACCGGGAACCGGTAAAACCTTACTCGCTGAAGAGCTTGCAAAAAGCACTGGCAGTGAATTAATTCAATGGCACATCAAATCGACAACCAAGGCGCAACAAGGGCTGTACGAATATGATGCGGTATCACGATTGCGCGACTCACAACTCGGTGATGAGCGTGTGCATGACATCAGTAATTACATTGTCAAAGGTAAGCTATGGCAAGCCTTTACTAGCGACCAAAGCCAACCACGCCCGGTATTACTGATTGACGAGATAGACAAAGCCGACATCGAGTTTCCCAATGATTTACTGTTAGAACTCGATAAAATGGAGTTCTTCGTTTACGAAACAGGTGAGCATGTTAAAGCAACACAACGCCCAATTGTGATCATCACCTCAAACAATGAAAAAGAACTACCCGACGCATTTTTAAGACGCTGCTTTTTCCACTATATCGACTTCCCAAGCGCGCAAGAAATGGAAAAAATTGTTGATGTGCACTACCCAGATGTAAAACAAGAATTAGTGCGCCAAGCTCTGGATGTATTCTTCGGTCTACGCCAAGTTGACGGGCTAAAAAAGAAACCATCAACCAGTGAATTACTCGACTGGCTTAAATTATTGATGGCTGACGATATCGACCCTAACGTGCTTCATGATAGCGCTCAAAAAGGCGGCTTGATGCCGCTGTTCGGTGCTTTATTAAAGAACGAGCAAGATGTCTCTTTGATTGAAAAACTGGCATTTATGAGTCGTCGATAATGCTCATTGAGTTTTTCTTCACTTTACGTAAATACCGACTACCCGTTTCTTTGCGCGAACTGCTCGATTTAATAGGTGCGCTCAAAGCCGGTGTGGTATTTAGCGATACCGAAGCTTTTTATCATCTTGCCCGAACGGTGATGGTAAAAGATGAAACTCACTTTGATCGTTTTGACAAAGCATTTGCTGATTATTTCCAAGGCATTGAAGATATTGACTTACTCGAGGCGTTAAAGGCCCAGTACGAATTGCCATCCGATTGGCTAAGAAAAGAGTTTGAGAAACAACTCAGTCCACAGGAAAAAGCGCAACTTGAAGCAATGGGCGGCCTCGAAAAGTTAATGCAAGAGCTGCGCAAGCGCTTTGAAGAACAACAAAAACGCCATGCAGGGGGCAGCAAGTGGATTGGCACAGGAGGCACTTCGCCTTTTGGCGCTTTTGGTTACAATCCAGAGGGTGTGCGCATTGGTCAGCCGAGCTCTGGTCAGCGTAAGGCGGTAAAAGTGTGGGATAAACGCCAATATCGTAACCTAGATAGCGATGCTGATATTAGTTCTCGCACCATGAAACTCGCACTGAAAAAACTGCGTAAATTCGCCCGCTCTGGCGCCAGTGACTCCCTTGACCTTACTGAGACTATACGCGCTACCGCAAAGCTAGGCGGTATGCTGGATGTCAAAATGGCCCCTGAGCGTCACAACGCCGTTAATGTCATCATGCTGTTTGATATTGGCGGCTCGATGGATGATCACATTCACTTGTGTGAGCAGCTATTTAGCGCTGCCCACGGTGAGTTCAAACACCTTGAATTTTATTATTTTCACAACTGTGTTTACGAGCACCTATGGCAAGACAACACTCGCCGTTATGACAAAGTGATCGATACGCACAGCCTCATGCAGCGGTTTGGTCGCGACTATAAAATTATTTTCGTCGGCGATGCCACCATGGGTCCATATGAAATAGCCTATCCCGGTGGCAGCGTTGAGCATTGGAATGAAGAACCCGGGGCGCTCTGGTTACAACGCATTACCCATCATTTTGATAAGGTCGTTTGGCTTAATCCGCAGCCCAAATCGCATTGGCGTTATTATCACTCGATTGAGATGATTGACCAACTGATGGCCAAGGGTGAACACAAAAGAATGTTCCCCCTCACACTAGAGGGCATCAGCGGTGCAATTAAAGCATTAAGCTAACCTTACCAAAGCTGTAGTACGACAAATGCCACACTAAAGCTAATCAGGTATATCAATCCTACCCATGTAAGCACTTTAAGCCACAGTGGCCGTGCAATGTGGGCTTGGCGCACCAAACGCATATTCAACCACGCAAATACCGGTGTTGTTAAAAACGCTAAGGTCATGGCAAAGGTCAGCATGTCTTTGAGATTGCTTTTAAAAAACAGTATCACAGCCATACCAACGGATGCTTGTATCAATAGCCAAGTGCTTAGTTTATCTGGGAGCACAGTAGATTTAATGAGTTTGGCAGAGGCTGTGAGCGAGCGTGCGTAGCCATCGAGCACTGTGAGTGTGGTTCCTAACATACACAAAAAAGCGACAAGAGCGATGAGCCAGCGAGACCACTCACCAATTGTATGCGCATACATATCAATGAGTTGCTTGGCAAAAGCGACACCGGCAAGCTCAATATTGGCACTTTGACCATGCTGGATTAATACCCCCAGCGCAAAAAACACCAGCGCCAATATCGCAGTCATCACATACCCAAGATTAAAGTCAAATAGACCCGCCTTTGCACTGATATGCATCTGTTTTTGTTTGGCCTTTAACCACAAAGAGTTAAGCACTGAAATCTCTATAGGTGCTGGCATCCAGCCCATCATAACGATAACAAAGCTAAGGCCAGCCAAAGTGAAAATATCAGGCGAGACATGATTATTGAGCGCTAAGATGGGGTCGCTATTGTGCTGTAAGACTGCGATAAAAAAGGCGCTTAGCGTACTTAAGGCCAATACGGCCATAATCCACTTTGACGCCCTATCTAACGCACGATAGTGCCCGAGCAACAGTAACAGTAGACAAGCTGTAAGAATGATAAGACACAACGCGGTAAGCCCTAACTTACCTCCTATGATGTAATGCAACAGTGCAGCGCTTAACAACAATACTCCTGCGGTATTCACCACCGCAGCAATCAAGCTCAACACCACAAAACTATAGAAATACCCGGGGCCTTGCTGCTTATAGCCTGCAACCAACGACTCTCCCGTCGCCAGTGTGTATTCAACACCGCATCTAAAAAATGGATACTTACACACATTGACAGCAATAACCAACCAGGCCAACTGCCAACCGTATAACGCCCCAGCCTGTGTTGCAGCCACCAAATGTGAGCCACCAATGGCTGCTGTGGCCATAAGTATTCCAGGCCCTAGCGCCTTAATATACTGCGAATACTGCACTTTTTTACTGCTCTTAGTAATCCTTGATGTTGCCAATGAGGGTAAGTTAGATACCTTTTGTTTTCAACTGGATAGTTACGACAATTAAACTACAATGTTACAAGTAGCGCTTTTGTTAACCTATTTTTATTGCTTGTTCACTTGTACCTTTTTATAATTATTTTTTGGTTAGCAAGGAGCCTACTTAATCATAGGCTCCTTTTTTTTCGGGCAGGGGTAACATGTTTTCACAAAGAGCACTTTGCGCATGCGCCATTTTTACACTGGCCTGCACTAAGACGTATGCGGACCCCATAGAACTCAGCGGATTCGCTACTTTTGGGGCAACCTACACAGATTCAGATCAACTCGCGTTTCGCAGTGACGTGTCAGTGGATGATGGTGAAACCAAACAAATTGACTTTGGTTCTTTGTCACGCATTGGTATTCAAGTAGATAAAAGATTTAATGAAGACTGGTCAGTCACTGGACAGTGGGTTCTCAAAAGGCATGTAGACTACAGTCTCGATCAACTCACACAATTAGCGTTTGTTAGCTATTCCCCTACTCCTAATTGGACAGTCAAAGCCGGACGTACCGCATTTGACCTATTCATGATGAGCCCGTACCGTAATATAGGTTATGCCTATACAGAAACTCATGCTCCCGTTGAGTTTTACGGTTTGATCCCTCACCAAAATATTGATGGCATAGAAATATCTTCTTCTCATGGATTTGCGCAAGGTAACTTTCGAACGCGCTTGTATGCAGGCAAGACGAAAAACTATCTGTCAAATTTTGAGTACGAATGGGAACTAGAATTAAAAGATGTGTTAGGGGCCACATTATCGTATGAGTTCAATAATTGGTTATTACGAACTAACTATACAGAAGCTGAAATCGGCGGACAGCCAGTTGATGATTACTACCCTCTATTACAAGGTGCTCAGCTTGTTCCTCCTCAAATTTGGCCGGAGGTTTTGGAGGTCGCATTGGACACCAATCCAATCGGCACAAAATTAAAATACGCGAATGTGGGTCTTAAATATGACAATGGCCAGTACTACGCCCAAAGTGAGCTGGCATATATTGACGCAAATTCGGCGCTTCTTAATGATTTAGTCAATGGTTATGCCCACGTAGGTAAACGTTGGGATACATACAGCCTGCAATTAGGTTATTCCTTTACCGATGGTAAAGCCTATGAAACTCCAGAACCAAGAGTAAGAACCCAGTTTACTGATTTGATCTTTCAAGGTTTAGATAGAGCGTTAAATTATTACGTCAATGATCAGTCAACCATTTCTATCAGCGGTCGCTATGATTTTCGCGCTGATATGGCGGCAAAATTGCAAGTGGAGTTCGTCGACCTAGAGCTTGAGGACAATCAGTTCATGCTGCGAACTCAAAGCACCGCAGGGAAGGAATCACTGGTTGTGATAAGTGCAACTTTGGATTGGGTGTTTTGATATGAAAATACTGCCAATGATTGCAATACTGATGATGATTTCTAGCTTTTCGGCGTTTGCCGAACAAAAGATAGCAGTCATCGTCAATATAAATAACCCGACAGACACACTCTCAACGAAGCAGTTGATTGATTTATACATGGGAAAACTCATTGCTTTTCCTAATGGAGACCGTGCAGCGCCATTGGATTTACCACAAGATTCAACATTACGGACCGATTTCTACCAGCAGCTGACCAATAAACCCATTGGCAGTATCAATGCCTATTGGTCGCGCGTTAAGTTCAGTGGTCACGCTCAGTCGCCACTTAGCGTAGATACGAGCGAACAAGTGTTAGAACGAGTTAAAGAAATCGACAATGCCATAGGCTACGTAAATCTCAATGATGTTACTGATGATGTGAAGGTGGTATACACGCTTGCTCAATAAGTATAGCCTCATATCACGTCTCGCTTTGGTATTGGTTTTAACCTCTTTCATCGCAGGCGTGATAGCCGTTAAATATTATTTTGAAAGCACCTATCGGCAAGAAGTCGATAAGGCTCAACTTGCTGTTGAGCAACTTCACAAAACGGTATCAAATACAGCGTCCATCGCCGCGTATCTCAAAGATAAAGATCTCGCTTTAGAAGTCGTTACCGGTTTACTTAAAAACGACATCATTCTGGGTGTGAAAATCAAAAGCGACGAAGTTGAACTAGCCAGTGGTGGTGTGCTCACTGGCACCAATCAAATTATTTATCAGTTATTTAACCCCTTTTTCGACAACGAAGTCGTGGGCTCCATTGCTCTGATCCCAGCCCAGCAGCACATTGAGTTAAGCGCACAAAAAATAGCACAAGCCAGCGCCCAACTACTTGTTATGCAGACCTTTGTGGTGTTGGTCATATTTATTATTTTGGCCTATTTTATTGTCACCAAACCGATGGGGATTCTGACTGAAGATCTTAAAAAAATAGTCCCTGGCTCTTCTAATCGCCTCAATACACCCTATGCACAAAAAGAAAGTGAAATCGGACAAATGACCAATAGCATCAATAAGATGCTCGAGGCTGCACAAGCCCACTTTAGCCAAGAGCGTGAATTGCGTAGTGAAGTGCAAGAACTTGGAAGCCGTTTACAGCTATTGTTTGAGCATGCAGCGGCGGCGATGATCCTTGCAAATAGAGACGGCAAGGTCATGCTGTTTAATGCCTCAACCAGTGAGATTCTCAATCGCATTAACGTGACCATCAGCGAGAACCTATTCGATTTAGTTGACCGTGCGTTTATGGATGCCAAACAAGTCAAAAAACACATTGCTGATAACCTCGACAAAAACGATGTCGCGCGTGGTGAGTATCAACTTTTAAACGACCGCGCAGGTAATCCGGTTTGGGTGCACATTCTGGTCACCCGCAGTTATGGCTCAGACAATGTCGCCTATCTACAAATATTCATTAATGACATAACCAGCCACAAGACCATGCTAGAGCACCTAAGCTACGAGGCTCATACAGATCAACTGACAGGGTTATTAAATCGTGTTGGTGCAGAAAGACGTTTATCAAAGCGCTTATCGACCGGCCAAAACCTTGCTCTGATGCTCATCGATCTTGATGGCTTTAAACCTATCAACGACGTATTCGGGCACGAGGCGGGAGATGTGATCCTCTGCTATGTTGCCAACCAACTGGTCAAAAACTTGCGTAAGGAAGATATCTGCTGCCGTTGGGGCGGTGACGAGTTTGTGGTGGTGGTAGAAACGGATGATGTCGATGATGCGATGCGACTCGCCGAGAAGCTGCGTGATGCAGTAAGCACCCCCACACAGCTTGAAAATGGTGAAACCGTATCGGTAGGCGCAAGTATTGGTGTGGCGCTTGCACCAACCCACGGCACTGAGATAAAAGACTTAGTCAGCGCCGCAGATAAAGCCATGTATAGCGTCAAGCGCGAGCACAAAAACGCCACAGCACTGGCTCCTCATTAAAGCGTCTTTACATACTCGCTTTGGTAGAGCGACGCATCCGCTTCAACATTAAACTGATTTGCCAACACGTCTAATTTAGCCTGTTCAACGGCCAACTCATCCATCGTAATGGTGTTATCATCAAGCTGCCACAACTGACGGCAACCGCTGTAATAAAATTGCAGCGCATGTATTGCCTGCACATCACCTTGCTGGGATGCGGCTTTAATTTTACGCATTTTCCGAGTGATATGATTAAGAGCCTGCTTTAAATGCCACACGTAGACTACTTCATACATAAAAGGGTGGCGCTCGTATCGCTTAAGCACACAGCCTATACTCACAGCTGAGGCAATCACCCCAATTAGGTTCCAGGTAAAATGTGAACCACTTTCATCTGGCCAAGCGATAATCAAAATTCGCGCAATGCCCAAACTACCAATCGCCAGGGCGGCAATACAGGTAATGATGACAATATTCAAATGCTTGCGATAGCGCGTTTTATCTATTTGTTCTAACTTCATAGTGAGTGTGTAAAAGGCAATAAAAAACGGGGGCATTATACCCCCGTCAATTCTGTGAACCTAATTTAACCTGCGGCTAATTTAAATTACTAACCAACTCACTACAAAATAAGCCAAGAAGGTCAGCGCGCCGCCAAATAATGCGTAAGGCATTTGCGTTTTAACGTGCGTAAGTAAGTCACACCCAGAGGCAATAGCCGATACAGCACTGGTATCTGAAATCGGTGAGCAGTGATCACCAAACACACCGCCACCGAGTATTGCAGCAATAACCAATGATGGCGGTAAACCAAGCGCTTGAATCAGAGGCACACCGATGGGGATCAAAATAGCGAATGTCCCCCATGACGTACCTGTGGTAAATGAAATAACCGCGCCGGTCAAAAACAACATAGGCACTACCAGCACCAGAGGTAAGTAATCACCCACTAATGAGGCAACAAACACACCTGTGCCAAGCTCTTTTAAGCTCGCGCCTAGGGTCATTGATAATAATACGATGGCAACCAGTGGCAACAGTTCGCCCATGCCTTTAAAGCCCATATCAACCAACTGATGATGACTAAACAGTTTGCTAGAAATCAGTAAAATGTATGCCACCACACACGAGAGCATAGTCGCATACAGCACCGATTTAGAACCACTACCCGCAGCGATATCGCCATTGCCTGTCCAAAACATAAAACCAACCATAGAGGTGATCAGTGTCAGCAATGGAATAAGCATAAAGCGCGATTTTGTGCCCTTATCTGCTTTCTCATCATCTTTGGTTTCTAGCTTTTGCAGTTGCTGTTCTGCCACTTTCATCGGCCCATGCACTTTATCGAAAGCAATGGTATAGGCCACAATCAACAAGGTGATAATGGCATAGAAGTTATAGCCGATACTGCCCCACAAAATATTGACCGAGGTGTCAGGCAATTCGTAATTTTCCAATAAGCCAAGTACGTACGCGCCCCAGCCATTGAGCAAAATTAGAATACATACAGGTGCACTGGTACTGTCGATAATATAAGCCAACCGCGCGCGGCTCATCTTGAACTTGTCGAATAAACCGCGAGAGAGAATACCTGCGGTTAGTACACTGAGGTTTGATTCTATAAATACGGCGATACCAGAGAACATAGTCAAAAAGCCCACTTGGCGTTTTGATTTAGCAACCCCTTTCCCTATGAGCATATTCACAGTAGCAGCAACACCACCAGATTCGCGGATATAGGCAAGTAAAGCACCAATTAACACACTGAATAACAAGACTCGACTGTTACCCGGTGAAGATGCAGTATCAACAACTCGCTCAATGGTATTAATGAACGTGAAAAATAATGTATTGCCATCGCCACTGATTGCCAGTAAAAATTCAGATGTAGCCACTGCTGCAAGCAGTGCCATAATCACTTCTTTACGCCAAAAGACAATTGCAATTGCGACCAGTGGCGGCAAGATGGAATACCATGACATGGAGTTATCCTTGTTATTATTAAGCTTGAATAGTCTTGCAAATGAGCATAGATTATTCAATTGATTTTCAATTTAATGTAATTTTTTAATTATGCATCCACTTCCCTACTTCCCTTATGTGGGTCAACAAATGCACGTTGAAGACGTTGCCATTAGCGACCTTGCTCAGCACGTCCCCACCCCTTTTTATTGTTATTCTAGTGCTGCTATAGCGACTAACTATAAACGCTACAGTGACGCATTTTCAGGGTTGGATAGCTTAATTTGTTATGCCGTAAAAGCCAACTCAAATCAGGCGATTTTAGCGACATTGGCGCAATTGGGCGCAGGCGCAGATACTGTATCAGAAGGTGAAATTCGCCGCGCTCTTGCTGCTGGCATCAAGGCTGAAAAAATCGTGTTCGCAGGGGTGGGTAAAAGCGAACAAGAAATTCGCTACGCGCTCGAGCAAGGCATCTTGCAGTTCAATGTGGAGTCTGAGCCTGAACTGGAGCGCATTAGCCAAATAGCGTCTCAAATGAACACCACTGCGCGCGTTTCGATTCGTGTGAACCCTGATGTAGAGGCAAAAACGCATGCCAAAATCACCACGGGGAAAGCCGAAAACAAATTTGGTATCAATATCGATTTGGCGCCAACCTTGTATCAAAAAGCGGCATCATTGCCAGGGATTGAAGTCACCGGCGTAGACGTGCACATTGGCTCACAATTGATCGACCTCGCACCGTTTGATCTTGCGTTTGCGAAAGTGGCTGAGCTGGTAAACACACTTAACGCTCAGGGCATTCACATCAAAGTCATCGATATAGGTGGGGGTCTGGGTATTAATTACGGCGAACACTCTGACGAGCCCGATATCATTACTTACGCGCAGCACGCTAAACAACACTTGGGCAATTTAGGATGCAAAATTATCATTGAACCTGGGCGCTCACTCGTTGGTAACGCGGGGGTGCTCGTCAGCAAAGTCGAGTATGTAAAAGTGGGCCAAGTACGCACTTTCTTAATTCTTGATGCTGCCATGAATGACCTTGTACGCCCAAGTATGTATGACGCCTATCATCACATTGCTACGGTCAGCAAAAAAGCTGAGCAAGCGACCTATGACATTGTCGGCCCAGTGTGTGAAACAGGCGACACCTTTGCCAAGAACAGAGCAATAGGTCAATGTGAAGAAGGTGACTTAGTCGCAATTATGGGCGCGGGGGCATATGGCGCTGTTATGGCATCACACTACAACTCTCGCCTCAACGCACCCGAAGTCCTCGTCAAAGGCCAAGAATACAGTATTATTCGTGAGCGCATTGATTTTGATGCACTATTAGCGATGGATACCATACCAAGCTGGCTATAGCCTATAGGCCAAGATTTTTTGGCCTATTTTATATATTTTTCATAAAGATAACCCCATACCACCTCACCTCCCCATCTCCCATGGAGTCGCCTTAATACGCCTAAAGTTATATATTTTATTTTGCAATTTGGCTATAAAATGAAATAAATATTCTTGATTAATGCCATTAACACTTGTTTAATAGATAAACAACAGTGGAAGTGTAGATAACAGTAAAGCAGGATAAATACAGGGTGATAGTCCAACCAATAAATAATTTATTATAAGGATGGGGATACAATGAAACACAACAATCAGGGTTTCAATATAAGTTCGCTTGCACAGGCAACCTACAGTGCACTGCGTTCTCCGAAAGCAGCCATTACATCGACACTAATCGCTGCTGCTTTTGTTAGTGCGCCTGCGCTCGCTGCGCTAACAGGTAATATCAAGGGCACGGTGGTCGCACAACAAACCGACCAATCTATGGCGGGTGTAACCGTTACTGCGAAAAGTAACGTCATGCCTAAAGCGCGTACCACAGTGACACGTGCAGACGGTAGTTATGACTTACCTCAACTCAAGCCGGGCACGTATGAGCTGACCTTCACCAACAAAGAAGGTGCCAGCCAAACCATGGTGGTTCAAGTATTGCTAGAACAAACTTCCATGGTTGACGTTGAACTCAGCATGGTGGGTGATAAAACTGAAATTATCGAAATAACAGGTAGCCGCTTGTACCGCCAAGGTAACTCATCGCTCACCAACTCTTTAGGCACTGAGTCAATCGACAGCCTTCCTATTGGTCAAGACTACCGTGATCTATTAAAACTTATTCCCGGTGTTGAACTATCACAAAACTCGGTGTTAGGCCCATCAGCAGGTGGCTCGGGTGTTGATAACTCATACGGTTTTGATGGCGTGAACGTATCTTTACCTATGTTTGGTAACCTTGCCTCAGAGCCTTCAACACACGATATCGCATACGTCACTATGGACCGTGGTGGCGCAAAAGCCGTTGACTTTAACCGCTCAGGTGGCTTTGCCATTAATACCGTATCTAAGTCTGGTACTGATGAGTTCACTGGTGGCATTCAATATAAAGTACAACCTAAGAGCTTAGTTGCTTCACCGGTTGGCCAAGGAAGCTATGAAACTGAAAAAAGCTGGCTCACAGCCAACCTAGGTGGCCCTCTGATTGAAGATACCCTGTACTTCTACACATCTTATTATCGTCCAGAAGAAAAAAAGCCAAACAAAGAAACAGCTTATGAACCAGTGAAAGACTATAGCAACGTTCGTGATGAGTTCTTTGGCAAGCTAACATGGGCCCCAACAGATGATCTTCTGTTCAACGTGTCACAACGTATTTCTGATAGAACCGAGCGTGGAGCATCTATCGGTGAATTCGAAAAAGACAGTGTGTCAGTGGGTAGTGATACAGACCAAGATATTTTTGTTCTTGATGGTTCATGGATTGTGAACTCCACCACCACAGTGTCATTCCAGTACAGCAACTTCGATCTTAAAACAAGCTCTCGACCAGATACTGAATTGGGTTTCACCCCTTCACTTTCAAGCAGCTTGGATATCAATAATCTTGAGCAAATGGGTTACTTTGCAGTACCGGAGCTCAGAGATGCAAGCTTGGTTGATTACAATGCTGGTGCAGCAATGTTGATAGACCGCTATGGTTACACCGAGAACGGCGTCAAAGTCGGTGGCGGTGGTGTTGGCGCGTATCAGCAATATGATGACCAAGATTTCTTCAGAGACTCTTTTGAAGTAGAGCTTGATCATGAGTTCAGTTGGGGCGATGCATATCATACATTACACTTTGGTGGACAATGGTCTGAAGGTAAAGAGGTTCTAACTCGTTTATCGAATGGATGGGGCAGTATTCAATATGTTGGTGGCCTTGATACATCAGAGGACCCAAATAGTGATGAAGCAGTTTATTATCGCGCCCTAACCCAACAAATGAGTTTAGTTGGCAGCGGCGAACTAGCGCCAGCCATCATCTCAGAGACCAAGACTCTCAACTTTGAAATCAACGACACCATTGAACATGGCGACTGGACCTATAACATCGGCCTACTCGTAAGTCGAGATACCTATTATGGTCAGGGTCTCCGAGCTAAATCAGGCACAGTTTCAGGTTTTGAATTGGCCCCTGGTAATAAATACAAAATGTATGAAACCGACTGGACTGATATGTTGCAACCACGCCTGGGTGTGAAGTGGAATTACGAAGGCGAGAATGACATTTTCGCAAACTTTGCCATTTACAACCCTGAAACTAGCTCATTGGCGCGGGCTGCCTCTTGGGATAGAAACAACCGTCGCACTATCGAAGTTGAATTCGATGCCAATGGTGATGTTATCTATGCAAATCCACGCGCGTCATCGTCTGGTAAACAATTTCAAGATGGTATGAAGCCTCGCCGCATCAATGAATACACGTTGGGTACGACTAAATACATCGGTGAAGATCTGGTAGTTCGCGGCCATGTGCGTCATCGTAAAGGGATGCACTTCTGGGAAGACATGCCAAATACGGCTCGTCTAACAAATTACTCTGACCTTACTGTGTCAGGAGTGCCTGCAGATATTGCAGCTAAAGGCTTATACATTGACAACCTCGCTGATATTCGCAATGAAATTGGTGGTTCATCTTACGTTATAGCGGAAGTGGACGGTGGTGAGACCAAATATTGGGAAGCCAGCATTGAAGCAGAGTACATGGGCGATAACACCTATTTAAATGCGTCATATGTATGGAGCCACTACTACGGTAACTTCGACCAAGACAACACCACTGCCACCAACGATGCTAATACATTCGTAGGTTCATCATGGTATGGCGATGGCCGTGGCCGTTACCCGTGGGATTATCGCTACGGCACACTTTCGGGCGATAAGCCACACAAGCTCAAAGTATATGGTTATTACACCACCTCATGGGAAGCAAACCTTGGTGCCTACTTTGTGTTCCAGTCTGGTCGTCCATGGGAAAAATGGGATGGCAACCTATACGGTAGCAGTTCAAGTCACACAAGCCGTTATGCGGAGCCTGCAGGCAGTCGTCGCAGCGCCAGCCATTGGCAGTTAGATTTAAACTACACCCAAGACTTTAACGTGTATGAAGACTATGTAGTTAAGTTCCGTGCGGACTTATTCAATCTGTTTAACCGTCAAACGGGCTACAATAATAATCCATACTTTGTTAGCAGCACATTCGGTGAACCACGTAGTTACTACAACTCTCGTCGTGTGCAACTATCATTCAGCTTCGATTTCTAACCCCCCACTAGCGCCCTTCGGGGCGCTTTTCTTTTTCTGAATTTTATACACTACTCTCATCACACTCTGCGTTGTTTATAGTAGCCGGGCTTTTCGCAAACATAGACGGCTCTCTCTAGTGCGGGATTAATGCGCAATAGTGTTCTAACACTCAGATACATCGATAAATTTTCACACACTGTATATTGCTAACGGATCGCTGTGTGTATGAATATATTTGTCTGTATGATGCCAATCGGCATAAATCTATTATCAAATATAGCGCTGGATAAATGATGAGCTATTGAAGTTGATTGTTAAGATATCTAGATAGAAAAAAACGGCATCATTCGATGCCGTTTGGGAGAATACCCGGGCAGGGGTATCCTGTGTTAGCTTGCTCTTACTGATTGTCAGCTCTGCGCCAAAATTGCCTCGTAGATACGGGTAATGACAGAGCCATATTTGCCGGTTTCAAACTCTTTACCAGCAAACCGATAATTCTCATCTGAACCTGTTACTTCGCTGTGTCGCGCGTTGGTAAATAACACGATAGCAAGGTCGTATTGTGGATCAATCACCGTGACGGTACCAGTCCAACCTGTATGGCCATACGCTTGCGGGCTGGCGTATGCACCAAAATGCCACGCCCGACTGCCGTTACCCGCTCTGCGCCAACCAAGACCATAACTTTCGTCTGTGGCTTCGGGTTTAATAAATTGATCCAACACACGCGGCGTAATGAGTTGCACTTCACCATAAATTCCCCGATTTAGCAACAACTGGCTAAGCTTTGCCACGCTGTATACATCGGCAAACAATCCTGCGTGCCCTGCTACGCCTGCCATTGAGTAAAATGCTTTTTCATCATGCACTTCACCTTGTAACACATACTCGCGCACACCATCAAAGTATTCTCTTCCACCACGAGTATTACCATGAATTTCTGTTGCGGCGATCTGCGTTTTCTCAACGCCTTTTTGCAATGGATTAAACACCATTGTATTGATATCTAATGGCGCATAAATTCGACTTTCCACATACGCATCTAACGGCATGCCTGTAATACGCTCAACCAATAAACCCAACAGCATGTAATCCACGTCACTGTATAGATGACGTTGGCCGCGCATCATTTCAAATGGGACACCGCGAGTAAGTAAGTACTTAGTCCACTCACTGTTAAGTGAATAAAACTGCTCGCCTAGATGATTATCCACACGGTGAAAATCAACCACTGCGGGGTAACCCGCCGTATGTGTTAGCAAGTCACTCACTAAACGTACCTCACGACCTTGACCATGATACTCGCGGATATAGTGACTAACGGGTTTATTCACATCCAATATGCCCTGTGATGCTAAGTGCATCAGCGCTAAGTTGGTGGCAAACATTTTAGTATTAGAGGCAATATCAAACAGTGTGTGCGGTGTCATAGGTTGCGCCACAGATAGGCGCTCGCCGTTGTCATCATACAAACGCGCATGACCATACGCACTTAGTTTCACTAACTGTCCCTTATGCACGACTGCGAGCGCTGCTCCAGGAAAGCCCTGCTCTATTTCTTCGCTTATCAACTGATCCACCTTGGAAAAGTCAATAACACGGTGTGTTTGTTGTAGCGTGGGGGCAGGAATGCGCACGTTTAATTGCGCGTCTTCAGGAATAACTGACTTGATGTGTATCGTGTTGATGCCATCACGAGTGCGCTTTGCGAGTGAGTAGCGATAGGTGTGATTTTCCTGCATCGGATTGGCAATACTAATTGTTTGCCCGTTGACAACAATTTCGGCGCTGCGAGCGTTAATATTCTCAATAATTATTTCACCACGCCCGCGATAGGCCTTAAAAGGTGCTTTGTAGTTCACTTCAAGGCGGGTACTAGGGTTCGGGTCGGGATACTGTAAATGCACCTGCTCATGCCCCAGCGGTTTCAGCTCAGGGGCAGCCTTGGGCAAGGCTAAATATTGCTCAAAGCGCTTATGTGCCAATTCGCTGTGGTATTTTTTTAACAATGCAAAGAGCACGGATGCGGTTTTTGCGTCTGCTTGAGCGTTCACTTGCCACGGTAAAAAATGCGCCTGAAAAGCACTAATAACATCACTCGTTTGCTTATCATGCACCGCGGTTACATCAATGCCATAACCATAATCTGCAAGCGCTTGCTGCATAATAGCCAGCGTTGGCGGCGCCACGCTAAAGTGCTGCCAGTAAAATTCCACATCCTGCTGCTCATACCATGCGCCTATTCCGGCTTTATGCAGTTGATACCATGGGAATCGCGGCCCTGGGTCGCTCTTTCGCCCAGGGGCAATATCAGAATGACCAATGATTTGCGTGGGACCAATATCAGGATTGCGCGCGAGAATATCTTTACTCAAATCAATCAGTAGCTGAATTTGCCTAGGATCATAATCAGGAAAAACACAAAAACGCTGGGGGGGTTGCACCGCCTGTACTCCTTCAAATTCCTCTCCTTGGTGCCCTAAAGTACTGACACTGCACTGTGGAACATTAACCACTTCAATACCAATAGAATGGTCATTCAAATCGCTACGCCCCTGCCAAAAGCTGCCACCTGCATGCCATGCTCGGTCTTGCTCACGCACCAGCTGCACCACTTCTAACTCACCATTTCGGTAACTCGGGTCGCCACTTTCAGGAATAAGATAGTGGGCGCTGAGGCCACCTTTTTGCGTCAGCACCCGCTCCGAATTTTCATAGTCAATTGCGGTGTAGTGCATTACTAAGAATTTGATGCGCTTAGAATAGTTTTGAGACTCTTTGAAGGTGTAACTGGTGCTACAACTCGCCAATATTAGAGCTACGCCAATCATTATTGACGCTTTCCTTGCTTGTTTTAAGAACATCAAACGCATATCAACCTGTAATAAAGATAAAAGCGAAATCAAAGTCACATGGCACTTGATCTAGACAGATGCCTAATACACTCACACCAAAATAATATTTTATTTATAAAAAATCAAACAAATAAGAATATATATTCCATAATAAAAGCGTTTACGCCGCAAATTTAGGAATAAAAAGCGAGTTGAAAATTTTGCATCACAATCTGAGTGTGCCAAACATCGTATTTTACCTTGATTTATGTGAAATTTTTTATTCCTTTATTTTGGAATATTAGGTTAAACTTAGGCTATTACGTCGCCGTTTACACAGGTGTTAAAAGGTAACACCACGCGTGTAAGATAGAAATCTAACAATAATTAAGTAACTTCCTATGTCGACATTTGTCAAAATCAAAGCGCTACGCCAATCTTTCTCAAGCAGTGAAGCCAAGCTTGCTGACTTTACCCTCAACTCGGCCAATGCTATTCGTGATCTGTCCTCTATTGAACTGGCCAAGGTTGTTGGAGTGAGTCAGTCCAGCGTGGTTAAATTTGCTCAAAAGCTTGGCTACAAGGGCTTTCCTGCCTTCAAACTTGCTGTTATTGATGCGCTTAACTCAGAGTCACCAGCACCGAAGCTACATGGAAAAATTACCTTAACAGATAGTTTAGAACAAATGGCTGAGAAGCTACTTGCCAGTAAAATGGCTGTGCTAACAGAAACCAAAAACCTTAACGAGGCATCAGCCATTGAGCATGCGGTTACCTTACTTAAAAATGCACGACGTGTAGCAATATGCGGACTAGGCGGCTCAGCACTCGTTGCTAAGGATTTCGCCTATAAGCTGCAAAAGCTTGGCATTGCTGCCATTGCCGAGGCAGATGGTCATGCGCAGCTCGCGTATGTATCAACGCTGGGTAAAGATGACCTAGTAATCGCGATTAGTGAATCTGGAAAAACCCGTGAAGTCGCGGAAGCAGCCCACCAGGCACATGAAAATGCATGCCCTGTTATAGCAGTAACCAAATTTGGCTCAAGCCCTGTAGCTGACGGCGCGACGGTTAATTTATACTCAGTCGCTGAAGAAGAGTCAGTGCGCTTGTCATCTATCCTCGCGCGCACCGCACAGGACTTTGTCATCGATATCGTGTTTATCGCTCTGACCCAGGCAACTCGCCCAGGGCGCAAACTCCTCGAGCACTCCAATGACGTGGTAAAAGCATTCCGCGAGAACTAAAAAAGGCCCGACAGGGCCTTTTCAATGCGTACTTCATAATTCACTTAGTATCTCTTAGTGATACAGCAAATAAGGGGCACGCCGCGCTTTAAATTCATCTAAGTCTGCCTGCCATGTTTGTTTGATGTCATGTTCTGACTTACCTGATTCGATTGCTGTGCGAAGCGCATCGGTACCCGCTAACTTATCCATAAAATCGGCACTGGTAAAAAACGTCATGTTGCGCATTTTGAAGCGCTCATGAGCGGCTATAAGCCAGCCTAAATCCAGCCCACGCACCTTACTTTGGCGCAAATCTAGCCCTTGAACGTGTTTGCCATTTAATTTGGGATTGCTGGCAGCACCGGCAATAGGCCGCGGTGAGAACGTAAACTCACCTAATGAAACCTCATCATGACCCAGCACTTGAAATGGAAAGTCTGTACCACGGCCAATACTCACAGGTGTTGCTTCAAAAAAGCATAATGATGGATACAAGCCGATGGCTTGGTCATTAGGCAGATTTGGACTGGGTTTAATCGGCAGCGAATACGCCATATCACGCGTGTAGTTAGCCACAGGGATCACGGTGAGTTCTGGCACGAGGCCCTCATCAAGCCAGTGTTCGCCAACAATCATCTGTGCCAATTCGCCCACAGTCATACCGTGCAACACAGGGATCGGATGCATGCCCACAAAAGAGCGAAACGGCTCTTTCAATACTGGGCCATCAACATAAGCAATATTAGGGTTTGGTCTATCAAGCACGATAAATGGCACCCCAGCCTGCGCACTCGCTTGCATCATGTAATGCATTGAACTGATATAAGTGTAAAAGCGCACACCCACATCTTGAATGTCAAAGATCACCACATCGACTTGTTGCATCACTTCAAGGCTTGGTTGCTTGTTCTTGCCATAGATAGAAATGATGGGCAGTCCAGTTTTGCTATCAATTGCTGAGTTGACATGGGCTCCAGCATCATGGTCGCCACGAAAGCCATGCTCTGGCGCAAAAATCGCGGTCACGTTAATGCTTTTTGCTAATAACGCGTCCACCAAATGAGCACCGCCCACTGTCGAGGTTTGATTTACCACCAAAGCCACACGCTTGCCTTTAAGAAGCGGGATATAGAGCTCAAACTGACTTGCCCCCACCTCAATACTGTTAGCGTGAAGCGTTTGCGGCACGCTCAGTGCGAGTACAAAACTGAATAAAGTTATGATGCGCTTAAGCATCTTCTTCGACCTCTTGCACTGCCGCGCGTAAGAAACCTTTATTGTTGTCTAAAAGCGCTTGACCTTGCTCTGCGGTTTTACCAGTAAGCAACATTAAAATCGCCAATTTAGCGCTTTGCTCAGCGTGCGTTAGGGCTTCAACAGCCTCTTGCTCGGTACATTCCGTAGCCTGCATAACAATGCGCACAGCCCGAGCTTTGAGCTTGTCATTACTGGCGTTAACATCAACCATAAGGTTTCGATATACCTTACCTGAGCGGATCATGCTGGCGGTGCTGAGCATATTAAGTACGAGTTTTTGCGCTGTGCCCGACTTCATTCGCGTTGAACCGGTAAGCGCTTCAGGGCCAACCACTGCAGCCAATGGAATATCTGCGGCATTGAGCACAGCTGAATTAGGAGAGCAAGCCACTCCCACGGTGACACACCCTTGCTCTTTGGCATAATTTAGCGCCGAAACCACATAAGGAGTGCGGCCACTAGCTGCAATCCCGACAACGACATCATCTGCACTTAATTGGTGGTTGTGTAAGTCTTGGATTGCCATCTCGGTGTTATCTTCTGCGCCTTCGACTGCGGTTTGAATCGCTTTTTCACCACCAGCAATAATGCCAATCACTTGGCTTGGGTCGACACTGAAAGTCGGTGGGCACTCAGCCGCATCTAACACCCCTAAGCGGCCACTGGTTCCCGCGCCGATGTAGATAAGACGCGCACCTTTGCTAAATGCACAGACAATGGCATCAACAGCTTGTGCGATATGAGGAATGATTTCTTTGAGTGCTGGCGCAACTTTCTGATCTTCATCATTAAGTTTGCGAAGAATGTCTTCGGTGGGCAGCAGATCAATATCTAAAGTTGCAGGATTCTGCCCTTCAGAAACAATCGTATTTAACTCTTTTAACAGCTTAGAACGACGCTCGTTTTGTAAACTCATTGAATTAATTCCACCTATTCTTGCTTTTCGCCAACATATAAGCACCGTCTAGGGCGAATCCTTTTGCAGGCTGCACCATCTGCTGACACTCACGTGACAATAATGGGGCCGTATTGTGCGCTAAACCGCCCAACAATACCACCGGCAAGTCAAAATTAGCGCGGGTGCGCTTTATCAGTGCTTCAACCGCCTGAATGTGTTTGCTCAGTACGTCGTCCGCATATTGACATTGCCCATGGTATTGCCATGGTAATTCGCTCAACTGGGCAAAATCGGCCACACTCGCATTCGCAACCCATTGATTTATCGAGGCTCTATCCGAACCTATGCACTCAACCAATGCCCCCAACACTCCCGTTATTGGCCATGCGGAATCAATTGCCGACATTAACGCCTGTATAAGCAAAGCACCGAGACGCGCACCACTGCCTTCATCGCCAAGCAAAAAGCCCCAGCCCCCGACTAAATGCGTACTGCCATCGGCGAGTAAACGCATACCTACAGAGCCAGTTCCAATGGCAACACAGGCGACGGGCTCGCCAAGGTTGGCGCCGTATGCACTCGTTAACGCGTCACTGACAACAAGCACATGAGTAAAGCCGCATTGTTGCAGCTTTTCTTGCAATACATTTCTCGCCTCAAGGTTTGTTGCCCCAGCAACGCCAACAACAATCTCTGCGTCATTCACGTTAACATTTGCCCGAGTAAGCAATGCCTCACTTTGACTGATAATGCTGTGGCAACTTGCTGATAGGTCATAACTTAACGATGAGCCTGCGCCTTGGCTTTGCTCAACAATACACCCCTCAGGGTTATACAGGCGTAACGCCGTTTTTGTGCCGCCACCGTCAACGGCCAACACCCACTTAGTCATCACTCACCTGCCGACTTTTACGCCCCATTGCACACACCAAGGTTGCCAATGCTGTACCTATGCAGAGTTGCCAAGTAAAACCAAGATTAAATTGCCATGTGCTAGGCAGTACCACCTCTTGCACGTATGGCTGCATAATGAGCGTTGCTACGAAGCCAATTATCAAAGCCGCTAATACAGAAGATTCGCTGCCACGCCCCAAAAATAAAGTTGTTAAATACACGCCCAATAATCCGGAATAGGAAAAAACCATCACGCTCAGTGCAAATTTAAGCAAAGGCATTTGCGAATACTGCTGCCAGAAGTAACACAAAATTGCCATTGCCCCCAATGCGCAAGAAACGCCTGACATAGCCCAACGGCCAACCACCACATAATGATGGTCATCAGTTTCTTTGGCATGTTTTTCATGCCATGGTTTATAGATGTCTTGCACGACCACCGATGCCATGGAGCTTAGTCCTGAGTTAAGTGTAGATATCGCTGCGGCGATAATGCCAATAGTCACCAGTCCTTTCACACCAGCAGGGATTTCATTGAGTACGTAGTGCATAAACACCGTGATTTTCTCGCCGTTAAACTGGCCAACGTTAGAACCATCTACTGCTCCCATCATGATATCTGGGCGCTGG
The DNA here is from genome assembly GCF_049257235.1 of Pseudoalteromonas maris. Taxonomy (NCBI): domain Bacteria; kingdom Pseudomonadati; phylum Pseudomonadota; class Gammaproteobacteria; order Alteromonadales; family Pseudoalteromonadaceae; genus Pseudoalteromonas; species Pseudoalteromonas maris. The sequence continues at coordinate 582,459 of NZ_JBMMUF010000001.1, forward strand.
TAGAACACATATAACAGCAGGCCAATCACGATAAATAGCAACATCACGGGGATCACCATGGCAATACTCAACATGATTGCTCGACTTCCTGAGCGCGCATCTTTACAGGTCAGCACCCGCTGAGTCATATCTTGGTCAAGGCCAAAGGCGGCGATATTAAGGAGCACAAAACCGGTCAATACTGAGGCCATGTTGAACACCCCTGCAGGTGAGAAATCGAGATCAAACTTAAACAAGGCAAGCTTGGAGTCTTGTCCCGATGTAGGGTGGCGCAACGCGTCAACGATGGTGGCAAAGTCTGCAGGAATAGCGAGCCATAAACTGATAATCACACACACAGCGGCACCGGTGTAAACGATACATTGAATCACGTCAGAGTAAATCACAGTGCGGATGCCACCAAATATGGTGTACGCAATACCTACAACCACCAGCACGATGGTAGCAATAATGACGCTACTTGGCGCAATATTACCATAGAGGATCATCGCCACAGCGATAGCAGCCATATATAAACGTGCACCACTTGCGAACACGCGACCGAAGAGATACATCAGTCCTGCACGTTGCTTCGCTTTGGGGCCAACTTGTTGCTCCAATAACTCATACACGGTGTAAACACGATACCGATAAAACCGTGGGATCAACACTTGGGCCACAATAATGGCCGCTATAAATGCACCTATGTTAGTTGCTAAATAGGATAGATCTCCTTGATAACCTTGATCTGGCCCACCAATAAAGGTTGCTGCTGATTGTGAGGTTGCCAGTACCGACACAGCAACCATCCATGTTGGCATCGCGTTACCACCGAGAAAATACTCTGCTGAGGTCTGCGCCTTTTTGCGGTTAAACCACCACGCGGTGATGGCAATAAGGGCCGCGTAGGCACCGAATACCAGCCAATCGAGGGGCTCATAATGTGCGTTCATGTATACTTTGTCTTCTTATTATTTTTGTGTGTTCAAGCGAGGTAGCTGCCACTGACTTTGCTTTAGTGCGTATTCCATGCGCGGTAAAATCACCATCAAAGGCTGTTTGTCTTTATCTAACCATGCCAACAAGGCATCCATATCTGCTTCAGCCATGGCTGTACACCCTGCTGTTGGTTTATCTGCATCCCGCCATAAATGCATGAAGATACAGCTACCCGCGCCATCAATATTATCTGGGTTATGTGCCACCACGATGCCTTTTTTGTACAGGTCATCTTGGCTATGAATGTCACGTCGCATGGCCTCCGAAGAACCTTCTACTGCCTTTGCACCAACATTCGCGGTATTCACTAGCTGGTTGTAATACGGCGAACCTGTAACATCGATACAATAATCTTGGGCATCCATCGCCTGATAATCCAAACCGGTAGTGACAGACTCGAGATAACCAAATGCAGTACCTAGGGCAAAAATACCCGCGGGAGCTTTCCCGTCACCTTCAACTTTTTGTTGCCCTTGTTGCGGCGCATGCAAGCCAATGCCCCACGCTAACCCCGTGCGACCAATCACGACGGCACTGGGCTCGCCGACAGCTTGCCAAGAGTCAGTAGCATCGCGCTCAAATAAGGTCATTTCGCCTTGGATATCAGTCCATGAATCAGTCACCACTACAGCAAGTTGCTGAGCGTGAGCATTAATTGGGTTCGCCTGCGCACCATGACCCCAACATAGTAGAGTTACCACACTCAGCATGAGGCTTTTTAGTTTATAATTCATCGCCATACTCCGTCTGCAAGGTCTATCAGCCCATCAATGTGCGTTACTCCGAGCCCAGGCGAGCCATTGAGCACGATGCGTGGGCCTGCAAATGTTGCTCCGCCTTGCACAGGGTCATACTGTCCAAGCGCAGGGCCATCTAAGTCAATTAAGCTGATTTGCTGTGACTTGGCTGCCGCCAAGTGAGCGGCGGCAGAGACGGCAATGCTGCCCTCTAACATACAGCCAATCATACATGGGCAGTCATAGGTAGCGGCGATATCAGCAATGCGAATCGCGCGACTTAAACCACCACTTTTCATTAATTTAATATTGATAATGTCTATAGCACCGCGCTCTAGCAAAGTGATCACCTGCTTGGGAGAGAAAGCACTTTCGTCGGCCATGATTTTTGATTGCACGCGCTGGCGAATATAGTGTAAACCATCGATATCATGGGCTTTCACGGGCTGCTCCACCAGCTCAAGCTTAATTCCTGCACTTTCAATTCGTTGCAATGCATCGACTGTTTGTTTAGCGTCCCACCCTTGGTTCACGTCCAAACGCAGTGCGGCTTTACTCCCTACATGAGAGGCGATAGCGTGCACCCGCTTAATGTCTTGTTCAACCTCGTTGCCAATTTTAATTTTCAGTACGTCAAAGCCGTTAGCGAGGGCAATATCACAGTCTGCCAGCATTTTATCTATGCTATCTACGCTAATAGTCACGTCTGTCTTTAATTCACTTTGCACTGCACCCAAAGCTTGATGCAAAGGCAAACCAAGGTGCTGGCTCCAAAGATCATAAAGCGCTATTTCCAACGCGGCTTTGGCGCTACTGTTTGCCACCACGACACCCGCCAAATGGTCACACAACGCATTGATATTGCGTACATCTTGGCCAATAAGCTGAGGCGCCATTACGCTACTAATAATGCTCATCATCGACTGGTGTGTATCGCCCGTAATAACCGGCGTACTAGGGGCGCTGCCATAACCTGTTTTGCCGCACTGGGTATCTATCATTACCACTAAATCTTCAATGCTTGAAACGGTGCGCAGCGCTGTTTTAAACGGAGTATGTAGCGGCACTGACATACGTGCAAAGCGAACTGACTGAATCTTCATTGCACAGTGCCTGCGGCAATGCGTTTTATGGCATAGGTTTTATCTAGGTATGATGTGCTGGCATTTAAATGCAATGGCAACAGCGGCGTGACCGACACACCGTTGAGTTCACCGTCATAAAACTCATCGTTGTCTTTGAGGTAACCCAACCCTTTGACATCATGAATCACATAAGGCTCACCGTCATAATCGCCGATATACATCATTACGTGGCCGGGAATGTAAATCAGATCCCCTACCTGCATATTGTTAAGTACTGCCAGCTTTTGCTGAGATGTTGCGCTGCTATCAAAGCGCCAATTTTGGCCATATTCCCCTGCACCTTGCCACGAGGAATTACGAGGCATCAGCACGCCAAAGGTTTTGTATATTTCACCAACAAAGCCGGTGCAGTCACGCGCCTTGTAGTCATGCCCCCACCCATAGCGCTCACCTAAAAATTTAAAGCCTTGAGCAATGAGGTTGTGGCTGGTCAAAGGTAAATAGCCAACAGTGACATCGCTGGAGCGTGGCAACAGTGCCGTATTAAAGCTAAGCGTGCCGTCGCTGTTACGCACAGGTAATTTTACAATATAACTAGCAAAGCTATTTTGGCCATGAGTAAGATGCTCAATATCTTGTTGTGGCATCAGCGCCAAGCGCACCCCCATATCAAGTTGCACTTGCGACACGTGCGGTTTGTTTGGCACAAATGTGGTGTCGACTTTATCACCTGTAACCACGATAAAGTCTTTCGCATGCATGTAATCACGTATTTCGGCCTTGTTACCCACCGCTATATCGGATTTTTTTACCCAGGCGGTGTAGTTGTAGGCGGCAACTAAATACCATTGCTTATCAGCGCTTTGGTGCAATATCGCCACTGCTTCTCCAGGGAATGCGCCACTTTCTTGAAAACGATCTAAATCAACATCCATTTCGGCATTGAGGACGCGATCATCCGTTGGAAAAGTACGCAACGAGGTGCGGGTGACAACCATTCCAAAGTGCACTTTGTTACTTTCTTTAATTGCACCTATGTTGGTATTGGCATGATAGCGAGCAAAATCTGCTTCAGTGAGCGCTGTGCCATCAACATAAAATCGAGGGCTTGATGGCGTTGAACTGGTGTTTCCAATAGTGGCCCTAAGTTGTTGTGCACTGAGCTCACTAGAATAAGCGAGCGGGTCAATCACGTGTTTGTTGGTGGCAATCAAATCGCGGTTAAACGCCTGTATTTGTGCTCTGTTCATTATTGGTGTGTGATCAGCGTGGCGCTCTAACCAAAACGAGGGGGAAAGCATAACCTGCTGCACTTGAGGCACATCGCTCACAAAAGGTGCAACACCTTGCATCGACGAGGGCTCTGCATAACTATGCGCAGCGCCCATCAGAGCGCTTAGCACTATAACTGACAATAATGACTTACGGCTTTTATTCATTGTTATTCTCCGAGCGCGACTTGGGAAAAACCCAGCTATCACTTAATTGCTTTATCCTAGCAAACTATTTCTATAACAAACACCACTTAGGAATACTTTATTCTTTTAATTGTGTAAGTGCACGAATTAACAATGACTCCAATTTCCGCCCTGCATGAACAACCTGGCTTTCACTGGCCCCTGAAACCCCTACCTGAGCGGCAATGGTGAACGAGCGACTTGTGGCATCATGTGGTAAACACACCTGAGCAATTAACACTTGTTCGCTTTGGCCTCGCGTTTCACTCGGGCCCCAACCAATCTTTTGCCATACGCGCCATTTCCCATCGGAGCTATTCTCCAGCCAATGTATCGCCTCACTCGACTCTTTATTGCCAAAAGCGCGAGCGATGGCATGATGTAATGACAGCCCAATGCCTTTGCTCATACCGCCAATTGCGTTTGGGTGACCATAAAACAACACCTCTATATCCTCAGCCGTCAAATTTGGATGTGCGGTTGAAGGTTCCAAAGAGTGCATACTTAATCGTTTTAACCATTCAGCTTGGGCAAGCGTTGTCATCGGTTTGTTGCCCGTTAAGGCGCAACTATCACAACGGTATGTCTGATAATGCGGATCGTCACTGGCCTTTAGAAAATATGGTGCCGCGACCACTTCGTTACCTTGCTGCCAGTTCAAATTACTGGGTGTAAACACCTCGTTGGCATAGGCACCACTGAAATGAATACTGGGATCATCCAGTTTTAGCCATGTGTCGTGAAACAGACTGCTGAGGTGACCTCGTGTGGCTAAGTTGGCGAAGTAAGTGGCAATGGCGTTGGAGTTACCATCTGCAGCCCCTTCTGCTTGATAACTATGAATACTGGTAATAAGGTCAACCACAGGCACATCACCGGCCTTAGCAAGTGCTCCGACATTTCCCTTAGCGCGCATATGACTGAGTGCACCTGTAATCGCCATCACTTTGGAACTACTCCATGGCTCATACACCTGACTCTGAGTGCGATTGGCAAAATATTTGTAGTGCGGCACACCTTGTTTATCTTGCACGGTTTCAATTACCAAGATTCGTCCTTCCTCAGGGGGGATATTAAAGTAGTCCCACTGTGCATCAAGGCGCTGCACCCAACCTGGTTCGTTGTAATTTATTTGCTCTGCGCTTTTACCAAAGTCATCCTTTATTGGCAGCGTGCAACTGATATTTCGCTCACTGAGATCTGTGGGCACAGGCGGCATAGCCAGCATCACAGAGTCCATATAAGCTTGCTCTATCGGCTCAAGGACTTCTTCTGCTTGGAGTTTTCCGTGACAAAGCAAGGGCGTGGTCAAAATAACAGGCAACAAATATTTCATTTTATTGTTTTTAACAGAATATTTTATTTAACTTTACCACAGGTTTAAATTTGCGCAAATACAGAATGTTAGGTTATGCAGCCGAGCCGGCACTGGGTTGTATGCAAGAGAAATGTCAGGCTGAAGCCTGACCTACAAAAGGGTCTAAGTTCACAGGTGTCATGTAGGTAAGGCTTTAGCTTTACATTGTATGGGCGAGAAATGTCAGGCTGAAGCCTGACCTACAAAAAGGTCTAAGATCACCCATGCCATGTAGGTAAGGCTGCAGCTTTACGTTGTATGGGCGAGAAATGTCAGGCTGAAGCCTGACCAACAAGTGATATTCGTTGGAAAGGGATGCGTTTACTAAATTTCAGGCATAAAAAAACCAACTTTCGTTGGTTTATTCTCACTTCCTGTTAAAAGAAGTGGCGGACGCAGGAGGATTCGAACCTCCGACCGCCTGGTTCGTAGCCAGGTACTCTATCCAGCTGAGCTATGCGTCCGTTATGTCTTCGAACTTTCGTTCTGATTTTTCACTTTAAAATGATGGCGGACGCAGGAGGATTCGAACCTCCGACCGCCTGGTTCGTAGCCAGGTACTCTATCCAGCTGAGCTATGCGTCCGTTTCATAAAAAAGTGACTTATAGATACTAGACCATCTTGAAAGTAGATGGCGAATGCAGGCTAAGATTCGGAATCAGTAGACCCAAAAGGTCCAACGCCATATGCACACGCTGTCAATTCATGATGAAACCAGTGATTACTGGTTTATTCTCACTTCCTGTTAAAAGAAGTGGCGGACGCAGGAGGATTCGAACCTCCGACCGCCTGGTTCGTAGCCAGGTACTCTATCCAGCTGAGCTATGCGTCCGTATCTATAACCAAAGAATAGCCATTTATAAATAAATGGCGGAGAAGGAGGGATTCGAACCCTCGATAGGGCTACAAACCCTATACTCCCTTAGCAGGGGAGCGCCTTCAGCCACTCGGCCACCTCTCCGTCTTTGTGGGGCGTATAATAAAGGGTTGAGCAAATATGTCAAACACTTTTATATCAAAATACGCCTGTCTGCTCAGAGATTGTGCACACCTGCCTTGTAAAGCAGTTTAAAGTTTACTTTTCAGCCACTTTCACGCTGACTTTTTGCACAAACTTGCGCGTTATCCTAGTTAAAATCAGCGCTTTTATGCACCTAGTCCACACTTTTGCGCTATTACCTTGCAGACAAAAAAAATGGCCTTGATAAGCCATTTTTTCTGATTACGTACGATGTACTATTTTGTTCCAGTCTTTGCCTCTGGTCCTTTAATTTTTGCTTCGAAATCTTCGAATATTTCGTTCAGAAACTGGTCCCGATAGCCTAGTCGTTCAAATTCCAAAATACAGGCTCGATAATACGCTTCGCGTTTATCGTCTACCGGAATATCTGGAATGATTTCCTCTTTACTCACTATCCTGCCCCCATGTTATTTTTATTCTGTCCTTAAGTTAGGCACAATTATAGACTAGATATGAAAAATTAAAAGCTTAGATGAACATTTGTTCAGTTTCAGAATGGAAGTAAATCGCAAAAAAATCAAGTGATTAATTTTATATCATTGAGTTGATTATACTTTTTAGGAATTTACGGCGGTGATTTTGATACTAATTAACTTGGGGGATGTTGATAGACATCAAATATATCGTGCAACAAATGCAATAAAAAACGCGGCTCTAGGCCGCGTTTTTAAGTCATGCTTTGATAAATCTTATTCTGGGCGCATGTGCGGGAATAAGATTACATCTTTAATTGTTGGTGAGTCAGTGAATAACATCACTAGACGGTCAATACCAATACCCTCACCCGCTGTTGGCGGTAGGCCATACTCTAGCGCACGGATATAATCATCGTCGAAGTGCATCGCTTCATCGTCACCTGCATCTTTTTCTTCAACCTGACGAGCAAAGCGCGCAGCTTGATCTTGTGCATCGTTAAGCTCTGAGAAGCCATTTGCAAGCTCTCGGCCACCAACGAAAAATTCAAAGCGATCAGTAACAAATGGGTTTTCATCGTTACGACGGGCCAATGGCGACACTTCCCATGGGTACTCTGTGATGAAAGTTGGTTGAATCAGCTTGTGCTCTGCTGTTTCTTCAAAGATTTCACACATGTACTTGCCTGCACCCCAAACGCAGTTTTCAGGGATTTTAACGTGTACTTGCTTAGCATATGCGATTAACTGCTCAAGATGATTTTCAGGATCTGCAAATACTGCCGCGTCAAACTCTGGGTTGTACTTCATGATGGCATCAGCCATGCTCAAGCGCGTGAACGGCTGACCGAAGTCATATTCAATAGTATCAACTACTTCACCTTCAGCGTTTTTAGTCGTGTTTACAACAGTTGTTGTGCCCAACACATCTTGTGCCACTGTGCGTAGCATGTCTTCTGTGATGTTCATCAAATCATTGTAATCAGCATACGCTTGGTAGAATTCAATCATTGTGAATTCTGGATTGTGACGTGTTGAAAGACCTTCGTTACGGAAGTTACGGTTAATTTCAAATACGCGGTCAAAACCACCTACTACCAAACGCTTGAGATAAAGCTCTGGTGCAATGCGCAGGTACATATCAATATCAAGCGCATTGTGGTGAGTCACAAATGGACGCGCCGATGCTCCGCCTGGGATAACCTGTAGCATAGGCGTTTCAACTTCCATGAAGTCACGATCAGCTAGGAAACGACGGATGCCTTCGATTACCTTAGAACGAATACGGAATGTTTCACGCGTTTCCATGTTGGTGATCAAATCAACGTAACGCTGACGATATTTGGTTTCTTGGTCAGATAAGCCATGGAACTTCTCTGGCAATGGACGCAATGATTTAGTCAGTAGTTCATATTCGTGCATATCTACATATAAATCGCCTTTACCCGATTTATGTAGCGGGCCAGCAACACCGATAATGTCACCAATATCAAGTTGACCGTATTTTTCTTTCAAATCTTTTTGTACATCTTTTGATGCATAAGCCTGAATGCGGCCTTTCATGTCTTGAAGTACAAGGAATGGACCACGCTTCGCAAGGATACGACCTGCAACAGCAACGTGATGATCAAGCTCAACAAGTTCTTCTTTTGATTTATCACCAAACTCAGCTTGAAGATCAGCAGTGTAGTGTTTTCGACGGAAGCTATTTGGGTGACCGTTAGCACTACAATTTTCGCGGATAGCGTCGAGCTTTGCGCGACGTTCTGCAATTAATTTGTTTTCGTCTTGGATTTGATCTGTCATTTTTTAGCTCTATTAATTTGGCGTTTTACTTACAGGCCTGACTTGAGGCTTGCTTCAATAAACTTGTCGAGATCACCGTCAAGCACAGCTTGGGTGTTACGGTTCTCAACTCCAGTGCGCAAATCTTTGATGCGCGAGTCATCAAGTACATAAGAGCGGATCTGAGATCCCCATCCAATGTCTGATTTAGCATCTTCTTGCGCTTGCTTCTCAGCATTTTGCTTTTGCAACTCAAGCTCAAACAACTTTGCTTTTAGCTGCTTCATCGCTTGGTCTTTGTTTTTGTGCTGCGAACGGTCGTTCTGACATTGCACCACAGTATTGGTCGGTAAGTGAGTAATACGTACCGCAGATTCAGTTCGGTTTACGTGCTGACCACCGGCGCCCGATGCACGATATACGTCAATACGTAAGTCTGCTGGGTTAATATCGATTTCGATATTGTCGTCAATTTCCGGATATACGAATGCCGATGCAAACGAAGTATGACGGCGACCACCTGAATCGAATGGGCTCTTACGCACTAAACGGTGAACACCTGTTTCTGTACGTAACCAACCATAGGCATATTCACCACTGATTTTCACTGTGGCGCCTTTAATACCGGCAACATCACCATCAGTTGCTTCTACGATTTCAGCTTTAAAGCCTTTGGCTTCAGCCCAACGTAAGTACATGCGCAGCAACATGTTGCACCAATCTTGCGCCTCGGTTCCACCTGAACCTGCTTGCAAGTCTAGGTATGCATCATTGCTGTCTTGAGCACCACTGAACATACGACGGAATTCAAGCGTCTCTAGATGGCTATTTAAGTCTTCCAGTTCAGCTTGCGCTTCTGCAAAAGTTTCTTCGTCTTCTGCCTCTACTGCTAACTCAACCAGACCTTCAACATCGTCTGTGCCACCTTCGAGTTTTTCGATGGTTTCAACAATGGCCTCTAGGCTTGATTTTTCTTTACCAAGCGCTTGTGCGCGCTCAGGTTCATTCCATACCGCCGGGTCTTCGAGTTCGGCATTCACTTCTTCTAAACGCTCTTTTTTGTGAGCGTAGTCAAAGATACCCCCGAAGAAGCTCAGTACGTTCGCGAATTTCCTTGATTTGGTTAATCACAGGATTCACTTCAAACATGCATGTTACTCCGCAAAAATGGTCATCGCGCCGATGCAAATTAGGCGCGTCAATAAAAGCGCCCGATTTTAGCAAATAATTGCTCGCTTTATTAGCGCTTTTATACGAATTAGTACAAATTTATTGCGCTAGAAGGTTTCGCGCGCTTTTGCATTTCTCTGACGATTAATTGCAGCGAAAATTGGCCACGAAATTCGTTGATATCGAGCTGATACGCCAAATGCACATATTGCACTTGGGTATCGGGCCACGCCCGCACATCGATATTAAAAGCGATGGCATCCACCACGCGACCACTTTGGTGGCGCAACACCAATTTAAGATGCTTATCACCCACCACACGTTGTTGCAGTAGTTCAAAGGTATGCTCAAATACCGGCTCTGGGAAATGCTGACCAAATGGTCCTGCTTGGCGCAATAATTCGGCGAACTCAAGGGTGAAGCAATCACCGGGGAGCTCACCATCGGTCAGTAACACACATTCTTTGGCTTCATCAGTAAGTACTTTGGCAACCTCGGCACAAAATACTCGCTGAAACTCCAAAAATCGCTCTTCAACAATGCTCAGGCCCGCGGCCATGGCGTGACCGCCAAATTTAACTATCAGACCCGGGTGCACAGCATCTATGTGTGCCAATACATCACGCATATGTACGCCCTCAATGGAGCGACAAGAGCCTTTTAGCTGGCCATTATCACCCTGAGCAAATATCGCAGTTGGCCTATGATGTTGCTCTTTTAAGCGCCCTGCCAAAATACCGATAACACCTTGGTGCCAATCTTGCTGATATAAACACAGTGCATCGGGTGCGTTTTCGCTCCCGAGTGACAGCTTTGCCAGTGCTGCTTGGGCTTCTTGCTGCATGCCTTGCTCAATTTCCTTGCGCTCAGCATTGAGGCCATCAAGTTCATAAGCAATACGACGTGCATTATTAATATCCGCAGACAACAAACACGCGATGCCCAAACTCATATCATCTAAACGCCCTGCTGCATTGAGGCGAGGTGCCAGAGCAAAACCAAAATCACTCGCACTGAGGCGCGCTTGATTACGCTTGGCTACTTCAATAAGGGCTTCAATACCTGGGCGAGTCTTACCTGCGCGAATGCGCGCTAGCCCTTGGTGAACGAGCGTACGGTTATTAGCATCAAGAGCCACAACATCGGCAACCGTGCCAAGGGCTACAAGGTCGAGCAAGTTACCAAGGTTGGGTTCAGCACAATTATGTTCAGCAAACCAATTGGCTTCTCGCAGTGCATGACGAAAGGCGATAAGCAGGTAAAAGGCCACCCCCACTCCAGCAATCGATTTTGATGGAAATTGGCAATCATGACGATTTGGATTAACGATGGCATCGGCGTTGGGTAGCTGCTCACCTTGGAGGTGGTGATCTGTAACCAGCACCTTGATGCCTGCCTCTTTCACCTTGGCAATGCCGTTAATACAGGAAATCCCACTGTCTACGGTAATGACCAAATCAGGCTGCAGAGCAATAATGTGTGCGGCTAGCTCAACACTCAACCCATAACCAAAGTTAAACCTGTCAGGCACTAAATAATCGAGGTTAACAAAGCCAAACATACGCAAGCCCTGCATGAGAGTCGCGGTACTGGTTGCGCCATCGGCATCAAAGTCGCCAACGATAAGTACTTTCTCTTGTTTTTGAAGGCTTTCAAACAGTAGCTTTGCGGCTTTGTCTATATCTTGGAATAACCTAAAGTCATGCAAGGTGTTGACGCTGTTGTCTATGTGTGTGGCATGTTCAACACCGCGCGATGCATAAATCTGGCGGATCACTGGGTGTAATTGCGGGTGTAAGTGGCTGTCATCGACTCGCTTGCGCGCGATGATAGTGGTTTTCGCCTGCAAGGCTAGACTCCATATAAAAAAGGCCTGATGTCACTGTGGTTATACCCAGTCACAACAGGCCCCTAAATTATCAATTATGATTTGTTATTAAGCTGATCGATTGTGTGGCTAATTGCCGCAGCAGGCTGATATCCAGGGATCATGCTGCCATCAGACAAGATAATTGCCGGCGTACCACTGATACCGAAGCTTTGACCCAGCTGGTAATGCTCAGCAACAGGGGCACTACACTGCTCAACGGCTTCAGGTTTAGTGCCTGCTTTGGCCTCGGTAAGTGCTGTTTGCTTATCAGCTGCACACCATACATTCATCAGATCAGTGTAACCATCACCACGTAAACCGCCGCGAGGGAATGCTAAGTACTGCACTGTAATACCTGCTTCAAGGTAATCGTCTAGCTCGCGATGTAGCTTACGGCAATAGCCACAGGTAATGTCTGTGAACACCGTGATTTTGCCTTTTTCATTGTCAGCTTTGTAGACGATCATCGAATCTTCATATTCTTTTACGCCATCAAGACGTACACCACTTAGCGCTGCTTCGGTTAAGTTTTTACGCTCTTGTAAGTCAATCAATGTGCCTTGCATTAAATAACGACCATCAGCACTGGCATAGAATACGCCTTTATCAGTGATTACTTCTTGTACACCGGCCATTGGGCTTGGGTTTAGACGCTTTACATTAATCCCTACAGCCGCCAACTTTTGTTGAACGTCACTTACTTGCTCAACCATATTTGCAGCTGCTGGTTGTTCTGCCATAAGTTGATAACTGGTTGCAGCACTAACACCGGCAACTGCCAATGCGATAACTAATTTTTTCATACTTATAATTCTCTAAAGCTACTTATATATTCAGTAGACCGTACAACAAGGGTAAAATTCACAACAGCCATGTAGGTGAGTGAAATACACGCTTTCTTCCTGCCAAGCAATAAGCTTTACGCTAGTGTTACTAAGCTCGTGGATGGTGCGCTTGATGTACCGATTTTAACCTTTCATTAGCCACATGGGTATAAATTTGCGTTGTCGACAAGTCACTGTGACCTAGCATCATTTGCACTACCCTCAGATCTGCACCGTGATTTAGCAAATGTGTGGCAAACGCATGTCGTAACGTGTGCGGTGACAAATCTGATTTAATGTTCGCCAACATAGCATAGTGTTTGATGCGATGCCAAAATGTTTGCCTCGTCATACCAATGCCGCGTTTAGAAACAAATACAAAATCGGTCGCATGCTTTACAAGTGCCGGTCTGCCGACTTTTAAGTACTGCGCTAACCAATCGAGTGCTTCCTCACCCATTGGCACCAACCGCTCTTTACCGCCTTTACCTTTGACAAACACCACGGCCTGATTTTGATTTATGTGCTCCATGCGCAAACCAATCAACTCACTGACACGCAAACCGGTGGCATAAAGCAGCTCAAGCATGGCTCTGTCTCGCACGCCCATTGGGTCGTCGCAATCAGGGGCATTGAGCAGCGCTTCCACATCCGCTTCGCTGAGGGTTTTCGGTAAAGATTGCCCCGCTTTAGGGCGAGAAATGGTTTCCATTGGTGAAATACGCAGCTGTTTTTCTCGAATCAGATGTTGATAAAACCGTTTTAACGCACTGATTGTGCGCGCTGTGCTGCGAGGGCTAAAACCTTTATCGACCCGAAACGCAAGGTACTGCTCTACATGGTTACTCTCTACCACCAGCAAATCCATTGGGGCGATAAAATCGCTGAATTTACTGAGATCAGTGCGATACGCTGCAAGGGTGTTCTCACTTGAGCCGCTTTCAAGAAACAGCGCATCAAGGAAAAGCTCGATATGCTGATGATTATCTGGGTGTGGCTGAGGCTTAGTCACAATTTTCCGTGTGTTCGTTGTACTAAATCCATCATATCAGATAGATACTCAAGGCACGATACGTTAGACTTCGCCCTATTAGTCACTAGCAATGCGAACACAATGAAGATTGGCTTATTTTACGGTTCAACTACCTGCTACACAGAAATCGCCGCTGAGAAAATACGCGATATTATCGGTGCTGATGTCATTGACCTATTCAATATAAAAGACGAACCGCTCAAAACAGCTGAAAATTATGACTTCGTCATTTTTGGCATTTCAACGTGGGACTTCGGTGAGATTCAAGAAGATTGGGAATCGCACTGGGACGACATTAAAGATGTTAACTTAGCTGGCAAAGTGATTGCGTTGTTTGGCATGGGCGACCAGCAAGGCTATGGGCAGTGGTTCCAAGATGCACTTGGCATGCTGCACGATGAAATTGCAGTCCAAGGCGTGCAGTTTATCGGTTACTGGCCAAACACCGATGACTATGAGTTTGAAGCGTCTAAAGCACTCACTGACGATGGGGCTCATTTTGTTGGTTTAGCGCTTGATGAAGACAGTCAATATGACAAAAGTGATGATCGTATTGCCTCTTGGGTCGAACAAATTATGACCGAGTATGCTGATCTTTAAACTCTAAAACCTCAAATAGAACTCTTTACATAGGCGCTGATACTGCTGTGAATAATCAGCGCCTGCATGAATCACTAACTGCTGCTTATCACAGTCGCATGGTTGCCAGCTAAATTGCATTAACCATCGACTTACCGCCTTGCTTGGCGTTGTTTTCACCTCACACAGACGTTTAAGATACGCTCCTTCAAGACATGCCAATTGGGTAAATTTCTGCGCCTGCTCAGTTGGCAAAATGACCGCCATCTCACAGTTAGCACTGCCCACTCTTTGCCACAACGCAATTAAATCAGCAAAGCCAAGCGAGTCAGTATGGCGGGCAAGATTTCGTTTGCTGTCTTTTGCTTTAAGCGCATCATCAAAATACGGCGGGTTAGTAATAATTAAATCAAATGATTGATTGTTTTGATAATTGAGCGCATCTACGTGCTCAACACAAATATCTGGCCACGGGCTGTGTTTTATATTGTCACGCGCTTGCTGATACGCGTCTTGCTCAATATCAATGGCCTCTACAATGGCCTTTGGTTGACGCTGCTTGCACATTAATGCCAACAGTCCAGTCCCTGTGCCCACGTCTAAAATACGCATCGCCCCGCTTACATCAGCCCAAGCACCGAGCATGATCCCGTCCGTTGATACCTTCATCGCGGTACTGCATTGTGCAATAGAAAACTGCTTAAACTGAAAACCTGCCACTTTAGACCTTTGTGTTTATATGTATGCAACGTATAATTGCCCTAATTGTCCATCATTTTGACTCCTTTATGCAATTTGCCGATTTTGATCTTGATAACGCACTACTTAATGCCATTGATTCACTTGGTTTTTCTCAACCAACCAGCATTCAACAGCTGGCAATTCCACCCGCTTTGGAAGGACGAGATGTACTAGCCAGTGCACCAACAGGTACGGGTAAAACGGCCGCGTTTTTGATCCCTGCAATTCAATACTTGCTTGATCACCCTCGCCGTAACCCAGGTTTTGCTCGTGTTTTGATCATGACGCCAACACGCGAACTTGCTTACCAAGTACACGAACAATGTGAAAAGCTAGCAACGCAAACGCACCTTAAAATTGGTGTGGTCACCGGCGGTATTAACTATGGCAGTCATAAAGAAATTTTTGAAAAAAATAACGATATTCTAATCGCTACGCCTGGGCGTTTAATGGAATACCTAGACACCGAAAACTTCCACGCTGAAGACGTAGAGCTACTGGTTCTTGATGAAGCCGACCGCATGTTAGACATGGGTTTTCGCAAAGAAATGCTACGCATTTGTGAAGAGGCGAAAAACCGCCGTCAATGTATGCTGTTTTCAGCCACACTCGAAGGTGACAGCGTAGCCAAGTTCTCAGAACGCATCTTGAACGACCCTGAGCACCTTGAAGCTTCGCCATCTCGTCGTGAGCGTGGAAAAATTATCCAGTGGGTTCACCTCGCTGATGATTATGATCACAAGCTCAAAATGATCGTGCACTTGTTGCAACAAGAAGACGTGGAAAAAGCGATTGTGTTCGTAAAAACCCGCGAGCGTCTCGAGAAGTTAGTGGGCGAGCTATACACCCACGACATCAAAACCACGTGGTTGCGCGGTGAAATGCCACAAGACAAGCGTATGGCGGCAATGGCTAGCTTCCACAGTGGCCGTACTAAGATCCTTATCGCCACAGATGTTGCTGCGCGCGGTATTGATGTAAGCGACATTAGCCATGTGTTCAACTTTGACATGCCGCGCAGTGCTGATGTGTATGTACACCGTATTGGTCGTACTGCCCGCGCAGGTAAAAAAGGTACAGCAATCTCTTTAGTGGAAGCCCATGAAGTAGCAATGGTTGGTAAGGTAGAGCGTTACACTGATCAAGTGCTGAAACGTCGAAAAATCAAGGGACTTGAGCCGCAACACAAAGAAGCCAAGCTGCCGCCTAAAAAGAAAAAAGACCCTGAAAAGATGAAAGCCAAGCGCAAAAAGGCCAAAGCCAAAGCAAAGAAGAAATAACATAAATCAATAGTATAAACCGTGTTCATCGGCAAGGAAGCTGAGATCAGACAGTAACGCGTTGTTTTCCAATTAATTGGGTGTCTAATCAATTGCTCCTGCCAACATAAATTTGTTTCATTAAAATAGGGAAAAATATGAAACCAATACCATTGATAGTACTACCGCTAATTATGTCTGCATCAGTTTTCGCTGCTAACCCAGCTTCGCAGATTGAGCATATAACCGTGACAAACACAGACCTTGAAAATTTATCTATTCAAAACTATTCGCCGGAATTGATTAAACTAAGCATCCATGGAGTAAATCACACCCTTGTAAGCTTTTCAGGGCTTTCAAGCAAGTGTGATGGATATTTAGAGTTAGAGATTATATTTGAAAATATTGAGCACGAATACTTTGTGGTTCCATGCAATAGTAGAGTTGTAATATCAGAAAACTATAGAAGTGAGGTTGGTGAATAAAATGAGAAGAATATTATTTATAACAACCTTGTTAACTCTAACTGCATGTGGTGGCTCTAATTCAGATGGTTCAGCAAAAAGCACCTACTCATCATGTAAAATAACGAGCTCTAGTGCGATATTGGCTTCTCACAGAGATAAAGACCTGTCACAATGCTGGAACGCTCCTGGGAAGGGATATGAAAGCCAAGGGGATGCCATGCAGTGGTGCGAACGCACTGTTAGTAATTACATAGCGAATAGTTACTTAGTTGGCCACACTGTAAGCTACGCAGTGGAATCAACTTATTGCCCTAATTAACATAAAAAAGCCTCTCATTGAGCGGCTTTTTTGTGCTTAATGCGGTATTTACTTAAACACGTCTTCTAGTGGCACAACCTTGATATTTTCACTTGGAATCGCCAACTTGTAGCTTTCGATTTGCTTATCTTCAGCAATCAGCTCAGCTGGTTTTTCTGTGTTGTACTTCAGTGGTGATACTTGCTCACTTGCCAAACGTTGCTTCATGTCTTCACCATCACCGCTGACAAACACATAGTGAATGTTGTCGGTTTGTAAGTTTTCACGAATAACACGATTTACATCGTCAACACTCAAGGCTTCTAACTGCGAGCGGACCATATCAGCAAAGTTATCGATACCATAGAATTGGCTGTCTAGCGCATACCCTAGTTGACGATTCTGGCTTGCAACAAGTTGCGGTACAAAGTTAATTAAGAAGTTACGCGTCGCATTAAAGTCGGCTTCACTCATGCCCTGATTAATCAACTTATCAAGCTCAAATAATGCCGTGCGCGTTGCGAAATGCGCATCGTTATTTGAGCGCAGCGGACGCAGCCACACTTGGAAGATTTGTTCAGAACGGCCCAAGTTGGCATCCGGCTTGGTTTGGAACATACCGCGAGGGAAGTACTCGATATAAGCATAGTCACCATAGTTCATACCACGTACTTGGCGAATACGCTCAAACAGTTTAGCGTTTGAATTTCGGTGTTCACCCAAGAACGAGCGTACTAGCCACAATGCCGTCCAGTCTTTGCTAGAACGTGTTGTGTCTATTGGGAAACCAAAAGATACCGCGGTAGATTTTGCACTTTTCTCAATGATAGTTGCGTGATGACCTTGTAGCTGTGGCGCATCTGGAATATCTAAACGCGCTTTGTCACCTGCTGGCAGGGACTGTAAATCAGTCATCATTTGTGCTTTTAGTTGCTGTGGCAGCGCACCAATTAAACCAACATGCAAATTACGCTGAGTAAAGTTAGCTGCATAGAATGCTTTAACGTCATCCAATGTCAGTGCTTCTAAGTCAGATAAATCGCCGTAGTTATAGTTTCCGTATGGGTGGCCTTGGTAAAGCTCTGCATAGAGTACTTCTTTGCCGAGTTCTTCATCATTTGATGCTTTAAGGCCTGATTTGATCCCATCGATCAATTCTTTTTTCAAACGGGCAAAGTCGTCTTCTCTAAACCCAGGGTTTAGAAGTTGTTCGCTTACCAAGTCATACCATTGCTGTGCATTGTCTTTGTGAATACGACCACGCAATGAAATCATTTCTTTATCGATTTGATAACTAAAGCTGCCAGCAATAGGATACAGCGCCTTTTGAATTTCTTTGTAGCTCATTGATTGGCTGCCACCTTTGGCAAGCATGGCTGCAGTGAGCGCGGCGAGGCCTTTTTTACCTTGTGGATCAGCGGCGGCACCTGTGTAGAATAACCAGTTAACATCCACCAGCGCAGAGCTGTTCGTTTTATCTAGTACCGTAAACAGTTGCTCTTTTGGTGTGTTGGTTAATTCTGCCACACGAACGTCAAGTGCAATCTCTTTATCAAAGCCTGCTACCTTATCAAGTGCCGACATTGTCACTGTGGTACGGTTGTTATCAACAAAATATTTGTTAGCGATAGCACGGATATCTTCGCTCGATACGCTATCAGCACTTTGATATAAGGCATTGATCACTTCTGGATCACGCTCAAAATGCATATAACGTGCGAGTGTAGAAGCGATTGCTTGTGATGAATCAAGGCTATTAATGAAGCTATATTTGGCATTTGATTTTAACGCTGCGAGTTTCTTTTCATCTACCAGCTCAGTGCGTGCTGTTGCGTAGGTGTCATTAATAGCATCACGCACCACGCTCAAGTCTGCCTCGTTATCCACTTTCACAAATACATGTAGTAGGCCCGGATCTTTGGTCTCAGGGTTGTAAGTAAACATTTGCGAAGCGATTTGCTTTTCCACCACAAGCTGCTGATAAAGCTCAGAATTCTCAGAGAAGTATATTTGTGACAGTAAATCTAAAGCCGCTCTATCTTTGGTGTTAGGGTTCCACTGGGTACCTTTGTACGATACCAGCAACCAGTGACCCGGCAACCCTTCATATTGTTCATGTACATAGCGCGGTGCCATCTGTTTTGGTTCAACAGGGATGTCTGCTTGGTAATCACCACGTTGCCAGTTACCCCAATGCTTCTTCACCATGTTGATGGTTTCTTGCGGGTCTACATCACCGACAATGACCAATGACACATATTCAGGCTTATAAAAACGCTCGAAGAAGGTTTTACCGTAGGCGCTTTGATCTGGCATCGCCTCGATATCTTCAAAGAAACCCATGGTAGTGTGTTCATAGGTGTGAGTATCAAACGCCTCTTTGCGCACAGCAGCAAGTAATTTACGAATTGGGCTGGCGTTGTTTTTTAGGTACTCACCTTTTACCGTCAGGGCTTCGGTTCTAAATTGCTCTTCGGTGTAGCTGAGGTTTTGGAATACATCCGCTTTCACTTCCAACACTTTATCTAGGTGCTGCTTAGAAAAGTTTAAGTGGTAGTTGGTGTAGTCATTAGTGGTATACGCACGATTATCTACACCTGAGTTTTTCATGATGTCTGCATAAACATCTTCTGGGAATTTCTCAGAGCCTTTAAACATCATGTGTTCAAAGAAGTGTGCAAAACCTGTTTTGCCCTCTTCAACTTCGTTACGTGAGCCCACTGAGACCGGAATTTGCAATGACACTACATCAGGATAGTCTGTTTTAACAACCATCACGCGTAGGCCATTGTCTAACTCTTCTAATACATAATCCTGTGCGAACACTTTATTACTTTGCTGCGCGGATGGCGCAACTGTATTTTGTGAAGGCTGCGTGCTTTGGCAACCACTAAGCGTCAGAGCCAATGCAATGCCCGATGCAATCACTGATAGTTTCATCTTCCTATCCTTTGTTGTCTAATTGGTATGTAATTTTTATCCGCAACATTATGCAATAAATTCACCCATCCCGCGTTAAGGCTGCGACAAATTTGCTGTAAACAAATGTTTCTGCCCGTAAACACGCACATTTTGACTCATAACTTGCGCCAGCAACGTGAACCAAATTCAAGTTAATTGAGTATGTTTCATAACAAAAAGCTATTTAGACGTCTAAATGGCTGTTATAGTTATTTCATTAACTGCCACTGGGAATGAGGATCATGGCGCTAACACTGCAAGAGAAAATTGAGGATCCCCGCCAAGGGGTGTACCTCATAGGTACCACACCACCAAAAGTCGATACCGATGATATAAAGCTACGCGCGATTGCTGAAAAGCTATTAGGCCGGCTGCATGAGATTGAGTATGACGGTGTCGTGGTGTATGACATCCAAGATGAGAGCAGCCGCATTAGCGCACCGCGTCCATTTCCGTTTAAAGAGACCATAGACCCTCGCCATTACAGCGGCTTATTGCGCCGTTTATCACAGCTAGATGTGATCACTTATAAAAGTGTGGCACAGCGCAGTGCTGAGGAGTTTAATCTGTGGTTAGATGACACGCATGAACAGCACACTCTCAACAACCTTGTTTTGGTGGGCAGCCCATCTTCCCATGGCGATGTAAAGCTGAGCTTAAATGATGCCTATACCCAAATTGGCGAGCACCAGCATAACTTCTTTTT
The DNA here is from genome assembly GCF_049257235.1 of Pseudoalteromonas maris. Classification (NCBI taxonomy): domain Bacteria; kingdom Pseudomonadati; phylum Pseudomonadota; class Gammaproteobacteria; order Alteromonadales; family Pseudoalteromonadaceae; genus Pseudoalteromonas; species Pseudoalteromonas maris. The sequence continues at coordinate 603,201 of NZ_JBMMUF010000001.1, forward strand.
AGGCGGCGTTACCATTGCCGAGCGCCATGCTAGCAAAGGCAATGAGCATGAGCGCTTGCTGATCAAAACAGCTCAAGGATGTAAATTTTTCATCTCGCAGGCGGTATATAACGCCCAAGCAACGATTGATTTAATCACCAGTTATGCACGCAGCTGTCGCCAACAAGGTGTAGAACCTAAGCGCATTATTCTGACATTCACTCCATGTGGTGGTCAAAAGACACTTGAGTTTATGCAGTGGTTGGGAATTTCTGTGCCTGAGGCAACCAAATACCGCATGCTAGATGCCGAAAACCCCCTCAGCGAGTCAGTGCGTATCTGCCGTGAGAATCTTGATTTGATCCTACGTAGCTGCGCCCACCTAGACGTACCTTTAGGGTTGAACATTGAGTCTCTGACTAACCGTAAAGAAGAAATCGATGCATCAATTAATCTCTATCGATTACTCAAAGCCACGATGGAACTCAGCTTAGCTGAGCGCCAGATTGCTTAACCAGCTAAATCTATTTTCTTTTGCATACAAAAACAGCGCTTAAATGCGCTGTTTTTTATTTACCACATCAACAAAGTTAGTTGAGTGTTTTCATACACGTCATCACTGCGCGTACATATTGACCAACATATCTATTTCCATAAGCGCGGGAGAAGAACACCTGCCAGCCTTTGCTATAACGACTACTTTCACTGATATTTACATTAAATGTATTACCTTTTCTGCGCATAAATGAATGGCCACTGACAGGGAAGAAGCCAGCAGGACACGCTCCTGAATATGCGCGACGCATAACTAAAATTGACCCACTGACAGGAACATAAGGCCCTGCTCTGACTACAAAACGTTGTGGCGAGTCGCTATTATCGAATTCACACAAAAAGCCTCCGTCAGGATAAATAACTCTTAGTGAGTAACCCGGTGCACACGCACCATCAAGAATATCCTGTTTAGAGGCAAGTTCTGCTCCAAGTTGATCTAGCTGTTCTTGTAAAGATGTTGCAGTTGCTTCAAGTGCGGCAATCGCATCGGCGTTAGCGTCGGTGTCGGTTTGTAGCTGAGCAAGCTCGGCATCATTCGCATCGATTTGACTTTGTAAATCTGCTACAGCACTTTGCAATGACATCACATCCGCTTCCAAGGATGCAATTGACTCTCCTGTGCTCTGTGCTAGTTCATCCAAATCGGCATTAAGCTGGTCTATTTGCTCCTGTAAATGTTTGAAAGGTTGGCCATTAGGTGTAGAGCCATTGCCATTATTATTACCCGCTTGAACGCTAAAACAACACGCAGAGACAAGCAGTACGCCTATGAGATGTAAAGGTTTCATGTCCTTTCTCCATATCCATTATTGTGAGGTGGGGTACTACATTTCTTGTTATATTCGTCCGTGATGCTGGGAGGCTTTAGAAGCGCCCTTTCCTGACTTTGTAGTCTAGGCCATAAAAGTGGCCCTGCCAGTCAAGGCTGTATTGGGTGAAGGCACAAAAAAAAGATAACCGATTGAATTTAATGCGGTTATCTTTTTATTAAAAATATTACTTTTACTTACTTGATAAAAATGGCTCGTAAGCTTTCCATCCTTTTGTAGTATTAAACTATTTCTTTCGCCACTGACCATCGACTTTAATCATATGGCCCGCTTGCGTTTTTTCGATGGCTTTAGCACCTGCTAATGTTTCTACTTGCGACAGGGTAATACCGCTTTTTTTAGCCAGCGCTTCATATTTAGCTTTGCGCTTTTGGTTTATATCCGCAATCAGGGCTTCGGCGTCTTTATTGCCTTGGACTAACTCCAAATAACCACTGGTGGTTTCACCTACAATCCCCTGAGCTTTAGCCTCATCCAGTGATAACGCCAATGCATTGAATGCCATGAGTGCGGCTGCTAGTAAACTTGTCCATTTAAATGTCTTCATCTTGCCCCCTAAAACAACTCACTGTCGTCACTGAATAACTCATCTAACTCTTTATCAACTTTGATACGAATTTCATGATCGACTTTTACGTTCAAGTTAATGGTGATTGGCTCTTTAGCCTCTACTTCAACTTTGTGGCTGCACCCTGACAGTGCTAACAACATTACTACTGCTGCTAGAGCCACCTGTAATCGCGCGCTCATTAACTTACTCCTTTGATTGATATTCTTGCTCTACTTTCTTAGTGATTTCATCACTTAAGCGCAATGCTTTAAAGAGAGTATAAATATTTTCTTGATGGTTGTAGTTAAAATTAACTGGCTGTTTTTGTTTAAGGTTTTCACCTTTAATACGCATCGCCATATTGAGCCAACCATCATGTGCTAAATTAACATCCGCTTGCATATCGTGAATATCTAAATCTTCTAACATGCCAAGCATAGGCCCTAAATGTTGCTGCTGCGCTTTAACAGCATCAAAGGCTGCGTTGTTGTCGATTGTTAGCTTACCTGCACCTTGCGAGTAGACTTTTCCGTTGTCAATTGTCACACCATCAACACTCAATGTAACCGGTAGTTTAGCTCCGAGCAAACCACTCACTTTGATGCCTTGCTGTGGCTCGAGCGCTATCAGTTTACTGGCATCTATACCGTCGAGTTCAATAAAGGATGATGAAGCTTTCACACTAGCACTTGGTAAAAACACCTTATCCAATTGTACGTTACCGCCCAGTACAGAGGCGCTCACATTGGCAATAAATACATCGCTATTAGAGAGCCCAATATACCCTTCAATCTGACTAAGTACGGTACCAGCTCGTAATTCACTTAAGGTAAACTTAGTTGTATCGAGCTGAAGAGTGCCTGAACTTAATTGCCCTTTTGGTGCAAATGACCAGTCTTTAGCTAGGTAATTGTGATAAAGAACATCAGCATTATTCACCTCACCACTGTATTGATAGCGCGCCAATTTTGCATCCCCTTGCAACGAAAATGATACCGTACCGTCAATCAGGGTAACATCAGGTTTGAGCTGCATCACAAGCGGGCTAAATGCCGTCAAAGGGGTATTGTTGATGATCACACTCACTGGCGCATCATTCTTATCAAAATTATGCTTCGCCAACACTTGAACGCCTTGCCAGTTAACAAGGTGACTGCCCTCAACAGTGCGATTCAACGTTACGTCACTGGTAATTGATACATCAGCCAAAGAGAGGGTGTTAACCTGTGCGCGGGCCACATGGCTTTTCACCTCAAACTGCCCCGATTTGCGGCCATCACCGATAAACGCAACGATATCATAATGCTGCTCGAGCCCAGAGGCGTTGAATAAAGCATGATTGAGCTTTGCAATATTGGTCTGTACATCCCCTTTAAGATGACCTTGTGCAGACATAATTAAATTCACCGATGCAGATAGTTTTTCTATATTAAGGTCATCGACGTCGACTTCATCAGTGCGCAATGTTGCGTGCAACTGAGTATCAGCTGTACGTTGATGTAAAAATTCCCCCTTGGCGTGCAATACATCGGCTGATAGTGCAACGTCTTTGGGAGCCAGAAGCGCGCCTGCAAATTCTCCTTTTACGTAATCTTGGGTGAAGCGACCTTGGCTTTGCAACTGGCCATAGGCATTGAGTGCTGCCGACGCCTCGTAATCTGCTTTCACCTGTGCACCGTGCCAATTCGCGTTAATGTCTTTAAGCTGCACCTGTGCATGCTCTGCTTCGTGCTGTGCTTTGAACTCAACGCTGGGAATAGCAAGATTGCCTTTTACATCTGCACTGACTGGTGCACCAAAGGCAATTTGCCACTGCTGATCTACCAATGTGCCCAAATGCCCGGAGTATGCGTTAACGGCTGCGCATGCTGGGAGCTCAGTGCGGATAGTGAGTGCTGACAAATCTAGCGAAAATTGCTGCATGTTGTCTGATTGCACAGCAATGGAGCCACCATTGTGCATGTGCCAAATACATGTTTCATCATGAGCGAGCGCTAATGACGATTGCATCGTCACATTTGCCGCGACCTTATTCCCCCAAAATTTGCCATTGAGAGCCAATTGCGAGACATCAGCATGCAATCGCTCTAGCTCTTTGTTTTGTGCTTTGGCGTACTGTCCAAGCACAGCGATAAAATCAGGAGCCATACTTATATCAACAGCAATGGTGCTGTCATTGAGGTGCCATTGACCATAGATATCTCCATGAATATCAAAATGATTAAGGCGCTTCTCTGTAATGGCAAATTGCACTGAACGAGATAAGCCGGGATAAGTAATTGATGCGGATTCTATACTCAAAAGTGGGCGTTTAATCGGCAATAACAAGGCCAGTGGCGCACCTTGCCACTGTGCACTCGCTTGATTTGTTTTTTCTAAGGGCTTGGCGACAACAGATGCTTTTTCGATATGAAGTTTGTCCAAGTCCAACGCAACGCCTTGAAGCGTCAAAGAGTAACCTTGATAAGTCAGGCACAGCTCTTTGGCTTCAAAAGTAAATAGCCTTTGCCCTAAATGCCAATCTGCACAGGTCAATTGCGCATCATATGAGTCCAGATAGTGCTCGGCTAGCGAGTGTGTGATCTCAGTGCGATACACATAGGCAACGCCTAAAGTCGCAGCGAACACACTGATGATAATGAGTAATGAGTAGATAACTTTTCGCAGCATAGCCTTCCTTAAGCCTGCAACAATGATTCAATACTAACACGGTAAAAATGAATCTGCCGCGAATAAAAAAGGCTGCATGTGCAGCCTTTTCATTTTGCTTTTACTGTAAACAGCGCATTAACCAATATGCTTACGCGCGTTACGGAACATACGCATCCACGGGCTGTCTTCTTTCCACTCGTCTGGGTGCCATGAGTTCGCCACTGCGCGGAATACACGCTCAGGGTGTGGCATCATCACTGTTGCACGACCATCAGTAGAAGTAATACCTGAAATCGCCTCTGGTGAACCATTCGGGTTCGCAGGATATTGCATTGTCGGGTTACCGTAGTTATCTACGTATTTAACCGCAACTGTGCCTGAGTTCACAGCCGTTTGAATTGCCGCGTCATTAGCAAATTCTGCACGACCTTCACCGTGTGATACAGCGATCGGCATACGAGAACCAGCCATGCCGTTGAAGAAGATAGACGGGCTTTGTTGTACTTCAACAAGCGTCGCGCGCGCTTCAAAACGCTCACTTTGGTTAGTTACAAAACGTGGCCAATGTTCAGTGCCTGGGATTAGTTCACGTAATGTAGAAAGCATCTGACAGCCGTTACATACACCTAGGCTGAACGTATCTTGACGTTCAAAGAAGGTCTGGAACTGGTCGCGTGCCATGTCGTTGAATAGAATTGACTTAGCCCAACCTTCACCCGCACCGAGTACGTCACCGTAAGAGAAACCACCACACGCCACTAGACCTTTGAATTGTTCTAGTGTTAAACGACCTTCAAGGATGTCACTCATGTGCACATCGATTGCAGCAAAACCAGCTCGGTTAAACGCAGCCGCCATTTCAACATGTGAGTTAACGCCTTGCTCACGCAAAATAGCCATCTTAGGTTTAGCGCCTGTGGCAATGTAAGGTGCCGCAACGTCTTCGTTGATGTCGAAGCTCAGCTTCACATTCAGACCAGGATCGTTTACATCAGCTTTTGCGTCATGCTCTTGCTGTGCACATGCTGGGTTGTCACGTAATGACTGCATCTGATAAGTCGTTTCAGCCCATGCTAGACGAAGCTCAGTACGGCTGTTATCAACAATAGCATTACCGTCGCGGTTAATGATCAGCTGATCCGCATCATTCAACGTGCCAATTTCATGACTTAATGCCGCAAGGCCGTTGTCCGCAAGCACTGCTTTAACAGCTGCTAGGTCGTCGTTACGAACCTGAATCACAGCACCGAGTTCTTCGTTGAATAGCACTTCTAAGTCAGAACCTGCTAGTGCGTCTAGTTCTAGCGTTACGCCAGTGTGACCAGCGAACGCCATTTCCGCAACTGTTACGAATAGACCACCGTCTGAACGGTCATGGTACGCTAATAGTTTTTCTTCGCTTACAAGTGCTTGCATCGCGTCGAAGAAGCCTTTTAATAGCTCAGGGCTATCTACGTCAGGCGTCTTGTCACCTAGCTGCTTATAAACCTGTGCCAAGCTTGATGCACCCATGCGGTTTTGGCCTGCGCCAAGGTCGATCAGTAATAAGGTCGACTCGCCTTTGTCAGTACGAAGCTGAGGCGTGACTGTCTTACGAATGTCTTCAACACGACCAAATGCTGAGATAACCAGCGACAGAGGTGCAGTCACTGCTTTGTCTTCACCGTTGTCTTGCCATGTAGTCTTCATCGACATTGAGTCTTTACCTACTGGGATAGTCAGCCCAAGTGCAGGACATAGCTCTTCACCTACCGCTTTAACCGCTTCGTAAAGACCGGCATCTTCACCTGGGTGACCCGCTGCTGCCATCCAGTTTGCAGATAGCTTGATGTTATTCAATGAACCAATATCAGCACAGGCGATATTTGTTAATGACTCTGCTACAGCTAGACGAGCAGACGCACCAAAGTTTAGAAGTGCCGCAGGTGTGCGCTCCCCCATTGACATCGCTTCGCCGTGGTAAGTGTCATACGCCGCAGCTGTAACCGCACAGTTGGCCACTGGCACCTGCCAAGGACCTACCATCTGATCGCGAGCAACCAAACCTGTTACAGAGCGATCGCCGATGGTGATAAGGAAAGTCTTTTCCGCGATTGCAGGAAGACGAAGCAAACGTTGAACCGCATCTTTTACGGTAATCTGCGCTGTATCAAGCGCTTCACCTTGCGCTTGCTTTGACGTTACGTCGCGGTGCATCTTAGGTGCTTTACCCAACAGTACGTCAAGCGGCAGGTCAACAGGGTTGTTGTTGAAGTGTGAGTCAGCTACGCGTAGGTGACGTTCTTCAGTTGCCGTACCAATCACGGCGTATTGCGCACGTTCACGCTTACAGATTTGCTCGAAACGGTCGAAGTTTTCTTCGGCAACAGCTAGCACGTAACGCTCTTGAGATTCGTTACACCAGATTTCGTGCGGTGCCATGCCCGGCTCGTCGTTTGGTACGTTACGAAGTTCGAAGATACCACCACGACCACCATCGTCTACAAGCTCAGGGAAAGCGTTTGATAAACCACCCGCGCCCACATCGTGGATAAACGCGATTGGGTTGTCATCGCCTAACTGCCAACACTTGTCGATAACTTCCTGACAACGACGCTCCATTTCTGGGTTTTCACGCTGTACAGATGCAAAGTCTAGGTCTTCGTTTGATTGACCCGATGCCATTGATGAAGCAGCACCGCCACCAAGACCAATGTTCATCGCAGGACCGCCAAGTACAATTAGCTTAGCGCCAACAGGGATTTCACCCTTTTGTACGTGTTCAGTACGGATATTACCTAAACCACCGGCGATCATGATTGGCTTGTGGTAACCACGAACCTCTTCACCATTGTGGCTGTTAACGAGCTCTTCGTATGTACGGAAGTAACCAAGTAGATTTGGACGACCAAATTCATTGTTGAATGCTGCGCCACCTAATGGGCCTTCGATCATGATATCGAGCGCTTCAACAATACGACCTGGTTTGCCGTATTTGCTTTCCCAAGGTTGTTCAAAACCTGGGATGCGTAAGTTAGATACACTGAAACCAACAAGACCGGCTTTTGGCTTAGATCCACGACCTGTCGCACCTTCGTCACGGATTTCACCGCCAGAGCCTGTTGATGCGCCAGAGAAAGGAGAAATAGCCGTTGGGTGGTTGTGTGTTTCAACCTTCATCAAGATTTCGATATTTTCTTGATGGTATGTGTACTCACCTACGAAATCTGGGAAGAAACGACCCGCAACAGAGCCTTTCATTACCGCAGCATTATCTTTGTATGCAGATAACACATTATCGCTGTTTTGCTCGTAGGTATTTTTGATCATTTTGAACAGTGATTTAGGCTGTTCTACGCCGTCAATAGTCCAATCAGCGTTAAAGATTTTGTGACGGCAGTGCTCAGAGTTAGCCTGTGCGAACATGAATAGTTCGATGTCGTTCGGGTTACGGCCTAATTTTTGGAAGTTCTCAACTAGGTAGTCAATTTCGTCGTCTGCCAGTGCAAAGCCCTGCTCAACGTTTGCTTTAGCCAGCGCATCACGACCACCGCCAAGGATATCAACAGAAGACATTGGACGTGGTTCGTCATGGGTAAATAACGCACTTGCATCTTCAAGTGAACGATGCGTCGCTTCTGTCATGCGGTCATGCAATAACGCTGCAACTTCATTTAGTTCACATACGCTCAAGTTACCTTCAACATAATATGCAATACCACGTTCAATACGGTGTACTTGGGCTAAACCACAATTATGTGCGATGTCTGTTGCCTTAGATGCCCAAGGAGAAATCGTGCCTGGACGTGGCGTCACTAAGATCAGCGTACCTTGCGGTTCGTGCTCTGGAATATGAGGCCCATAAGTAAGTAGCTTTTCAAGCTTGGTATGCTCATCTGCACTTAACTCAGATGTTAAGTCAGCAAAGTGCATAAATTCAGCATACACATCAGTTACAGGGAGGTTAGCTTGCTTACATTGTGTAAGTACTTTTTGAACGCGAAAATCGGAAAGTGCTGGCGCACCACGCAGGATTAACATAGGTAATATCATCCGGGGTTAAGGATTGAACGACAGTTGCCGCGCATTATACTTATTTTCGCCTAAAATGCGAGTTAAAGGGGGTCTGACAAGGACGATTGTCCGCATTTCTTTAAGGAGCTTGAATTCGGCGAAAGTAGAGGTGACGTAAAGCACTGGTTTTGTTATAAGAGTTATATCAAGGTAGAAAATAATTTAGTTCATAAGGACCCTTTCATTGGGCGGTGAACACGGCCTGACATAGATACTTTCAGGCATTTTTCGGTTTAAGGGGCGTGTAGTGAGAATACTTGGGTTATTTGTTGCGCTTTTGGTCATTGTTGGTTGCTCAGAACCACAAAAGCCAACCCAACTTGAACACATATACCACACCAAAACGTTACGTGTCGGTACCCTCGCAGGTGCCAGTAACTATTACCAAGGTGTTCAAGGGGAGCAAGGGTTCGAATACGAACTCGCCCAAGATTTTGCTGACTATATGGGAGTTGAGCTCGATATTGTGCCCTTTTTCTCTCTAAACGATATGTTTCAACGTTTAGACAACGGCTCGCTCGACCTTATTGCCTCAGGAATCGGTTACTCTACTCAGCGCGCACAGCAATATCGCTTTGGCCCAAGCTATCGCACTATCAGTCAAAAGCTTGTGTACAAGCAGGGCCGTAAACGTCCTCGTAGTTTTGATGACATTGATGGCAACCTCACCGTATTGGCTCGCTCAAGTCATTCGCAAACTTTGTATAAAATGCAGAAGAAATACCCTAATTTAAGTTGGACTGAGACTGACGAGCTAGATGAAGCGGAGTTGCTGCAAGCCATTATCGATGGTGACATTGATTACTCAATTGCTGACTCCCATACATTGTCTTTATTTAGGCGCTATCACCCCAATCTCAGTATCGGGTTTTCTGTTACTCAAAATGACCCTATCGCGTGGGTTATGCGCCAAGATAATGATGACTCTTTATACGCACTGATGATTGAATTTTTTGGTGATGTAAAGCAAAACAATCGTCTCTACGCGTTAGAAGAAAAATACTTCGGCCATGTACGTCACTTCAATTATGTGAATACCCTTGCCTTTATCGAAGCAGTAGCAGATACGCTGCCACGATATGCTCCGTGGTTTAAAGAGTATGCTCAAGAATTAGATTGGCGGTTGTTAGCGGCATTGAGTTATCAGGAGTCCATGTGGGATCCAAAAGCCAAATCACCAACAGGCGTGCGCGGCATTATGATGTTAACTCTCCCTACCGCTAAGCAAGTAGGCGTAACGAATCGTCTCAAACCAGAGCAAAACATTGATGGTGGAGCCAAGTATTTGCGCTACCTTATTGAGCGAGTGCCTGATCGCATTCCCCAACCTGACCGTACTTGGTTTGCACTTGCTTCTTACAATGTTGGTTGGGGCCATGTAAACGATGCTCGTATTCTCACAGAACGTGATGGTGCAGATCCTGACAAATGGGCAGACGTTAAAAAATACCTACCGCTGCTTGTGAAGAAGCGTTATTATCGAACTACAAAGTATGGTTATGCGCGTGGAGATGTCGCCGTAACCTACGTAGATAATATCAGGCGCTACTATGACACCTTAGTTTGGCTCGACGAGAACCAAGCGTTAGATGTGACCCAAGCTAGTGCCACGGAAGAATCAGCAGGAATGCCATAAAACTGTCACTTCCATTTGTTTTAATGGCAGCTCTCCCCCTCTCACTTTCAAGGAGAAGTAGTATGTTGAAACGTCGTAGAACGCACAACTTTAAACGTCGCGCTATATTTTCAAGCGCAAAACGCCGCCGAGTGTTACGAAACAGCACTCATAGCAAGATACTGTGGCGTCGTCGCCTATTTGCAATGCAGCAAATGGCAGAACTAGAGCAACTGCGCACGGTGGAGGCTTAATCCTCTTCCTTGCGCTGGCGCGCTTTTTTCCTTTCTTTGTGTTCTTGTCGCCTACGTCGAAAGAATGCAGATAACTGCTCCGAGCATTGCTCAGCCAAAACCCCCGAAGTCACCTCGAGTTGATGATTCAAACGCGGCTCCTGCACCAAATTCATGATAGACCCTGCTGAACCTGTTTTGAGATCCGTCGCTCCAAATACCAATCGCTCTATTCGACTATGAACGAGCAAGCCTGCGCACATAGAGCACGGCTCTAACGTGACATATAAAGTACAATCAATCAGTCGGTAGTTATTTAGTACCTGACCCGCAGCTCGAATAGCCATCATCTCAGCGTGAGCTGAAGGGTCATTTAATGTGATTGATTGGTTCCAGCCTTCAGCGATCAGCTCATTATCTTTAACGATCACAGCTCCCACAGGAATTTCTCCAATAGCTTCAGCACGTTGTGCACACTCCATGGCTTTTTGCATCCAATACTGATCGTCAAACTTCGTCATATATGCTCAAATAACTGCAATAAAATGGCAATTATATCGCGAAAAGCTGCAATTTTATAAGCCTTGCCATAGCCGTGGGGGTCGAATTTAAGATATAATTCGCCGCTTTTTTTGTTCTATGGATACCGAAAACGGGTAAGTCATGAAGTTTCCTGGTCGCCGAAGACACAAACATTATTTTCCAGTGGAAGCCAAAGATCCACTAACAAACCAGATCAACGCTGAGTCTCGGCTCAAGCGTAGCTACATCGTGGGCATCGATCAGATAGTGGTCGATATCGAAGCGAAAGTCGATTTAGCCTTCCTCGATGAGTTTGGTTTGCGACGCGGCATGTCTCAGGTCATTGACAGTGACACTACCAATGCCTTGTACGATCGTCTTAAATTGAACGACATGGTCGATTACGAATTTGCCGGTGGAACCATAGGGAACACCATGCATAATTATTCGGTGTTGGCTGACGATCGCTCTGTATTACTAGGTGTGATGAGTGAGAACATTAAGATTGGTAGTTACGCCTACCGCTTCTTGTGCAACACCTCTAGTCGCGTTGATTTGGACTACTTGCAGCCTGTTGACGGGCCTATTGGTCGATGCTTCACTTTAATTGATGAAAGTGGCGAGCGCACCTTTGCAATCAGTGCAGGGTTAATGAACCACCTACGTCCAGAATCAATTAGCCAAGAGCTCATAGAAAACTCATCAGCACTGGTGATCAGCGCTTACTTGATGCGCACACAAGGCGATGAAACAATGACTGACGCTACGATGCAGGCGGTCAAATTCGCCAATGATGCAGGTGTTCCCGTGGTGCTAACTCTTGGAACTAAGTTCCTCATTGAGCAAGACCCTCAATGGTGGGCGGAGTTCGTTGAAAAACACGTTGATATTTTGGCAATGAACGAAGAAGAAGGGCAAGCTATCACAGGCTTCGAAGATCCTCTTCTTGCTGCTGATAAAGCCTTAGATTGGGTCGATCTTGTGATCTGTACCGCAGGTGAGCGCGGCATGTTCATGGCTGGCTATGTTGATGAGCAATTCAAACGTGAAACGGAGTACCCACTGCTACCGGGTGCTATCGCAGATTTCAACCGTTATGAGTTCTCACGTGCAATGCGTAAGCAAGATTGTGAACAGCCGATCAAAGCTTATAGTCACACTGCTCCGTTTATGGGTGGCCCTGACAGCATTAAAAACACCAACGGTGCGGGTGATTGTGCCCTAGCTGCAGTGCTGCACGATATCAGCGCTAACGAATACCACAAGCGCAATGTACCTAACTCGGCAAAACACAATCATGAGGCTATTACCTACTCATCACTGGCGCAAATTAGTAAGTATGCTAATCGCGCAAGTTACGAGGTGCTAGTACAGCATTCGCCTCGCCTGACACGTGGTTTACCAGAACGAGAAGATTGCCTAGAGCAAGTTTACTGGGATCAGTAAATAGCTCTTATGAATCATTATATTAAGCCGCTTTTATAGCGGCTTTTTTGTTTATGGCTATCCTTAAACTAACTAATACTCTGAGTGGCGCTAATTCCTTTGCTAGGTAAGTGGGCGGCAAAGGCCGACCTAACATAACCGAAAATCAAAATCGTAAATGTAGGCTGCCCGAAAAGAGCTGACAGGTATCACCCTCCCCCTGACATTTGCGCTGAGCATGGTGGGCGGATAGCACAACTTGACCTTGGATGGTCAGGTTAAGCGAATCGAGGCAGGGATAGCCGAGTTTCGCTGTGCGCGTTGACCGCACAGCACGCGCAAGCATCAGCAAATGTGGGGGTGTCCTAGGAGTTGTTAGAGGAAATGGACAAGCATTTCCTCTAACCCGTTGTCGGCGGTCCGACAAAATCTAACTGTAAAATCCTTTGTCGGTGCAAAGCACCTACCTTATAAATAAAAACCTTAAACCCCAAACGCAAAAAACCCGCTCATAGAGCGGGTTTCTTTAAATTGAAGCCTGGTGATGACCTACTTTCACATGGCAAATGCCACACTATCATCGGTTGGGGACGCCTAGTCGGGGCCGGCCTTCCGGCAGTTCCGTTTCACTTCTGAGTTCGGCATGGGCGGGGC